>WGCW01000133.1 GCA_015493585.1 Acidobacteriota bacterium
GGATGCTTTGGCCCATGGCTCCGGTGGACCGCCGTACGCTGAGAGCAGGTACAGCCCGGGCTCGAGGTGGGCGACCAGGCGGAATACGTGGAGCGGCTGACCCTCGTGTGGCGTGACCTTATCGCGCTTCGGTGCCACGCCGACCAACCAGCTTCCATCGCGCCAGAGCCGCAGATCGTTCAGTGCACGTCCTCCAGCCTCGACATCGATCCAGCGTTCCTGCGTCACATTGATCCAGTACGACCGCTGCTCCCGGTCACCGAGGGTCGTTTGAATCACCTTGCTCTCGACGAGTTGGGGAGCCGGCACGCCGTTCTTCTCCACAAACGGAACGATCTGGATCTTTGCTGTGCCTGATCCTTTCCCGGGGCCGCGCGTGATCAGCTTGTACTGGCCCTTATCGAGCAGGACATTGAGGCGGCCATCCCTCTTGCCCGGTTCGCCGGCGTGAGCTGACAGCCCCGTCATCCGCGAGACCAGCGTCAGCCCGACACCTTGATCGCTCGAGGCCACGATGGCATAGGCACCAAGCCGCTCGACCGTAAAAACCACCTCGTGACGCCCTGCCACCGGCACCGGAGCCACGTCAGGCGTAACCACCTTGCCCGTGACCGGCACCAGTGTCTGGGCCTGAACACCGGCCCCGGACACGAGCATCGCCACGCCACACACCAGCGTTACGATCCACCCATCAATCCGCCGCATGAAAAACCCCATTGGATCCCCCTTGGAGGCTACAGATACAATTATTCGCCCGCGCCTTTTGACCGTCAAGGTACAAGCGCCCCTCCGGTATGCTTCGCCAGACACAGGCGGGATGACCTCGAATGTGAGGAGCCGCTCACGGGACGGCCGGGAAGGCGTTTACGGACGCATGAGGCGTTGCAGCTCGCGGAGGATTCTCGCTGTGGCGCCCCAGATGACGTGCCCCTCCCAGACCAGGGCTTCCGTGCTGATCAGCAACCCGTTCGATCGCTGCGTCACGTTCTGAAACGCCCCGGGGCTCAGCAGGAATGACACGGGGACACGAATGAGAAAGGCGACCTCGGATGGCGAGGGACACAGCGTGACTGGCCCAAGAACGGAGCCGGCGACCGGTGTAATCACGAAGCCGGTGGGCGTCCGGATGTCGGACAGCAGCCCAAGCACGCGGATCTGATCCCGGCCGAGTCCGATCTCCTCGTTGGCTTCTCTTAAGGCCGTTTCGACGATCGTTGCATCGCCGGGATCCGCAGTACCGCCGGGAAACCCGTACTGGCCGGCATGATGTGCCAGATTCCCGGCCCTGCGCTCGATCAGGAGATCGAGGCCATCGGCATCCGCAAGCAACGGCACCAGCACCCCGGCGACCCGTTCCCCCGAACGCGCCCGCATCACCCGCCGCTTGCGGTTGTGCAAGACCTGTTCGAGGTGCCTCTCCTGCGCCAACAGCTCCCTCACAGATCGAGCTCCCCGAGAAATGCAGCCAGCTTCTGCGCGACGTCGGACGGACGATGTTCACCCGCAACGTACGCCGTCCGGGCCGCCTTTCGCCTCCGGGCGGCCGCTCCGCTCCGAAGCTCTTCGGAGGCTTTCAGGAAAACCCGCACCAGCTCAGCCGTCCCGCTCGGACCGGGCGTAATCCTGGCGACCGCGCTCGAAGGCCATTCCAGGAACTGGTTGAGCCCGCCGACCACGACAGGCGTCCCGCACGCGAGGAACCGGACCACAGCGGCCGAGGTCTCGCCCGCGGATGGCGAGCGGAGCACGATGCCGAGATCGGCTGCCGCCGGGAGCGAAACGAACGTCTCGTACGGCGTCCACCCCGTCGCCGAGACCCGGTCTCCGATCCCGAGCCTCTTCGCCGCGTCCTGAATGCCTTCGAGCGCCTGTCCCTCCCCCACGAGCACGAGCCGGATCGCCACACCCATCCTCGTTGCGACCGACAACGCTTCGAGAATCGTCTCCAGCCCCTTTGCCGGCGTCAGGAAGCCGAGGTGCATCACGAGCAGCTCGCCGTTCGTCACGCCAAGGCTGCGCCGGATCTTCATCCGGTCGATCGCCGTTCCGGGATCGTACGCGGGCATGGCGAGGTGCAGAACCGGCATCTCTGGAAACTCACCCAGGACGTGACGGCGAGCCCATGCAGAATGGACGACAACCGCCGTAGCGCCATTGACAAACGGCACCCGCGCCGGAAACAGGAATGGATCACGGGCTGCTGTAAAACCCATCTTCCGGCCGTCTGCCAGCGCCGCGCCAGCCTCGCCGTACGCCTCGACGATCCGCCGCCGGTAGCCGTCGTCGTCCCCGCGAGCCAGCGTCGCCTCGACGAGCAGGTGGTGGAGCACCAGGTCATGGAGCACGAGCACACGCCGGGCATCTTCGAGGTGATCGAGCAGCCAGAGGTGGTACGGGTTGTTCCCAAGGTGAATCAGCGCGACCTCGCCGCTGGCTGGCCGCGTGTCCTCCGGAACCAGCGTTATGCCGGGCACGGCGAGCTCCCCATTCCACCCGGGAGGCTCCAATACCCGCACCCCGGCCAGCCTCGCAAGTGAGGGCAGGAGCTCGGCCGCGTAGTCGCTCACGCCGGATCGAATCGGAGGCAGCGGGGATCCCCACAGGAGTCGCAGCATCACAGCAACACACTACCACGCCTTCGGCCGCCCCTCTCCGTGGATCGCCATCTGCGTCAGCCTCCCGGCGCTGATGAGCTCAAGCCCCAGCGCCCTCTCGTCCGTTCGCGGAATCCAGGGGTGCAGGTTATGATGGCGCGATGAAGATCGTTCGGCTCTTTCTCCTGCTGATCTACGTCGGGTATCTCGTCGATGCCGGTCTCCTGATGATCATCCTCCCCTGGAGCCCGATCTGGGCGGTCGTCGTCTCAGTGGTGCCGCCCTGGGCGATGACGTTCTTCGATGCGCCGGCGGTTCGCGGCATGATCAGCGCTTTCGGCGCCCTTCACCTCGCGCTCGTTCTGCTCGAGCTCTTCGCGCCGGGGATCCGGGCCCGGCAGGCCTCATGATTGCCGGTCTCGGAATCGATCTCGTCGCGGTCCATCGCGTCGAGAAGCTCCTCACTAGACACGGCCACCGCTTCCTCGCTCGGTGTTTTTCTCCCGGCGAGCTCGTGCGTCCGGACGACCCCGAGCACTTGGCCGGCATCCTCGCCGCCAAGGAAGCTGCCTTCAAGGCGCTCAACCCCCCTTTCCCCTCGGGGATCGGGTGGCGCGACATCGCCATCGTCCACGAACCACGGTCGGGGCGTCCCTCGATCGTCTTTCACGGCCAGGCCGCCGTCGTGGCGTCGAAACACGACATCATCCGTACACATCTCAGCATCACCCATCAGGCTGGGATTGCTGCCGCTGTCGTCATCGTGGAAAGTGGCACAACGCCGGGAGCTTGATCACCGCAAAGCGGCTCCGTATGCTCAACGCATGGAGGGCCGCATTCTCCTCGTCGACGATGAGCCATACATCCTGAAGATTCTGTCGTTCAAGCTCCGGCAAGAGGGATGGGCCACCGTCGAAGCGCGGACCGTCGAGGAGGCGTTGCACCACTTGGAGAGCGGTCCAGTCGATCTGGCCCTGCTCGACGTCAACCTGGGCACGCCGCTCACCGGCTTCGACCTTGCCCGCTCGATCCGCGAGAATCCAGCCACTGCCAGCCTTCCGATCATCATGTTGACCGCCCGGGATTTTGTCACCGATATCCGCCAGGGCCGCGAGATCGGCGCAGCCGGATACATCACCAAACCGTTCTCGATCGCCGATGTCGTCGAGCGCATCCGGTCCATTCTCGGATCTTGAGCCAGGACCCAGGACGAACCGGATTACACACCAACCCTCTGGCGGAAACGCGTGACGGCTTGTATGAACCCCGGGGGGCCCATCTCCGGGATGCGGGTCAGCGAGCACGGGATTTCCTCATCGGCGACGAGTGAGCCCAGCAGAAAACCGTGATCGACCCAGCACAGCATCGGGACATCGTTCCACGCGTCCCCGATCCCCGCCCGCGGGATCGTTTTGAGGCCCGGAAACTGGTCTTCGAGCTTCCCAACCGCGGTCCCTTTTCCGATGCCGGCTCCGAGAAGGTGCCAGAACCGGTCCCCTCGAACGGTTGTGGCACCGAGCTCTTTGATGCGAAGGCTGAGCGCAGCCGCATCCACGTGCTCGCCCTCGTTGATGACGAACGGCTCGCTGCCGAGCCGGTCCATCGCACGGAGCGCCCCCGTGCGATCGAGGCCGGAAACCTGGCACACCGTGTCCACATCCATTTGAGAGACACCGGTGATGGGCCACCCCTCCCGCTGGAGCTGTTCGAGCTTCTCGACGAGCGAGCTTCGCCCCGGTCCGGCCAGCTCTGGGTCCTTGCCGCCGATCATCAGAACCGCTCCGCCCTCGACGATCGCCAGCGGGGCCAACGGCAGGCGATCCCCGAGCCGCATCACCTCGGCCGCCGTCTTCGATGTCACGGGAATCACCAGAACACGGCTGCCCGCAAGCTCTTCGATCATCGCCTCCACGCCGGGCCCGGGTTCGAACGTCTTCGAATCGACGAGCGTGCCATCGAGGTCCGAATAGACGACGCCCCGTGCCGCCTGGATGGCATCCATTCCAAGCGTACGCATCTCAGGCTCCAAACTTCTGGAACTTGTGGGCATGGGCCAACGCAATCGGCAGGAGGTTACTGAGCCGTTGCCGGCCCAACCCCCCTTTGATGCACGCCCGTTCGCCGAACGACGACACCTCGTCGGGCCGAACCGTTGCCGGTGCCCACAGCAATGTCGGCACGGGGTGCCACGAGTGCGCCTTGAGCGAGGCCGGGGTCGAGTGGTCTGCCGAGACGACCAGAACGTCCGGTCCAAGATCGAGGATCTTGGGAATGAACCGGTCCACCTGCTCAATCACCCGGACCTTGCGTGCGAAGTCCCCGTCTTCCCCCGCCTTGTCCGTGTACTTGACGTGCAGGAAGAAGAAGTCGTGATGATCCCAAACGGCCTTCAACGCGCCGGGAAGATCGTCGAGCTCGGCCGGCGCCGCCGGCAGATCCATGCCGACCAATCGGGCAAGGCCGCGGTACATCGGGTACTGCGCGATACAGACCGGCCGCAGCTGAAACCTCTCACCGAGCGATGGGATGTCCGGACGCCGGTCGAAGCCCCGAAGCAGGATGCCGTTTGCTTTCGGCTCACCGGCGAGCAGCTCCCGAACCCTTGCCACGATCTTGCGAACGAGCTCTGCCGTCCGCTGCGAGGCTGCATCCTCCCCGCATGCGTCGATCGGCGGGACGCCGGTCGCCTGCGGATCCGTATCGCACACCGCTGCTCCGAGCCCATCACCCCGAAGCACGAGAAGACCCCGGTGCTCGCTGACCGTCTCCACAAACACCTTGACATCGCCGAAAGCGTCCCCGAGCTTTGCGTGGAGCAGCGCAGTCAACCTCTGGTTCTCCTGGGTGCTGATCCTTCCAGCGCGCCGGTCGGTAATCCGCCCCTCGCCATCGAGCGTGCAGTAGTTGAAACGGGCTGCCACATCGGCCGGCTCGAGCGGAAAGTCGATCCCCAGCGCCGCCAGCACCCCCCGGCCAACCGGGAACTGCAACGGGTTGTATCCAAACAATCCGAGATGCCCGGGCCCGGACCCGGGGGTGATACCTGGCGCCACCGGATCGAACTGGCCGCAGACGCCCTCGGCCGCCAAACGGTCAAGCACCGGAGCGTCCGCGGCTTCGAGCGGCGTCACACCGTCGGGACCGGGCAGATCACCCAGCCCGTCAAAGATCAGAAAGACGATCCGAGCATCGTTTTGCAGGCTCAACTTCCGGTAGGCACCCTCTTCCAAGGACCATGGCATGGCTCACCTCCAAAGACCACGGAGAGCCCGGCATCGTGCCAGGTCTCGCGCTCTGTCCGATTGTACAGGAGGTCATCGGCCACGATACGGCGTCCACCGCTTTGGTGCCTGTGCGCCCGGTCCACTTGGCCGGTTGTCTCCCCTCTCGCCCGCCGGGCCCAGCCGCGCCTCTGCGTGACGAGCCATCGCGTTTGGGGGTTGTTGCGCTGTGCGGAACCCGTGTGATCCCAGCGGATACGACCACGATCGAAGCACGCTCACCCCAACGCCAAGGCAACCGGTCGCGGGGAGAGCGCCCGAGGGAGCGCGGACTTCAGTCCGCATCGTACGCTCAACGCGTTCTGGTACAAAAAGATGCGGACCTAAGTCCGCGCTCCAAAGCTGCCTCCGGCCGACGGGGCACAGCGCAACAACCTCAAGTCCGCCCTCTCTCGCTCCGCGGCGCGCTTCAATCCGTCTGGGTGCAGGTCACAAGCGCCGGGCAATCGCCCGGGTCAGCATGCGAAGCCGGTCACGCCACGGCAGGCGCAGGAAGTTCGTCTTGAGAACCCCCCTCGTGAAGTAGGTCTTCATCGAGCCGTCGATGGCGACTTCGACCATAGCCGGGTTCCCCGAACGAGTGGCCTCGAGCGCAGCTTCAATGACCCCGTCGAGCTCGGCGTCATGCAGAATCCGGAAGTACCGGCAACCCGTCGTCCGCGCCAAATCCTCGACTGAATAGTCGGGCAGCACGGTGCACGTCGACCGGTTGAGCGGAACCTTTTGAAACTGGGCGATCTGGCCAAGCTTGCCGTCGCGCAAAACACAGATCATCGGGGCAATTCCGTAGGACGACGCACCGATCAGCTCAAGGGCGGTCATCAGCAGGGCACCGTCTCCAGCGAGGGCAATGACATCGCGCTCGCGGTTTCCCCACTTGGCACCGATGGCGCCAGGCACGGCATAACCCATGCACGAGAAGTCGACAGGACCGATGAAGCAGCGGGGACGGCTGAGCCGCAGATGCTCCATCGCGAGGAAGGTGCCGTTCCCCGAATCGGTCGTGTAGACCGTGTCCGCACCGGCATGCCGCTGCAACGCTTCGAAGAACGCGAACGGCGTCACACGATCGCGACTCGGGGACTTCCGCCATCCATCACGTACCGCCGCATGACCCGATCTGATCGCACGTGTGAGGCTCTCCGAGCCGGTACGTTTCCGGAGAAGTGGGAGGAGGGCGCTGGCGAATGCGCGGGCATCGCTGGGAATTCCCACCGCGACGGGGAAGTTCTGGCCGATGACAGCGGGGTCGATGTCGACATGGATGAGGTTTTCAGGCGGCACCAAACCGTAACTCGCCGTGGCGACCTCGCCGAAACGGCATCCGACCGCAAGCAGGACGTCGCAGACATCCATGGCCTTCCGGACGAAGGCGGGTGCGGAAGCGCCAAACCCGTTCCACAGCCAGAGCGGATGATCTTCGGGAAAAACGCCCTTGCCCTGAATGGTCGTCGTCACAGGCGCCCCAAGCCGCTCGGCGATGGCGATGAGCTCCTCCCGGGCCGCAACAGCTCCCGCACCGAGGTAGAGCGCTGGCTTCCGGGCGGCGTTGAGGAGATCTGCGGCCCGTCGAAGGAGGTCGGGATCCGGCATCGCTGGCGCATTGGGGGTTGGAGCGAAGCGGATCTCCTCGATCTCCTGACTGAGCAGGAGAAAGTTCGCCGGTATCTCGACGGCGACCGGGCCTGGGGTGCCACGCGTGGCCAGCTCGAATGCGCGCCGGATCAGCGGATAGATCTCATCCGGCGTACTGGCGTGGAAGGCCCCTTTGGTGACCGGCGTGAGCACCGCAAGCTGGTCGATCGCATGGAGCTGATACGCCTTCCCCGTGTCGGTGCGGATCCCCGCAGCAATAATCACCATCGGCACGTTGTCGAGGTACGCCTCGGCGATCCCCGACAGCGCGTGCGTCACCCCGGCTCCGGGGACCAGGTTGAGCACGCCAGGCCGGCCCGTCGTTCTCGCCAAACCATCGGCGATGAAAGCTGCTGCCTGCTCGCTCGTCACCAAGACCGGTGTGATCATCGCGCTCCGTTCGAGCTCGTCGTAGAGCTCGATATTGTGCGTTCCTGGAATGCCAAAGGTGTACCGTACCCCCTCGGCTTCGAGCGCCTGAACAATCAGCCGTGCGCCGGATGTCCTCATGATCCCAACTCCTTGAACCGTTCGCGGACCCGTTCGGCGACACGGTCGGCAAGCGCCATGACGGTCACGTAGGGATTGACCTCCGAACACCGCGGGAAGAGCGATGAATCGGCGATGAAGAGCCACGGAAAACCGTGCACCTGGCCCCACGCATCCGTCACCGATGTTTTCTCATCGGCTCCCATCCGGCAGCCTCCCATCAGATGCGCACTCGAAATCGAGATCCCTCCTGGACGGACGTTGGCCCGTGGCACGAGCGCCTCCAGGCGATCCTGGTCCTCCCGTTTGACGAAGAAGGTTTCGGCGGCGGGCACATGAACCCGGCTCGCTCCGGCCGCGAAGAAGATCCGTGCGGCCTCAATCATCGCGCGGTGCAAGCTGTCGAGCACGGTGTGCGCCAGCCGGTACCGGACGACCGGCTCTCCGTGGTGGCCGATCTCGACACGGTTCGTCTCAAGAGGTTCATCGAGCGCCAGGACGAGAATCTGCTGCTGGAACTGGAGATGCCGCATCATGGCCTCGTGTTCCTCGCCGAATCCGTTGAGGTTTTTGGCCGTCGTGAACGGGTAGTACATGCAGGTTTCAAGCAGGAACCGCTGATCATCGCGGAACTGGTCAGAGTAGTAGCTCTTCGGAAAGCCAAAGAAGTTCGTCAGCGGATGATCGTGCTGTGCTGCGAGGATCAGCGCCGGATGGAGCGTGATCCCACGGCCGAGGGCGGGAAGGTATTCTCCCAGTCCCGAACGGAAGAGCAGCGCCGGGCTATTGATCGCATTACCGGCTACAACGATGATCCGCGCCTTGACGATGTACTCACCGGGTTCCCACGCCGATGGCTCGCCGAACTTCCTCGATCTCACACGAACGGTGCACATCCGTTTGGCCACACTCGTCACCGTTGCATTCGTGACAACCTGGACGCCCTGCCGTTCGGCCAGTGGAAGCTGCACGCGGTTCGTCCCCTGCTTTGCACCGTTGGGGCAGCCGAGGTTGCAAACGCCAGCCCCGTGGCACCCTTTGACATTGATGGGGAACTGCTGCACACGGTACCCGAGCGCCCGGCATCCAGCGACAAAGAGCCGGTTGTTCTCGTTGATCAACTCGTCCTCGAGCAGGTGCACGTTGTTCTCGGCGAGCGCCTTCTCCGAGCGGCGCCGTACATCATCCCATGCCAATCCGGGCACGTCCCATTTCTTGAGGACATGCTCGGGAACGACCATCGACGTCCCGGTGTACACCGTCGTCGAGCCCCCGTAGGCACGCGCCCAGGCCAGCGTCATGCTCCGGTCATGGGTCAGCATGCCGCCGGAATCGAAGTAGAGACGGCTGGCCATCTCAATCTCCCGGCCGGTCAGCTCTTCATCCTTGAGCTTCGGCCCCTGCTCGAAGACGACGATCCGTACGCCATCGGCACACAACGGTGCCAGCTCCTTCGCAACCGTTCCGCCTCCGGCGCCGGAACCGACGATGACGATATCCGCTTGGACCTCACGCATGCAGCGCCTCATTGCCGTCCTGGCGGGGTTCGTATCCGAAGAGCGGCCAGAGCTCCGGTTGGCCGTAGTACCCCATGAACACGATCGTCTTGAGCGCCCAGAAACCCTGTCTGAGCAATCGAAGCCGTGTTCGTTGGAGCCAGCGGAGGAAACGGTCCTGGCGCCTGGCCCCGATGCGATCGAACGATGCCCCCCATCGCAGGACGGGCAGCCAGCGAATCAGGCCGAGGAATGCGCCCAGTTGACGCCGGACGGGCGCCGGCCGGTCACCCAAGGCGGCGTCAATGATCCCGAAAAACCGTGAGACACCCTCCGCTTCCATCCCGGCAATGGCTGGGACGATCCGCCCGGCCACCACGAGGAGGAAGCGTGCGCGTTCCTGGGAGAGGTACCTCACGCCCGTTATTTCACCAAAGATGAGACCTGGATGCAACCACGTCTCTGCGCGTACAATGTGACGGCGCCTCGTTGGCGTAACATCTGCCCTGGGAGGACATCGTGAGCCAGTCCGACATCGTCATCGTTTCTGCCGTCAGAACGCCGATCGGTTCGATCGGAGGAGGGCTCTCCCCTCTTCAGGCCGAGGATCTTGCCACGGTCGCCATCCGCGGAGCGCTCGACCAAGGTGGCATCGATCCGGCGCTCGTCGAGTACACCTGTATGGGATGGGTGATGCAGGATCCCCGCTCGCCGAACGTCGCGCGCAACGCCGCGTTGCGGGCCGGCATTCCGTTTACATCGCCGGCGACGACGTTTCACGAGAACTGCGCGTCGGGCGGGGCGGCGATTCACAGCATCGCGCGACGCCTCATGCTCGGAGAGATCCGGTTGGGCGTCGGTGGAGGCGTCGAATCGATGAGTAACGTCGCACGCTACCTGTTCACCGGCAGAATCAAGCGGCAGCTCTACGGAGACATGAAGCTCGTCGATGGGCTCTTTGGCGCGCTCACCGACACGCACGTTGGAAAAGGTGAGCTCATGGGCCTGCTCACCGAACGGATCGTCCAAAGGTACAGCTTGACCCGGGAAGAGCAGGACGAGATTGCGTACCGGAGCCACCACAACGCGCTTGCCGCGTGGGAGGGTGGATTCTTCGACGGCTATGTCATCCCCGTGGAAGTCCCAGGCAGGGGTGGAAAGAGCACCGTTGTGTCCCGCGACGAAGGGCCCCGGCCGGTCACGATGGAGGAGCTCGCAGCGGCGCCCGCATACTTCAAGCCCGATGGGGGCACAATCACGACGCTCAACGCCTCCAGTGTCAATGACGCCGCCGCCGCGGTGGTGCTGACCACACGGCAGTACGCCACGGAGCTTGGGCTCACGCCGCTCGCCGAGCTCCGGACCTTCTTGGACGTTGGCGTCGAACGGGAGTACATGGGCGAGGGGGCCTTCAAGGTCATCCCTCCGCTCCTGGAGCGTGCAGGGATTGAGCTCACCACAATCGATCTCTTCGAGCTCAATGAGGCGTTTGCGGCTGTCCTCGCAGCGGCATTTCGCTTCCTGCCCGCCCTCCAGCCCGAGAAGGTCAACCTCTGGGGCAGCGGGATCGCGCTCGGACACCCGGTCGGATGCACCGGCGCGCGTCAGGTCGCCGACATGGTTCATCAGCTCCACCGGCGCAACGGCGAGATCGGTGTGACGACCCGCTGCGTCGGCGGCGGCATCGGGAGCGGCGAGGTGATCGTCAGTCTGTGATGAAGGCCTCGAACGGGCCTGTGAGCGGGCGGTAGATCGAAGCCCGGATGACGTTGATCGCGTAACCGCATCTGCTGTTCGAACAGGGGCTTGCCATCTCCCAAACCATCGCCTACGTTGTAAGGAGAGGTGCTTCGCAACGGCTGCGAAGCGATGTTCTTTGAAGGCCCCGCCGATCCGCCGCGTGACGAACCGGAACGGGAATGTCCAAACCCCGAGGGAGGCGTATCATGCTTGATTCTCTCCGCATCGACGCTGTTTGGAAGTCCCTTTCCACCGGACTTCTCGACACGTCCCTCAAACAGGAATTCGTTCGAAAATGGGCACTGAAGAAGGGCGAGGAGCTACTCTACCAGCGCTATGTCGTCGATAACCCCGACAACAGACCGCGCCGGGTTGAGGAGCTGAGGGTTCAGGTGCTCACCAACCTCTTTCATACGGTGGACCGTGCCTTGAGCGAGGGACGGATCTCGCCGCAGGTACGGCGCGCCTTGATCCGCAATTTCGTCGGCAACGTCATCATCGGGGAGCATGACCGCCAGGCACCGTTCGTCGAGAAGTACGGCTTCAGCCCACCCAGCTTCGTGACGGTCAGCCCCACCAAGCACTGCAACCTCCATTGTGTTGGATGCTACGCATCGAGCACAGCCGCCAACACCGAGAAGCTCGACTACGAGGTCTTCAAGTGGATCCTGGACGAGAAACGGCGCGATTGGGGCTCGTTCTTCACGGTGATCTCCGGTGGTGAACCGTTCATGTACAAGACCGATGATGGCCACGACATCTTCGACATCTTCCGTGAATTTAACGACAACTACTTCATGGTGTACACCAACGGCACCCTGATCACGCCGGAAGTCGCCCAGCGTTTGGCCTGGCTGGGAAACGTCACACCGGCGATCTCAGTCGAAGGCTTCGAGAAAGAAACCGATGAGCGCCGTGGCAAGGGTGTCCACAAGAGGATCCTCCAGGCGTTCGCCAACCTGAGGGAGGCCGGGGTTCCGTTCGGCATCTCTGCAACGGCGACCCGCTTCAACATGGACATCCTGACCAGCGACGAGTTTGTCGACTTCTACTTCAATGAGCAGGGCGCCGTGTACGGGTGGATGTTCCAGTACATGCCGATCGGCCGCAGCTTCACCCTCGACCTGGTGGTCACTCCGGAGCAGCGGCTGCGCATGTACGAACGTGAGGAGCACATCATCTTCGACAAGAAAATCTTCCTGGTCGACTTCTGGAACGGCGGCCCAATCTCCAACGGATGTATTTCCGCCGGACGGCCCGGCGGCTACTTCTACATTGACTGGAACGGACACGCTGCACCCTGCGTCTTCTTCCCGTATCAGGTCGCCGATGTCAACGAGATCTATCGCCGTGGCGGTCACCTCTCCGAGGTGCTGATGCACCCGCTGATGGTTCGGATCCGGGAGTGGCAAAACGCCTACGGGTACACACGGAAGCCGGACAAGGTCCAAAACCTGATCGTTCCTTGCCCGATCCGCGATCACTACGCATTTGCGTACAACGCCATCCGGAAGACGGGTGCGCAGCCGATGGATGAGCCAGCAGCCGCTGCACTGGACGACAAACAATACCGGGAGGGCCTGATCGACTACGGTCATCAGGTCGCCAAACTGACGAATCCGGTATGGGATCGGGAGTTCATCGAGCCGGAACGCAGGGAGAAACGCGGAGAGCAGGCGCCTCCCTCGCAGGAACAGCGACTGGCCAAGGGGGCGTGACCCGTTTGATTGAATCGTGATTGGCTCGATCTCGCAACGGTCGCCGGTGCATCTCACGGGCGAAAACGGTTGGACTGTGTTCTCTGACGGTCAGGCCCTCGTTCAGAGTGGAGGAAACTGCGCCAGGATCCGGTGGACAGCGTCCCGGATTTGCTCGTGACGGAGGAGAAGACGCGGACTTTGCCCGCTGGCCGTTCCGGTCCAGACGGGATCATCGTGGCCGGGCAGACCGAGTGAGATCATCATGAATCCCGTGCGTACGTAGGCTCCGCCGTAGGGCTGAGGGTTCATCGAACCTGGCGCCTGTGTCACCGGCGTTCCCCGGTTCGCCGAGGTCATGGCAACTTCGAACGAAACCCAAAAATCAGGTGTCCCGTTGACGGCCATCCGGTAGCCACGGCCCTCGAGCTCATCCGTGATCGCACGGCGGACCCGGTCAACGAGAGGCCGGTACGTATCAGCCGATGCCTTCACGAGCCCGCCATCCGACCCGGGCTTCCACGCAAAGACCTTGAATGAGGGAAAATCAACACCCTGCGCCGCCCAGCTCTTGATCTGAAGCTGCCGTACTCCCCGGGACGACGTACACGCCATCCCCAAGCCGAGCGCCACGACCAGCACCAACCCACGCTTCATGATCATCTTGACCTCCCGTCCCGATGAACCCCTGCCTTCATTGTACAACGGGTGCGAACAGGCCAGGATGCACCGTTCTCAACGAGAGCCATCGCGTGCCTGCCACGATCAGGTGATCGAGCACATCGGCCCCGATGAGGGCTCCACCAGAGACAAGCCGCTTGGTCAGCTCGAGGTCATCGCGACTCGGATCAAGGGTTCCAGAAGGATGGTTGTGGTAGAGCACCAGCCCGGACGCCCCATCGAGGACTGCGATCCGGAAGAGCTCACCGCTGTCGACGGGAGCTGTCCGCCGTGTCCCGTTCGAAAGGTCATGAACCCGGATCAACCCGCGTCTCCCATCGAGTGAGAGGAATCCAAAGACCTCGCGCCGGTGGTGCGCCAGATGCTGCACGAGGAAGGCTCCGACCGCTTCGGGCCTGTCCAGCCGGTCTCGCCGGCTCAGCTCGGCGGTGGCGAGACGATGGGCGAGCTCGAGCGCCGCGGCCAGCGTCGCCGCCTTGGCCGGTCCGAGCCCTGGCCGTACCGCAAGGCTTTGGGCGCCGGCCCGCGCCAGTCCGGCCAATCCCCCCTCCATTTGCAGGAGCTCCTGTGCCAGATCGATCGCACTGTGTCCTCGACGGCCGGTCCTCAGAAGGACGGCCAGAAGCTCGGCATCGGTCAGAACTCGCGGACCGTGCGCCAACAGCCGCTCCCGCGGCCGCTGCGACGGCTCGATATCGCAGATACGCATGTTCATTGGCTACGCTCCCCGCAGCCGTGGATGGTAGGTCCATCGTACCACACACCGGTACGCCCTCGTGTCCGGGCGCACGACGAGGTTGTTGCGCTGTGCCCCGTCAGCCGCAGGCGGCTTTGGAGCGCGGACTTCAGTCCGCATCTTTGTGTACCAGAACGCGTTGAGCGTACGATGCGGACTGAAGTCCGCGCTCCCTCGGGCGCTCTCCCCGCGACTGGTTGCCTTGGCGTTGGGGTGAGCGTGCTTCGATCGTGGTCGTATCCACCGGAATCACACGGGTTCCGCACAGCGCAACAACCCCACGACGCACGGCAAAGCTCGCGCGGAGCTCCGCATGTGGGAAGAGCTCAGATGCCGAGCCACTCCGGGAGAGCGGCGATCGAGTCAAGAACAGCCTCAGGCGCGTGATCGAGGTGCTGGAGGTCCTCTTCGCAGAACGAGCCGGTTCGCACGGCCACCGCCTGACAGCCCGCTCCGTGTCCCCCTCTCACGTCATTCTCAACGCTGTCTCCAACCACGACGATCCGTTCGGGAGGCACATCGAGGTGGGCGATGGCGGTCTGGAAAAACGGGCGCGCCGGTTTTCCCATCAAAACGGCCTGAGCGCCGGTCGCATACTCAAGCGCTGCAACGAACGGGCCAGCATCGAGTTTGAGCCCGGTCCCGTCGTCCCAAAACCGGTTCTTCTGAATCGCAACGAGCCCGGCACCGGCCCGCACCGCGAGAAACGCAGCGTTGAGCCGCTCGAACGTCCACTCGCTCCCAAGATCCCCGAGAACAACCGCCTCGGGCTCCACCTCGTCCATTTCGAAGCCGTCGAACTCCTCGAAGCTCGCCTTGGGAAGGAGCAGGGAAACCCTCCGGATGCCGCGCGAACGCAGCCAGCGCGCACTCGCCAACGGCGCTGACCAGATCCCAGAGGACTCGACGCGAATGCCAGTTGCGGTGAGCCTCTCCGCCAGCGCGCGCCTCGGGGAGCGCGTCGTGTTCGTTGCGAACACAAAGGGGATACCGGCCCGTCTGAGCGCCTCGATCGCCTCAGGAGCACCGGGGACCGGGCCGGACGGCGTCATGATCGTGCCATCGAGATCGATGATGCAGGCCTGAGCACGCATTTTAGCGGGCATCCTCAGCAGAAACCGCGCGGATCGCTTCGGCAAACGCCGGACCCAGGCAACGCAGCCGCCATCCTTCCAAGCCGCAGGAGGCGAGATCGGCCGGTTCACGGACCGGGCGCTGACAGACGGCGAGCGTTTCCATCAACGCCTTTGGACACAGGAGCCCCGGTTCGAGCTTAAGCTCGGTAGCGACCGCATCACGTGCGGCCTTGAGGCGCCTGAATCGGGCCTGTTGCGATGAGCTGAGCTGCCGCTGAGGAGACCTCCGTTGATGGGCCGGCGCCCCCGAGGGATGGGTCAGCACGCCAAGGATCTCCCTCCCCCATCTCCGGGCGAAGCGAGCCCCAAGCCCTGAACGCCCGGCCAGCTCCCGGAGGTCAGCAGGTGGACCGGCTGCAAGAGCAACGAGCTGACGGTTCCCGAGGATCTTGAAAGGCGGGATATCGAGCTTTTGCGCCGTCCGGTCCCGCCACAAGAACAACGAATACGCGCGGTCGCGCGCCTCGCCACGCAGTGCACGGACATCCTTGATGCGCTCGAAGGCGAGCGGATCAGCCGGGGGCTCGCGGAAACGGATCTCCTCCATCCGCCGAAACTCCTCAACGGCCCACTCCCACCGTCCGATCGCTTCGAGCCGGACCCGGAGCCTGGCGTTCAACGGCTCTAAGAACGCCGTGTCGGCAGCGGCATAGGCCAGCATCTCGTCCGGAACCGGACGGCGGCCCCAGTTGGCCCGCTGGTACTTCTTGTCCTGGGTAATCCCGAGCTCACGTTCGAGCAGCGTCCCGAGCCCGGTCTTCGGCTCACCGAGCAGCCGGGCCATGGCCTCGGTGTCCTCGAGCCCGCGGATCCGTGCTCCAAAGTCGCGATCCAGCATCCGGATATCGTAGTCAGCGCCGTGCATCAGCACGGGTAAACCCCGGTCCCCAATCACGTCGAAGAGCGGTGCCAGCGCCTCCCGATCGAGAGCCAAAGGATCGATGAGAAAATGGCGGCCGCTGGCCGACACTTGAATCAGGCACACCTTGTGAAAGTACGAGTGCAGCGAATCCGCTTCCGTGTCAAGGGCGAACCGGCCGGCTTCACGGCACGCCTCAGCAGCCTCCGTGACTCCCGAAGCCGTGTCGATCCATTGGGGCTTCAGCCGTTGCAACATCTTCAACCCTCACTCCTGCCGGCACACCGTGCGGCATATCCGGCCGAAGTATACCCGCGTCAGCGCATGCGCTTGAGCGGGCGGACGCTCCGGGAGGCACGGTGTGCCACCGCTGCCAGGTCGACCGAGCCCGTCAACGTCCTTCCCCACCCGTCGGTCAGCACGAGCCGGAGCCCGGATGCATGGGCGGCCCCGGATCCGGTCCAGATGCCGAGGAGGCGGTGATCCCCTGACGTCGGGCCGTTGCCCAACACTGAGAGGATGCGTCCACCGCCGTCGACAGCTTCGAGCTCCCACGATCCAGGGGCTGGCCCATCGGGGAGGCTGTAGAGGGCGGCGATACCGTACAGGGGGAAGGCCATCCCCATAGCCGGAGGCAGCAACGGCGCGTTTTCGATCCACGTTCCGGCGATCAGCCCCTGACCCCCGAGCGCCGGTGTCGTTGCAGTATCGGTCTCGTCGAGCAGGAGCCGGGCGTGGTCGAACGCCCCAAATCTGGTGAAGGCACCGGTGGCATCATCTGGGTACGGCTTGACGTGGCAGGCGTGGAGCTCGATCGTCGCCTCATCGGAGGCTTGGATATCGCACGTGAACGTGCATTGCCGTGCGGCCGATGTCGACGTGTCTGTCGCACCGAAGTAGCCGCCGCTTCCATCGACGGTGGTCCTCTCGAGCACGGAATGAGCACCGCCAAATGTGATCATCTCGCCGATCACAGCATCCTTGACGGTCACGGTGGCGCCATTTTCCGGATAGAGGTTCCAGGTATCGATCGATGCATTCTCGAGATGGATCGTCCGGTCATCGAGCGGGAGAACGGCGTCGTCGTACATCTGACCATTCCTGAGATCCGTGATCGTTTCTGGATGCGGCAGGTGCAGGCCGACGACGACCCAGTTGTCCTGCGGGATATCGCGAAGCGTCAGGTTCGCACCCGGTTTGACCAGCAACGGCCACAGGAGCACCTGACACCGTTTGAGGTGGCAGGTGTCTGGAATCCCGGTCGAACCGGCCGGCGGAAAGTCCCACGCCTCAACGAACCCGGTGGCCGGCGGCGTGTATACCGCTGTGCTTCCCTCGGGAAACTCCGGCCAGACCCAGAGGTTGCCGCCCCCGGGATCGCGGGGGATATCCTCAAGCGCGATCTGCCCGGAATCCTGGAGGATCACCTCAAAGTGGCCATCGAGCCGCGCGGCGTCGATCCGGGAGCTTCCGGTCGCGATCAGTTGCACACTCCCGAAGCCGGTGTCCGTGATGGTGATCGAGCCGTTGCCGCCAGACCAAAGCGCATGCTGGACGCCGTTGGGCACCCGGTAGTCGCAATCCGAAATGGTGGCGGAACCATCGTCCACGACCGCGAGCGCGTACTGCCCGTGATACGTGCTCATGAATTGGATGACCGAATGTGTCAGGATCACGGTCCCGTGCCCAAGGACCATGAGGCTCCCGGTGAAACGAACGCCGGGATCGGGGACGTTTGCGATCGTGAGAAGCCCCCCGTCTGCAACGACGACATCTCCAAGATCCTCCGGCTGACTGATCGTGACCGGCGTCGTGATGATCCAAGGCTCGTCCGCATGGACCGTTCCCGGCACGGCTGCTCCGAGCCCTCCGGGGAGCGCTATCGCGAGCACGAAGCGGACGAGACGGGGGCGCATGCCGTTACGGAACATCGAACGTTACCTCGGACCCGCTCACGTGCGACGGCATGAACACCGGTGCGAGCGCCGCCGCGCGGGCCAGCAGCCCCGGGTATCCCATCTCACCCCGGATGACCTGCACGAACCAGCCGCACACCTGCCGGTTCCGGAACAGATATTTCATCGCACTTCGTGGATGATGAAACAAGAGATCGGAGAGTCGGCGTGCGAGCACAAACGGCGCGTGGATCTTCCACCATACCCGAAGGGTGTAGCCGTCGAGCGGCCGTCCACTCCGGAGCATCGCGTCGATCGCAGCCGCGGCAAAGTGGCCCGTCATCAACGCGTACGAGATCCCCTCGCCTGTCACCGGATCCACGGTGTCCGCTGCATCACCGGCTAAGACGGCACGGTTGGTATTGAGGCGTGCGCGGCTTCCTCCGACCGGGATTCTGTACCCGCGGGAGCGCACGGGCGCAGTGTCCTCCAGTTGCGGCCAGCGCGAGATGAAACGCTCAAGCCGTCGTATCGCTCTTCGGCCCGACCCGGAGCCTCCCTCGACGTATCCGCCGATCGAGCAGGTCAGCCGCTTGGGGAAGGCCCATCCGTAGCCGCCAGGAAACGCTTCCAGATCGAAGAGCGCAGTTGCTGGTCCTTCTTCGCGATGAGGCAGCCGTGCTTCCATCTCGTAGGTGGCGGCGACCTCGCGCTCCTCCCCCGGGAAGAGAGCCTTCCGGACGCGGCTTTCGACGCCATCGGCCCCGACCAGCGTCCTCCCATGCAGCTCCCCACACGAGGTGTCGAGGATCATTTCATGCGCCGTCTCGATCACGCCACGAACGGTGCAGCCCTCCATCACATCGACCCGTTGCAGCGTTCGGACGAGCTCCAGATGCGCCGCGTCAAAGGTCTCCCGATGCACCATCCATCCGACGGGACGGGACGACCGGACACGGGTCACGAGCCCCGGTCCGTACGAAATCACCGCCTCGGACATCTCCCGCTCGAAGAGATCGCGTAGCTCCGGTGGGAGGTACGGCTCCGCCTTGGCTGTGATCCCCCCCGCACACGGTTTCCACCGGGGAAACGACGCCCGGTCGACGAGCAGCACCTGCCATCCCTTGCGCCCGAGCTCCCACGCGGCGTGACACCCGGCCGGACCGGCGCCCACGACGATGACGTCCCACCGCGGTCCTGCCATCAACCGGCTCCGCCCGCCGTCTGCGCCGGTGCACGCATGATCACGCCCGTCATGCATGCGATTCCCCCGGCAGCCTTGGCCAGCTCCGGAATCGCAGCCTGGATCACGCGGACACCATTGTCCTCGAGCCACCGCCGCGTGCGCGGATTTCCAGCCGGCATCAGCACCCGGCGCGGCGAAAGAGGCACGAAATTCAATGCCTGCCCAGCCGAGAGCTCGGGGCTCTCCGGTGCAGTCAAAATGTCAAAACCAGCCTCGTTGAGGATGGCACGCGTACGTGTTGGAACGGCTCCCGGCCGGGCGATGGCGAGGTCCCGGTCCACGAGACGCAGCGTCCCCATCAGGTGCATCGCCCCTGGCACGATCTCAACCTCCACCGCGTCGATGCCCAGCTCCTGCAGGCATCCGGCGGCCTGCCGCGCACCGTCGCGATTCGTCCGGAACCCAACCCCAATCATCACCCGGTCCGGCCCAAGCCACATCGCGTCCGCACCCTCGAACGTTCCCCGGCCCCGGATCGTCCGCAGGATGGGGATCCCAAGCGCCGCAAGCCGGTACGCCACGAGCCGCTCCTCGCCTGCCCGGACGGTCGAAGCCGGCCGTCCGATGACGGCGCCTTCCGCCGTCATAAAGAACAGGTCCGCTGCAAACACCAGATTTGGCGGTGGCGTCCCGTCCGGCTCAATCAGGTCGACGCGAATGCCAAGCTCCCGGTACGCGGCTTCAAGCGCCTCATGCTCGCGCCGCGCTTCCTCCCATTCGACCGGTTCCAGCATCTGCACGCTCCCGGGATCAGAAGAAGCGCCAAGCTCGGCTCCGGGACGGTGCATCAGCACCCGTTTGAGCGGCATCCATTCCGTATCGGCGCCACAGCTCGACCACAGAGTCCCGATCTCTTCCCGCAGTGATGCCGTGCGCGGTGACCATCCCGGTCCACCGAGTGCGGCGGGCAGATGCGGGTCTCTCATGTTCCGTCCGGCTTGGGCCCGTTGGGATGTGGCCGGGAGCTTCCCCTGCCGAGGACACCAACCGTGTGATCGGTGCTCTCGCCGACCAGGTAGAGCGGCCTATGCTTAACCTCGTCGAAGACGCGGCCGAGGTACTCCCCAAGGATGCCAATCATGATGAGCTGGACGCCGCCGAGGAAGAGGATCGACGCCATCAGCGACGTGTACCCAGGCCAGTTGATCCCGGCCAGCTTGAGCCCGATGACAACCAGGATGTAAACGAAGGCGAGCGCCGAGACGGCAAACCCAAGCCACGTCGCCAGCCGGAGCGGCACGAACGAGAACGAGGTGATCCCGTCGATGGCGAAGCGAACCATCTTTTTCAGCGGATACTTGGTCTCGCCGGCGTGACGGGCTTGACGGTGATACCGGACCCCGGTCTGTTCAAAACCGACCCAACTGACCAGACCCCGGATGAAGCGGTTGCGCTCATCGAGCGCCCGGAACGCCTCAAGCGCCCGCGGCCCCATCAGCCGGAAATCACCGGTGTCCACCGGGATATCGACGTTCGTGATCGCTCGAAGCGTCCGGTAAAACGCCGCAGCCGTCGCCTTCTTGAACCAGCTCTCCCCTTCCCTCGCCTCGCGCTGGGCGTAGACAACCTCAAACCCCTCCCGCCACTTTGCGATCAGCTCAGGAATGACCTCGGGCGGATCCTGAAGATCGGCATCGATGATGACGGCGGCCTCGCCCCGCGCGGCGTCGATCCCGGCGGTCACCGCAGCCTGATGCCCGAAATTGCGCGCGAACCGGATGCCACGGATCCGCGCGTCCCCCCTGGCCAAACCGGAAATGGCATCCCATGTCCCATCCTGCGAGCCATCATCGACGAAGACGATCTCAAAGCTGCCGGCCACCCCGTCGAGCGCCGCGGTCACACGTTCGTACATCGGTACGACGTTGGCCTCCTCGTTGTACGCGGGGATGACCACGCTGATCTCGGGACGCTCAGCCATGGGAGACCTCCAGAACCCATACTTTACCGGAGAGATCGCCGATCGCCAGCTCGTGCGCGCCCTCATCCCACGCGACACCGGTCGGATCGATGCCAAAACGGCCAAGATCAATGCGGGAGATGGCCGTTCCGCGAATCCGCCACAACGCCTTGCCTGGAGTGTCACTGACGACCCAGTCGTTGCGTGCGAGCACGGCAATCTGCGGCCGCGAATAGAAGTCACTCCAGGCCGTGGACAACGGGATCATCCGGAGCACCTTCCCGCTGACAGAAAAAACCTGGAGGCGGCGATTTCCTGTATCGCAGACCACGAACGAGCGGTAGTCGAGCCAGGCGATGCCGACCGGTTCGATGAGCTCGCCCGGGCCCGTCCCCGGCTTGCCGATGACCTTCAGATGGCGCAGATCCGGGCTGTAGAGGATGACCCGCTTGTCGCCAGTATCGGTGACGGCAACGGAGCCGTCCGGCCCAACGGCGATCCCACGCGGACCGTACCACCCTCCATCCGGCGCTGGAAGGACCCATACCTGGCCTGTTGCGGTATCCGCACGGATGACACGCTGACTCCACGTGTCCGCAATGAGGAGCGTCCCAGGACCGAGCCACGCCACCGACTCAGGTTGGCTGAGCCCGGCGACATCGACACGCTTCGCGCTGCCCTCCGGATCGAGGATCATCACCTGGGAAAGCGCCGCATCTGCAACCGCCACGCGGCCCTCCCGCATCGAGAGGCCACGGGGCTCCCCAAGCCACCCTGTCCCCAGCATCTTCAACGAGACGGCATCGAACGTCTCTGCGAGCTCCCGCGGGACGGGAACATTGGTGATGACGGGCGCCGTCTTTTTCAGGCGCGTCAGGACAATGACGTCCGTCGAGCCGATGCTCCCCCAGGGGATTCGCGTCAGCTCGTACCGTGCGATCTCCCAGAGCGATGGCCTCCGCTCATACATCAGCCACCACGCCCTGAGCGGGATCCTGCGCCGGCTGTATCCCGGCCCGAGCAGGCTGCGCGCTTCCGCTTCCGAGGGCGGATCACAGATGACGATTGGCGGCCGCTGGCCGGGATGCGGCAGGCTCCACTCGACGCCGATCTTTCGCCAGTACCACATCAGCGGCCACACCGCCTCCCCCGACACCGCGGCCACGACACCATTGTCCTGCCGTGCAAGCCGCAGCCCTTCCTTCGCGACATCCCGCAATTCCGGGCAGGTCTGGACGAAAATCATCGATTCGACGCGTCGTTGCGCCGGTGTGATCTCGTCGAGCACGAACGACGCGACGAGCGCGATGACGAGCGTTGCGGCAAGCCCTGTGGCCGTCAGGCTCCGGCTCCACCATCGCCCTCTCCGGCCGAAGGTTCTCGCGAGCTGAGCACCAGCCAGTGGAATGAACGCCCACACCTGATGCACCTCGAGCCACGGCGTCTTCTCGCCGAGATAGCAGTACAACCCGATTGAGAGCACGCCAAAGCTGAAGAGAAAGACCTCGACCGGCTTGAGCCGCCTCCGCCGCCGGATCACCCAGATCAACGCCAGCACGATCGGGAGGAACTCGTACTGCGCCAGGCGCGGCAGGTGATACCACCACGGTCCACCGACGCGGGCGATTTGACTCTGATGCCACCAGTAGAGAATGGCCTTAACCGGAAAGCACCAGTCTGCAAGGTGTGTGAATCCAACGGTATAGATCGGAATCGTGACGACGACAAAGACCGAGACGGCCGTTGCGATCCCCTGCCACTGCGACTCGATCCAGGAAAGCGCGCGGCCAAAGCTTCGCCGGACCCCGAAAGACAGAACCGTCATGCCACCGGCGAGCACGGCGAGGAAAGCCGTGACGTACGCATTTTCCTTCGTCGCAAACGCGAGCCCGGCCCAGAGGCCGAGCCAAGGCCACGCACGCTCCGACCCGTGCACGGCCGCATACAGGGCGAGGAAAGCCGCTGACGCCGTCACGGCCTCGAGCAGATCCATCCTGAGAAACCGGCCGTAGTAGAGAAAGATCGGAGAGATCGTGAAGAGCAGGCCGGTCCACCACGCCGCCTTCTCGCCGAACGGTCTCCTCAACCTCCACGCCACAGCCAGCATCAAGATGCCCGCTACCGCAATTGGCAGCCGCGCCGTGAAGTCTGAATCGCCCAACACGGCGAAGGTTCCCGCTGTCAGCATGTACAGTAGCGGGCCGTGGTAGGTCGGATCGTACCGGTAACTCCCCTCGTGGAGGAAATCCCACGAGAGCCGCGCATGAATCGATTCGTCGTGATGAAATGACCGTCCGCCAAGCCCCCAGAGATGCAGCACGACCGTCAGCAGCACGAGGGCGATCCACGCCCACCGCCGCCTGCGCTGCACGCGTCCGGCACCACTCACAGCGGCTCCCCCGTTCATTTGGTGCTTCCACCGGCATCCGCGTGCCGTTCCACCTCGACCAGCATTGTCCCCTCCTCATCCAGAATGATCCGTCCTGCCCGCCGGATGGCACCCTCGTCAAGCTGCGGGTAGCGCCGCCGCTCCATGCCGCCAACCGCAATGATATCGAACGGGACTTCCCTCGCAAGCTCCCGGATCGTCGCCGCCGAGCCACAGGTGTAGACACGCCGGATCAGTTTCCGCCGCCGGTCGAGCTCGGGGCCGATCGATCCGCCACGCCAGACCAGCTCGTGGTTCGCCCACCCGAGCACTGCAGGCACTCCGGAGGCCGACGATAGCCGTGCAAAGTCAGTGTACGCACCTCCCACCGCCTCGACGAGCGCCGTCCCTTGAGGGAGCCCGCGCAAAGTCCGGACTGCCGCACGATCCCCAGCCGTCATCCAGCCGAGCCCGGAGACTCCAAGCTGCTCCGCGCGCAACGGCGCCGTCATCACGGTTGCCAGGTGCGGCAACGCGGGAAGCACGAGCACAGCCGTCAGGACCGCTCTTCCGGCCCGTTTCCGCGCCGCCCGGCGAAACAGCACCGGCGCCGCGATGGCGAGGAAGATCCACGCCTGGAAATACGCCTTGAACACCGTGTTCATGCGGTGGAGCTCGGCACCATAGGGATCGCGGACAAAGATGATTTCTGGCACCAGGAAGAGAAAGACGCCAAGAGCTGCGAGCCACACCGCGCCGCGATCGGGTTCCTCCCCCGGCGCCGTTCCCCACCAGATCAACATCGCCAGCAAGCCGGCCAGCAGCACGAGAACGGGACGTCCGCTCAACGCGGCCATGACCACGAGCCACGCCGCGGTCAGCCAGATCCACACCCGGCGCAGGCTGGCATCGCTCGTTGGCCTTTGGAGGACGAAACCCAATGCGCCGCAAACCACAACGGTCAGGAGCGATCCCGCATACATCAGCAAATCGGGCAGCGGCGTCCATGCGTGCACGAAGCCGATCCCCTCGAACGGCGGATGGAACTCCAACAGGAAGGGAAGGACGGCGAGCGCGCCCCCAATCCCCGCAGCTCCCGCAGCGGCCCATCGTGTGAGCCCCTCTCCGGCCGGCCAACGCCACCGGCCATCTCCGGCGATCAACATCAGCGCTATCGCAGCGAACGTCGGTGGCATCGCCCACGGGTTCGCCGCCCACGTCGCGCCGAAGGCAACGGCGATCCCTGCCAGAATCGCCGGGCGCACCCCCTTCGCCGCAGCGTGGGCCGCCAGCGCCACGCCCAACAGTGCCAACGGCAGCGACAGCAGATGCGGATGCAGATCCCCGAGCCAAAACGTGAAGAGGGGAAACTCGGTGATCGTGTGGGGCACCTGGCGCGAAGAGGCCCAGAGATCGAGCGAGCTGAGGTTGCGGCCCGCGAGAAGCTGCCTCAGGCCGTCCGGCGTTCCTGCCAGCATCGCCAGAAAAACCGCTCCCATCCCTGCGGTCTTCGATCGTGCCAGACGAGACGCAAGCACCCAGATGCCAACAGCCGTCACCCCTCCCAGCAGGGCGACCACGAGGTTGTAGCCGGTTCCCAGTCCGATACCACCGAGTGTCAACGGGATGGTCCAGATCAGGGCGCCCCAGTAGTAGTACGGCAACGAGAAACCCGAGAGCCACATGTCAGGAGGCGGGAACGATCTCGTGCGAAGCAGCGTCGCCAAGATCCCGAGATCCATCGGTTTCTCCGTCCCACGGATGGCGGGATGGTCGAGCCGCAGGAGGAGCACCGCCACCCAGCCAACGGTAAACACAGCCTCCGCCACCAGCAGGTCCCGCCACGCTGGACGCCGCCGCCACATCGTCCCAAGACCGGCGAGAGCACCCGCGATCAGCACCGCCCCACCGATCCAACGCCACGCCCCAACTCCCAGCGATCCCGCCCACCACGAGGGCCACGCCACCAGTACCAGCCCTGCAATACGTCCGAGCCCCCAGGCCTCTCCATCGGGAAGCCCGAGGTACACGAGCACCCCATACCCCGCAAAGCCTGCGACGAGCACAACCAGGAAGAACGAGATGATCGTCATCACCCCGCCTCACCGCCTCCCGGCCGCCCGGACGAGCGCATCCTCCAGACGCCGCGCCAGCTCCAGGTAGCTCTCGATGCCGGCGGTGTCGAGCCCGTCCTCGTGGATCCCGGCCGTCACCACGACGGCATGGCCAAGCTCGATGGCAAGACGTTCCGCGATTCGTCGCGCAACCGGTTCGTCCTTGTGCCCGGGAAGGTTCAGAATCGAAGATGTTGCCGAACGTGCCGAAGGGTCGGAGCCAGATGGGCGTGGCGCGGCCAGCACGACCGAGCCTACGTGTGGCTGCGTACCGCCACTGACGGTAACGACCAGATCATCCCCCACCCACCGCCACCATGCGGAGATCGTTCGTCCGTCTCCGGAGATGCTGACCTCGCCGCTTTCAGCTCCCGCCATCGTCATCTCCTCCCGCCGGGTCGTCCAGTTGGCACCCTGCAAGGGTACCCGATCACAGCCCGCCGTTGTTCCGCCGCCGGAGCCCGGTGGTACACTTTTCCCCGGACAGGAGGAAAGGAACCTCGTATGACTGGGAAACTGATCAAGGGATTCGCCATCTGCATCGCCATCCTCGCCCTATCGGCATGCGGCCCGAAGACAACGCCGGAACAGAGGGTTCAGAAGCTCCGGATGCAACACGAGATCACGCCTGTCGGAACGACAACGGTCACGGACGATCAAGGAAACCCAACGCTGATCGTCGACCTGCGCGTCGTCAACAAGGGAACGGTGCATCTGCCCCACCTGACGGTCAAGGTGGAGGTACGCGGACCGGATGGGACGATCAAGGTTTCACGGCGGGTCACGTTGGACCTAGCTGAGGCGCAGCCCGGCGTCGGGCTCCAGGTCGCAGCCCGGCTTCCTGGCGTCACGTTGGGTCCAGATGATCAGGTGACCGTCGAGCTTGAGAACCCGCTCCCTCCCGCCGTCATCCGGACACTTCCGGAATTTGCCGATATTGCCGGGGCCCACACGAAGTGATGGGCCATCGTCTGGCGGGGATCACGCCGGCACCTCGCGGGAGCTGGGGGTGGACGTCAGTTCACACGGCGAAATGGATCGGCACAGATTCCAAAACACTGAAGGAGCCGTTCGTACAGCTGCGGACGGATGAACCGCACGAAGACGTCGAGCCGGTCCGCGCCTGCCCGGGCGCACGCCGTCTCGACCGACCGGAGCAAGCGCAAACCCTCGCAGAGGCGAAGCTCGGGATCTTTTGTGAGCACGTCCTCGACGACGGCCAGCATCAATCGCGTCCGGCCGTCGAGCTCAACATCAGTCCGGGTTTCCATGCGCTCCTCCTTCGAACCTGACAACGTGGAGATGCACCATGACATTCCTCGATATTCCCGCATTGCTTGAAACTGCCGTTGCCGCCGCACGCACCGGTGGTGACGTGCTCATGCGG
This sequence comes from Acidobacteriota bacterium, assembly GCA_015493585.1. Classification (GTDB taxonomy): domain Bacteria; phylum Acidobacteriota; class Thermoanaerobaculia; order Thermoanaerobaculales; family Sulfomarinibacteraceae; genus JAADFN01. Next base: position 27,255 of record WGCW01000133.1, read on the forward strand.
TACTGGCGGGCGATGGACCCTTCCCAGGTGGCTGAGAAGGCCCCCAACGATCTCGTGACGGAGGCCGATCGCGCAAGTGAACGAGCCATCCTTGCCCTCATTCACGAACACTTCCCCTCCCATGCCATCCTCGCCGAAGAATCGGGGCTCAGCGGGCTGAAGGAAGAAGGACGTCCAGTCTGGATCGTCGACCCGCTGGACGGGACGACCAACTTCGTGCACGGCGTGCCGCACTTTGCCGTCTCCGTTGGAATCGCTGTGGACGGAGCCCCGGTCGCCGGCGTCATCCTCGATCCGGTCAAAGATGACCTGTTTACCGCGGGCAGCGGCGCAGGAGCACGCTGGAACGGCAAGCCGTGCCACGTCAGCACCCGGGAAGGCCTGGCCGGAGCGCTGCTGACGACCGGTTTCCCGTTCAAGGCGCACCAGCTCCTCGATCCTTACCTCGCAATTTTTCACGATGTTTTTCTGCGCGCGAAGGCGATCCGGAGGCCAGGCGCTGCGGCGCTCGACCTCGCCTACGTCGCCTGTGGCATCTTCGACGGTTTCTTTGAGTTTCAACTTTCCCCGTGGGACCTCGCCGCCGGTGCAGCTCTGATCCGCGAGGCGGGCGGGCGCATCACCTCCATGACCGGAGCGGACGACTTCCTCGAAACCGGAGATGTCGTCGCCGGGCCAGCCGGCCCGCACAAAGAGCTGCTTCAGGTGATCGGACGCTACCAGTCCCAATGGAAACAATAAGCGTGAGCTACGGTATGATGGAGTCCGATGATGGATGACACGCCGCAGAACCTGAAGGAAGAGGTCCGTCACGCGATCGATCTGACCCGTGACGGCCAACTCGAAGAGGCGATCGGGATCTTCGTCAAATGCATCCCGGCATTGACAGCGGGAACGATCGACGAAAAGCGGTTCGCCGCCGCGGCAATGTCGTACTACGGGCTCTGTGTCGCGCTCGTGCAACGCCACTACGCTGAGGGGGTCAAGTACTGCCAGATCTCGATCAGGGCCAATTCACTCGATCCCGAGCACCTCTACAACCTTGCCAGAATCTACTTCGAGCGGGATGACCGCCGGCATACCGTCGAGGCGATCGAGAAAGGACTCCGCCTTTCGCCGGGGCACAAACGGCTCAATGCGCTCCTGGGGGAGATCGGCCGGCGCAAGAAGCCCGTTATCCCGTTCTTGAACCGCAACAACCCTCTCAACGTCTGGCTCGGTAAGAAACGGCGCCGGAACCAGTCCTGACGGCCAGCACCGGCCGGTTCCATGACCTCAGATCACCGCCCGGCAACGTTCACTGAATCACCGGAAATGTTGTCGACCTGCGTTGCGTAGAGGATCAGGTCAGCCGGGTTCGAAACAGCTTCGATCCAGCCCTGACCGTCTCCCTCGAGGACACTGGAGCCGAAGAGGGCTTCCAGCGAACGCTGGATGAGGCTCGCGGCCGGGATCGTCACTGGCGTCTCGCCAAGGATGACGCCATCGATTCCGTGAAGGCGGAGCGTCACCGTACGCGAGGTTGCGCTCAGGTTGACGAGACCAGCGTTGGTGCGGAACGCGCTCCCCCACCGTACCCAGGAAATCACACCCTGCCGAAGCTCCATCCGGTCCAGATCGATGCCCGGCACCGTTTGACCCATCGTTCCTGGCCCATCCGGTCTCGGCGTCACCACACGCGCCGTCGCCACGACCGGCACATCGGAGTCGATCCGAATGCTTCCGAGTCCCTCATCGATGCCCCACAGCGTCGGCTGCACCTGATCGAACCGCCGCGTTTCCCCCGGTGCCAGTGTTCGGGCTACCGTCACTCCGCCGCTGCTATTGTCCTGATTGCCTGGCAAGTAGACGAGGTTGAGATGTGCGCTCTGAGGTCCTGGGTTGAACACCGTCAGCGCCGAATCCCACCATGTATCCTTCCGGCCGGGGCCCCGGCCGATCACCGGAATCAGAATATGTTGTGCGGCTGGAGAGCCGGAGATGTACGCCGGATCGCCGGAGTCGTTGTCGATCACGGAGACGTAGACAACGGCCGGCTGATCGATTGTCACTGCCACGCTGGCCGCCGTGACCCCGTCAAGAGCATGCTTTCCGACGAGGGCGGTCAGGTTCCACTGCGAATGCGCATGCGGCGCCAAACCGAGCATCGGGCCGTTGATACGTCCTGTGGACGTCACCAATACCGGCTGGACATGAAGAACCGCACCGGATGCTGACGTGATCCCAAAATCGGTCCGGTATCCCGGCGCTCCCCGGATCCCGGTTAGGTAGATCGTCCCAGGCCGCTGAGGCATCTCAAGCGGGATCGACTGTCCATACGTTCCATCGGTACCTGAGGTAAACGTTCTGCTCGTCATCTCCGGCTTCTCCCCGGAGGTCATCTGAACGCCGATCGATCCGCTGAGCTGCCCGGATCCCATCAGGCCGACGACATCATCGAGCTCAAGCAGGTGCCCAGACGCGACCGTGAAAGATCTGGATGCCGTAGCCACGCCATCGCCGTTCCTCAGGATCAAGCGGCCTGATGATCCCGCAGACGACAGGTTGAGCAAGGCCATGTCGGTTTTCCAAAACGTACCGAGGTTGCCGGGGGTGTGCGCCGCAGCGGCGATCACGGAGGGAGCTGCACCAACCGTCACCTGATGACCGGCCGTTGCCGAAGCGCCCCCCTTTGCCACGACGAGTGTGACCGTATAGGTCCCCTCTTGTGCGAAGGCATGAACCGCGCTCGCCCCGGTGGCATGGCCGCCGTCGCCGAAGCTCCACGAGAAGCTGTCGGGATCGCCCGTCGCGTCGGCCGTAAATGTCACCGGTTCCCCAGTCCACGGCTGCGCCGGCAAAACGGCGAAGTCCGCCGCCAGGCCTCCACCGGACGCCGGAACGGTCACCTCGGCCACTTCGCTCCATGCCGACGTGCCGCAGGAGCTCGACGCCCGTACACGGTACTGGTAGACGGTGCCTGGAGTCACCGAGCGATCGCTGAAACTGGTCGTGCTCCCCGTCAGTGTTGCGCGTAGGACGAAGGTCCCAGCCCTTGCGGCCCGGTCGAGCTCGATGGACGTCTGTGCCGTGCTGCCGTTCGTCCAACCGATTTCGACGTCGTCCGAAGACACCGCCGTCGCGTGCAGGTTGGCGGGGGCAGGAGGCACCGATCCGGGCGTTGTCGCGGTTGCCGTATTCGAGGCGCTGGATTCACCGGTATCGTTGAACGCACGTACCTGATACTGGGCGGTCGTGCACGGTCCGATCCCCGTATCGGTGAAGCTCTGCACATTTGCCGCCGTCGACGTGATGAGGCTGAACCCTCCCCCGAGCGAGCGGTACACGTGGAAGCCGCTCTCATCGTCAGAGTTGTCCGTCCACGTCAGCGTAATTTCCTGCTCCCCCACCGCCTGTGCGGCCAATGCTGCCGGCGGCGCCGGCGGGGAGCTTTGGCTTTGCTCAGGATACAGATACGCCGCGCAGGTGCTGTCGGTCGAGGCCAAGGCAGCGCCCCTCGGGTAGTGGCAACACTGGGAATACATCGTTGCATTGGAATCATGATGATGCCCGAAGCCCAATCCGTGCCCGAGCTCATGCGTCATAACCTCGGCGAAGTTAATCGCACCCACACACTGTGCGCCGTCGTTGACGACGACGAAGAGCTTTTGAGCCGGATGCCACGGCGATCCATCGAACTGCTCGGTTGCCGTCGAGAAGACGGGGCCCCCGTAGGCGAGCGTCCCAGAACAATTGTTGAGCGCCTCGATGTCGCCGCACGGGTCGTTGAAAACCACGGCGTTCGCCTGATAATCGTCACCGGACGTGCAACTGATCTGCTGCGCCGTCGTTCCACCGTAGCTTAAGAGAATGTGTGAGCTCGAGTCGTTGGTCCACGCCTGCGCTGCACCCGAGACCGCACCGGTTCCGCCGTCGTCGAGCCCCTCCTGGCCAGGCGTCGTCGCCATGATCGTCGCAGACACGCCATCGGCAAAGCTGAACCAGCGAATGCCGTTTCCGTCGCCATCATATGTCATGAACTCACAAACGGATGGAGCCTCCTGAACGTGGGCACTGGGTACGCTGACATCCGGTGTCAGAACTGAGGCGCCGTTCCAGCGGGCGCGGCCGCGGATGACATCGCGCAGGTGGGAGATCAGAGCTTGCTCCCGGTACGTACCCGGAATTTCGACGTCGAACCGGTGCACGATCCCAATCTTTTCGCGTTCGGCAACAGGCCTGACGATCGTGGTGCCATTGACCTCGACCTGCTGGAAAACGCCCCAGGCCATCCCACGCGTGCGCCACGAGCCGTCCGGCATCCGGTTGAGAAAGAGGAGATAGGTCGTACCGGGAGAAAACCGGGGGGATCCCTCGATCTCAGCAGCGATGCCTCCGAATGCACCCCCCGGCTCGGAAACCTCAAACGTGGACGGCAGCTTCGCTCCTCCGACGACATCGAGCCGTTCGAAGGTCGTCACGGTATGCGGGATGTATGGCCCAGCTACCCCTGACGAGGAGAGCGCCTTCGCCAAGACCACGCTGTCGCTCATCCGTGCGAGCTCGCCAAGGTTTTGAGGGGGGACGATCTGGGCTCCAAAGGAGTACAGGCCACCCAGGACCACAATCAGAATGACACAACTCAGCCGTTTCATGATGCTCCGCCTCTCGCTCATCCTAGGCTCTATTTTGAGCCGGAGTATCATTCACGTCTGTGACCCGGATTACTGGCGCTGCCGTCTCTCCTTGCGCTGCTCGCGACTGTTATTGATCAAGCACGGCCGCGACCTTACGTGCGATCTCGACGAACGCCTTTGCCGCCGGCGAATCGGGACGCGATGCGACGATCGGCTTGCCGGAATCGCCGCCCCTGACGATCTCAGGATCGATCGGGATCCCTCCAAGGAACGGCACTCCAAGCTGCTCAGCCGTCCGCTCCCCCCCGCCGTCGCCAAAGATGTGCTCGACGTGACCACACGAGGGGCATTCGTAGTAGGACATGTTCTCCACGATGCCGAGAACCGGCACATCCATCTTCTGGAACATCGCCAACGCTTTCCGGGCATCGATCAAAGCAACGTCCTGGGGCGTCGTCACAATGACAGCCCCAGCCATCGGAACGTTCTGACACAGGGTGATGGCGATGTCGCCGGTTCCAGGTGGCAGATCGACCACCATGTCGTCGACATCTCCCCAGATCACATCGCCGATGAACTGCTCCAACGCCTTCATCAGCAGCGGACCCCGCCAGATCACCGGCTGATCAGGGTCGATGATCAAACCGAGGGACATGACCTTGACACCCCCCGGGGCCTCGACCGGGTAGATCTTGCCGCTCTGATCGGCCATCGGTTGACCGCCGCCCATCATCATTTGCTGCGACGGGCCGTAGATGTCGCCATCGAGCAAGGCAACGGCACGCTTGTCACGGGCGAGGGCCAGGGCCAGGTTCGCCGCAACGGTCGACTTGCCGACGCCGCCCTTGCCGGAAGCGACCGCAACAATATGCTTGATCCCCTTCACCCGGTCGGCCCACGCCGGATTCTGCTGACTTCCAACTTGTGGCTGGGCCGGCGCTGCCTGACCACCGGCTTGGACCGGCATGATTCTGACATCGACCAACGCTTTCTCCACCCCTTCGAGCTCCTGCAGGACCCGGGTCGCCTCAGCACGAACAGTATCGGCATGGGCCGGGTTCCCACCGGGCAGCGTAATCAGCACGCGGACCGTTCCGCCTTCGATCTCCATCTGACGGACCAAACCGCTTTCAACGATACTGGCCGTCGCTCCAGGAACGGTCACGCCTTCTAAAGCCGTCGTCACACTCTTCTGTGAAAGAGACATCTCTTCTCCCTTCAATGCATCATCACGATGCGGTTGATGTGTTCTCAGTCTCGAGATCCCGATCGGCGATATGCCCGCGAGGCCCACGCAACCGGTCGATTGCCCGCCGGGTTCGTTGCATCAAATCTTTCCTCGCGCTCACGCCCAGACCCTCCGTCGGGATTGGATCGCCAATCCGGACCGTGACAACGGTGCCGGCCTGAACGACCTTCCCTCCCGGAGGCAACAGGATCCGGGCGCCCTCGATTCCCACCGGCAGGATCGGAAATCCCGCCTTGAGCGCGATCAGGAAGCCACCCCGCTGAAACGGAAGCAATCGTCCATCACTCGTTCGAGTCTCTTCCGGGTACAGCATGATTGAGTTTCCGCCCGAGGCCTTTCCCATCGCCTTTTGGAACAGCTCAGGCGCCGTGGCGCGGTTGACCCGGTCAACCGGAAGAAACCCCAGGCTCCGCATTGCCCAGCCGAGGAATGGGATTCGGAAGAGCGATTCCTTGGCCAGGATCCGCCCACCCAGCCGTGACGGCACTGCGGCAATGATCGCCGGGATATCAGCCAGCGATTCGTGATTGGCCATGATCACGTACGATTTCGACAGATCGAGCTTTTCACGCCCCTCGACCCGGAATCTCGCCCCCGCAACGACGAGAATCAGCCGTGCCCACACCCTCGCCAGGTACAGCCCGGGCCGTCCCCTCGGCGCCAGCGGCGTCAGCACCACCGCCAGCGATGAAAAGACGATCGTGAGCAGCACTGCGGCTGGCCACACGAAGAGGCTGAAGAGAACGTTCACGACCTTCATCAGGCGCGTATTGTAGCGCGCACGCCCCTGTTCGGCCCACCATCAGATGGTTAATCAAGAGCTTGAGGAGCACTCGCCTCATCTGCAGAGACATGCGCGGCTCGAGCGCGTCAACCCGGCTTAACGGAGCTCGTGCGGCAATGGAAGGAATCGGCAGCCGTTTCTGCCGTACCGTATGATGAAGGTGTCTCGAGACACGGAATGTGTTCTACGGCGCCTGACATCGAGGAAGGAGGCGGCAATGGCGGTCGCAGCGAGTGGAGCAGGAGCAGCAGGAAGTGGAGCGGCAGCGGCGGCGATTCAGGCGGTCAAGGCTTCGGGCGTCATCGTGAGGCTGACGACGGAGGAGTTTCGCAAGCTGCTGGCCCTGATCGAGGATCCTCTGATCGTTACGTCAACGACGAGCTTTCTGGGCACGCGATACCACTACCTGACTTCGTACCGTGGCCTGGCCTTCTATACGAAATCGAAGGAACCGGTCGAGATCGGGATGGCCGAGGTCATCGCTGCGAAGAGGATCTGGGTCCCCACCTAGCCGGGAGAGGTGCCGGCAACCCGTCCCTGCCAACCCGGAAACCGGGCGCCACATGCCTGGTTCGAGCGGCAAATCCGGGTAGAATCGTCCGGCCGGCCTTCGATGGCCGGGAGGGAGGCGATGATGGCGCACGCAGCGAACGGGCCCGTGACGATCTCTTACCGTGACGAGGGCGATGGTCAACCGGTGCTCCTGATCCACGGTCATACGCTCGATCACACCGTTTTCGATGACGTTACTCCCAAGCTCCTTGCGGCCGGCCTGCGCGTGGTCCGCCCGGATCTAAGGGGACATGGGAAGAGCTCCATGCCGGAAGCGGGCTACCGCTTCTCCGATCATGCCGCTGACATGTGCGCCGTCCTTGATGCCGCCGGGCTCGAACGGGCCGCGGTCGCCGGGTTCTCCCTCGGCGGTGGGATTGCACTCGAAATGGCACTGACAATGCCGGAGCGGGTCGGCCGCCTGGTCCTGATCGATCCCGTGATGCCCGGCCGTCCTTTTGAGCCCGCGTTCATGGAGAACATCCGGCAGGTTGCCAGGACCGCCCGGACCAAGGGGATCCGCGCCGCCATGGAAGGGCCATGGGCCTCGAGCCCGCTCTTCGCCCACTCGTTGTCCAAACCCGGCGTGCGGGAGAAGCTGACGGCCATCGTGCAGCACTTCCCCGGCGCCGAGTACCTGGCTGCCCGGCGCGATGAGCCAGCTCACGATTGGAAGGTCCCCGATCGTCTCGGCGAGATCACGATTCCCGTCCTGGTCATCGCCGGAGAGCAGGACATGCCCGGGTTTCAGGCGTTCGCCCGCGAGGCCGCCGATGGCATCCCGGACGCACGCCTGATCACTATCCCCGGCTCCGGCCACCTCGTTCCGCTTGAAGACCCGGAGACCCTGGCGCGGCTCATCGTCGAACACGTCATGACCGGTTGAAAACTGTGGCCGCGATCGGTTCCGTCACCATTGATCCTCCGTTGATCCTCGCCCCGATGGCGGGGATCACCGATTCTCCCTTCCGGAGGATGATCCGTTCTCTCGGAGGCTGCGGCCTCGTGACCATGGAGTTCATTTCATCCGAAGCCCTGACACGGGGAATCGGTAAGGAGCTCGGCAAGCTCCCCTTTCACCAATCGGAGCGGCCAATCTCCATCCAGGTGTATGGGTCGCGCCCTTCTGCTCTGGTGGATGCCGCCAAGACGATCCAGGATATGGGCGCCGACATCTGTGACGTCAACATGGGGTGTCCGGCACGTAAGATCCTCAAGGGATCCGCAGGCGCCGCGCTGATGGGCGATCTCGGCCTGGCGCGCCGGATCATCCGTTCGCTGAGAAAGGCGATCACAATTCCGCTGACCGTCAAGTTCCGGAGCGGGCTGAGGCCGCCGCAGATCAATTATCTCGAGCTTGGCCGCATCTGCGAGGGGGAAGGCGCCGATGCCGTCACCCTGCATCCCCGCACCGCCGTCCAGCAGTACTCGGGGCAGGCCGATTGGGATCAGATCGCCCGGCTCAAGCAGGAACTGTCAATCCCGGTCATCGGAAACGGTGACATCGCAATTCCTGACGACGCCGTCCGGATGTTCTCGCAGACCGGGTGTGACATGGTGATGATCGGCCGGGCGAGCCTGACCAACCCGTGGATCTTTACCCAAACCGCCTCCCTCCTCGAAACCGGGACATATCGCGAGCCTTCCTTGAGCCAGCGGGCCGCCTTCGTCCGCCGCCATGTTGAGATCCTCACACAGGAACTCGCTGGCAAGGAGCTCCTCCACAAGCTCAAAGTTTTTACCGGCAAGTACACCCATGGTCTCCCCGGTGGCCGTGACCTCCGCCGCCGTCTGACCCAGATACACAACCCCCAGGAGCTTCTCAGCGCTCTCAACGCCTTCTTTGACAATCTCGTAGGCTGAGCCAGCCGTCATCGACGCCCATGGTCAGCTTCTTGAGCCTCAGCGAAACCCCTGCTCCTCCCCTCATGCAGGGGAGACGAGCTCCTCTCTTCCCTTGTGTTGCAAAACAGGCGGAGCCGGTGCACCCGATTCCCCCACCCAGATCCTTCGCGGCGCGCCTTTGGCGCACCACTCAGGATGACAAGGGGGGATGGCTTTGCCTCCGGCCCGCGACTCAGGATGACATTGAGGGTGGCGTTTCGAAACGGCGGGAGCGGGCGGCCTGGACTCGGGACGAGACGAGGGTCTGTCAACCTGAGGAGGCGCAGCTTTTCCC
>WGCW01000134.1 GCA_015493585.1 Acidobacteriota bacterium
AGAGTGACAGCTCTTCCTGTCATCCTGAGCCGCTCAATCCTCTTCCTGTCATCCTGAGCCGAAGGCGAAGGATCTGGGCGGGGGGCTCGGATGACAAGGTGGGGATGGCTGCGTCTCTGCGCTTCATTCCTCTTCCGATCGGTTCCGCACAAATCACCCGGCGCCCCGATGGACCGGGGCGGTGGTTCGAGGTATGGTTTGTCCATGAACGATCGTGGCGATGCGCAGGCTGGCCGCCCGGTGCTCTTCGTTGGTGACATCCATCTAGGACGGAGACCTGCGGTCCCCGGTTCGGTCCTCCCGGAAACCGGCATCGTGGCGCACGAGCTTTCAGCGGCCGCCGGCGAAGCTGTGCCATCGGGTTCCATGGTGAAGAGGCGTGACGGAGCGGAGCCTCTCCTGAGGAGGGCGAGATGAAGCGGTGGATCATGATCGCGGCTGTGGCGGCTACGCTGCCGGTGGTGGCTAGCGCCGGCGAGGGAACGATGCCGCCGCCGGTGTTCAAGGTCAAGGTGACGGCGCGCGCGACCGTCGAGTCGGGCGGGTTTCGGTACACCTACGATGTCGAGAATAGCCCTCAAAGCACATTGGAGCTCACTGGGTTTGATGTCAATGTTGGAGCGGCGTACGCTGATGTTGCTGCTCAGGCTCCTCCAGGTTGGCGACTCTTCGACTTCTTCCCAAATGGCTGCCCGGTCTGCCCTCCCAAGCACCAGTACTCCTTTCTTCCCGCTCGTGATCCCCACCATCCCGATGTCCCAGCGAAGTTTTTGCAACCTGGCGCTGAAGTCACAGGGGCCTACCTGAATTCGAAACATCCGCCTGGCATTGTCCAACTCACCGCAGATCCTTGGATCTATCCGTGGTTTGACGCGTATTACGCCAAGTTTGGCTATTACCCGGACGATCCAGAGCAGGATGAGATCAAGAAGAACGCAACGGCTCACGTGCCGGTCTTGGGTCCGATCGATGTAGCGGGCGGGACGTTTGCGCACTGGGACCGGTACCTCGCGGACGTTACGAAGGCGGTGAAGCTCTCATGGATCCCGGATGCGCAGCTCGCTGGCCAGATTCAGGATCTGCTCTCGCAAGCGCGGCACGCGGCGGGGCGGGGAGATTCTGCCACGGTGACATCGTTGCTCGACCAGGCGATCGCGGTGGTCAAGGGCGCGGGCGCTGACCAGATCACGGAAGAAGGCAGAGAGCTCGTGCGTCTCAACGCCCAGTACTTGAAGAACGCGCAGCCAACTCCGTACGAACCGGTGCTCGATCTTGTGCCGGCGACGTCGGCCCATTATGTGGGCGAGGAGGCGAGCGTAACGGCGCACTACTACAACCGGGCGAATGGAAAGCCGCTGCCCGGCGACGATGGCTCGGCCAAGATGCATTTTGAAATCACCAGTGGCCCAAATGCAGGGAAGAGCGCCGACGTTGATACCAGTCCGGCAACGGGCACGGCGACATGGTCCTACCGGGGGCTCAAGCTGGGGACCGACCATATCTCGGTCGAGATCAATCCAGGGTATGCCCCGCAGAAGCATGCGCCCGGCGGAGCTCCCCCCGAAGCCAAACCGGTGACGGTCCGTTGGATCGGCGGTCCCGACCTGCGGATCCGGGAGCTGATTCCGCCGCTGACGATCGCCAGTCCCGGGGATCAAGTCAAGATCTTGAAAGCATCGACGGTCAACGCGGGCAATGTGCCGGCTGGTCCAAGCATCACGCGGTACTACGTTACGCCGGACCCCTCGCTTGACCCGAAGACGTTCGTCGAGCTCGGCGAGCGCCAGGTACCGGCGCTGAATCCCGCGCAATCGAGCGATGTCTCCTCGCTCAGCTTCACGCTGCCGGACCTGAAGACGCCGGGCCGGGCGAAGCTCTACCTGGTTGCCTGCGCCGATGCAACGAACGAGGTCGTCGAAACCGACGAGACAAACAACTGCTCGACGAGCAACATCATTGGATCCATCTCCGTTGGTACCCTCGTGAAAAGGTGGCACAGCAAGTAACCGCGCAGCTGGAGCACGTGAGGCTTGCCGCCTGCTGTATACGCTAGGCCTTTAGTGGGCCTTGGAAAGGTGCCAGGCCCAGTGATGGACGTGTACCGGACTTGGCACGTTGATCGACGGCGTTTCGGAGCACTCCCGGTCTGCGGACGGGATGAGCTCGTCCGAGCCTCTCTCTGCGAACCTCGCGTTCTCTGCGGTTGAATTCTCCCTGCGGCCGTTCCCCCGCCCAGATCCTTCGCCTTCGGCTCAGGATGACACGGAAGGTGGAAGGGCTCAGGATGACACGGAAGGTGGTAGTTGCACCTCCGGCACGCGGCTCAGGATGACACGGAAGGTGGAAGGGCTCAGGATGACACGGAAGGTGGGAGGGCTCAGGATGACACGGAAGGGGGTAGTTGCACCTCTGGCACGCGACTCAGGATGACAAGATAGGGACGGCTTTGCCTCCTCAGAATGACATTTCCTCCGTCATCCTGAGCCGCCTTACCCCCCACATGTCATCCTGAGCGATGTGCCGCAGGCGAAGGATCTGGGCGGGGGGCCCGGATGCACCGGTCATGCCTTGCGCCTGTCTCAGCCGAAACGTGCTCGCGGACCTCGCCAAAGCCCCAGCGTTAGGAACGGCAAAGCAGCGGCGCACAGCGCACCAACCTCGCATTCGAGAGTCACTCATGAATCATGAGGCCTACACGTGTAAGATACGTTTTGGTACGATCGAGAGCTGGAGGATGGAGTTGGATCTCAAAGAGCTCCTGATGTTCATGACGAAGAAAGGTGCATCAGACCTGCACCTCAAACCCACACGTCCACCCCTGTTGAGGATCCAGGGACGTTTGATCCCATTAAAGGCAGCACCTCTCAAGCCCGACGAGGTTGAGAGCATGATCATGGAGATCCTAACGCCGGCGCAGCGCGAGAGGCTGCACACACACCAAGCGGTCGATGTCGGCTATGGGCTTGCCGGCGTCGCACGATTCCGGTGCAATTTCTATCAACAACGTGGCACGATTGCTGGGGTATTCAGGCGGATTCCTTTTGAGATCAAGCCGGTCGAAGAGCTCAATCTGCCCGACGTTCTCAACACCTTTACCCATCTCCCGGCGGGGCTCGTCCTCGTCACAGGTCCTACTGGATCTGGAAAATCGACGACGCTGGCTGCTCTGATCCAACGGATCACCCAGACGCGGCCCTGTCACGTCGTGACAATCGAGGATCCAATCGAATTCTTGTTCACCGACGACAAGGCGACAGTGTCCCAGCGGGAGGTTGGTACCGATACGCCGAGCTTTCAGGAAGCCCTCCGGAACACGATGCGCCAGGATCCGGACGTCATTATGGTTGGCGAGATGCGGGACCTCGACACGGTTTCGACGGTCATCACCGCAGCGGAAACGGGCCACCTTGTCTTTTCCACCCTGCACACGAACTCGGCGTCGCAGACCATCGACCGGATCATCGATTCATTCTCCTCCGACCAGCAGGCCCAGGTTCGAAGTCAGCTCGCACTGGTCCTTAAGGCCGTCGTTTCCATGACACTGCTCAAGAGGGCCGATGGGAAGGGTCTGGTTCCTGCTGTTGAGATCCTCATGAACTCGCCAAAGATCTCAAAGCATATCGAGGATGGTGAAATCAAGGAGATCCACGAGGAAATCGAGAATTCCGTCGCCTATTTCAAGATGCAGACAATGAACCAGTCGCTGATCGCGCTTCTGGTCAACGGGATCATTTCCTACGAGACCGCCATTGACGCGTCAACTGATCCCTCAGACCTGTCGTTGAAGCTGAGAAAGCTCTTCCCTTCGATCGAAGAGCAGTTTAGGGAGGGAGCCATGGCCCCGTCGCCAGCAGATTTTTCAGAAATCCTCGAGCTGATCGAGGTCAAACGCCTCTACGAGGAATCCGAGGAACGGCACAAGGTCGAAATGCAGGCGAAGGATGAGCAGATCGCCGCATTGGAGCAGGAAATCGCAGACCTGCGCCGGATGATGGAAGAAGATTCAAGTAGCGTCGATGCAATCAAGAAACAGCTCGAGCAGCTGCAAGCCGAAAACCAGCTCCTTCGTGATGAATCAGCGAAGAAGGTCGCCACACTCAACGAGAGGATTCGGGACCTCAACCAGCGTCTCCGTGAAGCCGGAGGCGGGCCCAAGACCGCCAAGAACCCTTCCGGCTTCTTCAAGCACTGACCCGGATAGCCGTTAATTGGCGGCCTTCGGCCGCGCGAAGAAGTACCCCTGCAGGAGGAAAACACCAAGGTCCTGAAGAACGGTCACCTCTTCCTGGCGTTCAACCCCCTCGGCGATCACGAGCGATTGGCTGGTGTGCGCAAACCCGATGATTGCCGAAATCAAGTTGCGCTTGATCGGCTCGGACGCGACCCCTTGCACGAGCATGCCGTCAAGCTTGATGTAGTCCGGCTTGACATCGGTGAGCGTTTGCAGCGAGCTGTAGCCCGTTCCCATGTCGTCGATCGCCACGCGGAATCCCTGGGACCGGAGCTTCATCACTCTCTTGAGAATCCGCTCGGGATCCTGTGCGTAGGTGTGCTCCGTAATCTCCAGTACGATTTCGCGGGGGGACCATCCTCCTTTCCGCGCAAGCGGCATCAGCCCACCATGCTCGCCCTCCAGGTACTCCAAGCCCCGGAACGACAGGTTGAGGAACAGTGTTGAACCCAATGGCAAGTGATGTCCGTTGGAAAGTGCTTTCTCGATACAGAGCTCCTCGAGCTCACCGAGCATCCCGGAACGCTGGGCGAATCCCAAAATCCGTTCAGCCGGTTCGAGGTAGGAGCCTTCAGGACCCCTGCACAGCGCCTCGTATCCGACGACCGTGCGCTGAGGCACCCGGATGATCGGCTGAAAAAGCGTCCTCACCGAACGGTCTCTGAGGATCTGTTGCAGTTCGCGGCGCCGGTTGAGGTCAAGCTCCCGCCTCCGTCTGTTGAAATCCTTCTCCGCCTGTTCAAGGCCAGTGAAAATGCAGCGCTCGATGCGCTGCGACGGCCGCGGCCGGATGCTGCCCTGCCCCACCCTCAAGCTCAGTGTGAACGCCTCCTCCAGCTCCGGTGCCTCGACGCGGATCGGCTCCGATACGAGCTCCAACAGCCTGCCGGTCTGGCGCCGGTCCGGCAGAAAAATGAGAAAGCGATCACCCCGCACACGATCCTGGCATAGCACGCTCCCCGCGCTGCGGAAGCTCGACAAACTATTCTTGAGATATTCCGCAACCGATCGCAGCAACGCATCGTACCGCTGCCATCCAACGATCAGCTCAAGGCTCTGCTCTTGCTCGATCCGGATGATCAGCACCTGGACCGACCGTTGGTCCTCAAGCATCTTCCGGATCTGGTCCATCACCGCCGGGAGGCTCGGCAGGCCGGTTCCCGGGTCGAACAGGCTGGCCTGGTACTGCAGCAGCTGCGTCGTCAGCTCGGCTGGATCGGACGGGATGACCGGGCCGGCAATGGGGTCAACCATCACTTGGCTCCGCGTCCGGACGGCCAATCAGTTGTTCGACTTGAGCGAGAAGATCCCGGTTCGAAAACGGCTTGCAGATGTAGGCGTTCGCGCCGAGCTGAAGGCTCCCAATCTGGTCAAGCTGGCCGGTCCGTGCCGAAACAATGATCACCGGAACATCAGCCCCCTGGGGCTGTGCCCGGAGCAGCTTCAACAGCTCCATGCCATCGAGGTCCGGCATCATCAGATCGAGCAGGACCAGATCCGGAGGAGCTTGGAGCATCCGCGCCAGGGCCCGGCGGCCGCTCGTCTCTGTTTCCACCTCGTAGCCCTCCAACTCAAGAACCGTCTCGATGAGCTCAACGACGTCCGGTTCATCATCGACAACAAAGACCCGTTTCATGATCAATCCCCCGTTCATCTGCTCCGCTGGGTCATGCGTGATCCATTGTATCAAGGGCCGGATACGCCCCACTCTGGCTCTGCCCGCCGCCTTCGAGGGGAAGCCAAACGAAAAACGTCGAACCTGCGTTGACGGCGCTCTCGACCCATACCTTGCCATGATGAAGCTCGACGGCGCGTTTGACCAGGGCAAGGCCAAGCCCCATGCCGCCGAACTTGCGCCGTGATGTTTGGTCGACCTGGTAAAAACGTCCGAACACATTGTCAAGGTGCTCCTCGGGGATTCCGATTCCACTGTCGGTCACCTGAGCCAAGACCCCTGGAGTGCCGTGCAGCGCGTTATTCTCCAGCCGGACGCTGATCGCACCTCCGGCCGGTGTGAACTTGATGGCATTATCCAGCAGGTTCATGAACAGCCGCTCGAGCTGCTCCACGTTCCCTTCGATGGTACGCAACCCCGTCATGGTGTCCATCGCACAACGGAGTCCCTTTTCTTCGACCCGGGGCCAAAGGGTTTCGAGCACGCTCTGAACGATCTGGGAAAGATCAACAGGCTCCAAAGGCATGATGGCGCCGTCGCGATCGAGCCTTGCCAGCTCCACCAGCTCCTCGATCCTCCTGGTCAGACGTTCGGCGTTCTTTTGACAAACTGCCACAGCCCGGACCGCCTGCGGTGACAGATCCCCAAGCTGTCCGTTCCCCAGCAGCTCAAGGTACCCGCGAAGGGCCGTCAATGGCGTCTTGAGCTCGTGGGATACCGTCGCGAGGAGGGTGCGCTTGGCCTGATCAAGCGATTCCATCCGGATATAGGCATCCCGCAACGCCTCGATCGTTCCTTGGAGCCGGTCCGCCATCGAATTGAACGAATCGGCAAGGTCCTGAATCTCATCCCCCGTCTTGATCGCCACCCGTTCGTCGAAACGTCCCTCCGAAATTCGTCTGACGCCGGCGTGGAGCTCGTCGATGTTTTGCGTGATCGTCCGGGCCAGAAGGCGTGAAACGCCCCAGGAAAAGACGAGGCTGGCCAGCAGAAACAGCGCCGTAATACCCGCGGTCTTCAGGAGCGCACGGTTGACACGCCGGTAGCTGAAAAACGCAATGACCGTCATGGCGTGTTTGCCCCACGTTTCGACAGCAGGAGAAATCACGCGATAGAGGCGTTCCTCTCCCGCACCCTGCTTCATGCTCCCAGCAATCAGGCGCAACCCCTGGGCGGCCGCCTTCGACGGCCCTTCGAGCACCGTCCCACTCCCACCATTCTTCCGGAACACTTTGAGCACCACGTGGCCGCCTTTGATACGCGCGTCAAGCAGGACGCGTCCCGTGACGTCCACGACTTGCAGCCGGACGAGATCATTGTTGAGGTGTGCATACCGCGTCACTGTCCGTTCCATCATGCGGCGTCCACCGAGGCCGTACCGTTCCACCATATGCGCCATGGGAAGGGTTACCAGAGCTCCAAACGTCCTGGCGGACCGTTCCATCGATCCCGTTAGGGACTGGCGTTTCGACAGGACAAACGCCGTTCCACTGACGAACAGGCTGGCACCAACGACGAAGAGCACGTAACGTGCCACCCGTTGCTGCAACCTCTGCCTGCGACGTTTCATTCGAGATTCTGCACCTGCTCCCGGATTTTCTCAACGGCACCCTTGGCGTCAACGAGCTTCCCGGAGAAACCCGGCTCCCGGAACTTGGAGCCCAGCGTGTTCAACTCACGATTCATCTCCTGACACAGGAAATCGAGGCTCCTCCCGACCTGGCCGCCGGCCTGCAGCCGGTTCCGGAACTGCTCGAGATGCCCCCTCAGCCGAACAACCTCTTCGGAAACGTCCATCCTGTCCGCTTGCATCCCCGCCTCCATGATCAGCCGCTGCTCATCGACGGGGCCCGCCGGTCCGAGGAGCTCGGTCAGCCGCTGCCTCAGCTTCTCGACGAGCTGCCGGCGAACGTCCTCCATCTTCGGCTCGAACCAATCGAGGAAATCCTCGAGGACGCCGAGTTGCTCCGTGATCTGCTGGACCAGACTCCGTCCCTCGATACGCCTCATCCGGTTGAGCTGTTCGAGCGCCGCTGCAACGAGGGCGCCAAGCGCGTCGAGCTCGTCACGTGTCAACGCCAGCCGTTCCTCTTCGACGATGATGAGGCCAGGAACGGCCAACACATCGCGTAAGGTGACCGGGGTGACGAGGCCCTCAAACGAGGGGAACGATGCAACCTGCTCCATCAACGCCTCGATGCCTTTCTCGTTGATGATCACCGTGGACGACGGCGCCTGCGTCCTCTGAAAATTCAGCTCCACCACGACATGCCCCCGCTGGAGCGCGGTCCGCACCAGCGTGCGGATCATCGCCTCGATCTCGGGAACCTCCTGGCGAAGCCCGGTGCGCACCTGGAGATCGAGGTAGCGATGGTTGACGGAACGAACCACCACGCCCATCTGAAGCCGGTCCGATACCGGACCACCCGACCGGCCGAAGCCAGTCATACTTGCAACCGTCATACGTCATCCTCCAACGCCATCAATTCCTGTGCCGCGACCATCTCCGAGAAGGCCCCCCCGGCACGCAGGAGCTCCGCGTGAGAACCCCGTTCGATGATTCGGCCGTCACGCAGTACGACGACCAGGTCGGCGTTGCGTACAGTCGTCAGCCGGTGGGCGATGACCAGGCTCGTTCTCCCACGCATCAGGTTCTCCAGTGCGTGCTGCACGAGCCGTTCTGCCTCGGTGTCGAGCTGCGATGTCGCCTCATCGAGAATCAGCAGCGGCGGATTCTTGAACAGCGCGCGGGCGACCGCGATCCGCTGCCGTTCTCCACCCGACAGTTTGAGCCCCGACTCCCCAATGACGGTCTCGTATCCGTTCGGAAGAGCCATGATGAAATCGTGGGCGTAGGCTGCCTTGGCCGCCGCCTCGATCTCATCCTGAGGTGCATCCTCCTGACCGAAGGCAATATTCTTCCGGACCGTGTCGTTGAACAGGATCGTTTCCTGAGTCACCAGGCCAATCTGTGCGCGCAGGCTTTTCAAAGTAACATCGCGCACATCCTTTCCGCCGAGGCGGATCGCTCCCTTCTGAACATCCCAAAAGCGCGGGATGAGCTGGGCAATCGTGCTCTTGCCCGCACCAGATGCCCCAACGATGGCGACGGATTGCCCCGCCCGAATGTCCAGATCGATATCCTTGAGCACCCAGCTCTCGTCTTCGTAGGCAAACCAGACGTGATCGAGGTGGACGCCATCGCCAATCCCGTCAAGTTCCCCGGCTCCAGGTTTGTCCTGAACTTCGACGGGGGCATCGAGCACTTCGTAGACCCGCTCCGAGGCGACGATCGCTTGCTGCAAGGCCAGATTGAACTTGTTCAGGCGCTTGATCGGGTTATAGGCGCCGTACACACCGAGCAGGAACGCCGAGAAATCCCCCAGCGTCATCGCGCCCGAGGCGATCTGGTGCGAGGCATACCCGATCAGGGCCAGAGCGCCGAGCGAGCCGATGATCTCCATCACGGGGGCGTTGGCCGCCTGGATCGCCCGCGCCTTGAGATTCGCCCAGAAGTGACGGTGCGTCGCCGACCGGAACCGCTTCGCCTCGAACTCTTCCATGCCGAAGGCCTGCACGACCCGGATACCCTTGATCGTCTCGTCCAGTATGGCGGTCAAGTCTCCCATCCTCTCCTGCGACTGGCGGGACCGCCTCCTCAAATGCCGGGAGAAGTGGATGACCGGCGCTAACAAAATTGGCGCGAGTACGAGCGTGACGAGCGCCAGGCGGAAGTTCAACGAAAAGACGTAGACCAGCAGCACGACCACCGTCAGGCTGTCCTGCAGCAGATCGCCCAGCCGTTCCGCCAGCGCCTCGTGAATCACTTTGACATCGTTGACCACTCTGGCGATCAAGACTCCGGAGGGGATCTCGTGGAAAAAACGGGGGCTCTGGCGCAGGAGCGCATCACCAATGGCGTTGCGGAGATCGCGGATCGTGGCAAGCCCAAGCTGGGCGATCGAATACCTCGCCACAAACGTGAAGACATTCTTGATCACGATCGCCAAGAAAACCAGGACGAGCACCGTCGCCCTGCTCTTGCCAACGACCTTCCCGAGCCATGCCTCTGCCCGGTGCGAGGCCCGGTCGAGATCACCGACGAACCCTTTCTTCGGGATCGGAATCTTCGACGTCTCGTGCACCCGCGTGGTGCTCGTGCCATGAAGGACACTGTCGTAGATCGGCCGGATCAGGTTGTAGGCGAAGACGGTCGATGATGCGACGAGGATCATACTGACGAACGCCACACCGATCCAGCCTGCATGCCGCTTCGCAACCCCAAGGACCCTGAGAAAGCTCCGCATGGACACAGCCTAACACGGGATGACGCGTCACTCTACGGCCACGTGCCATTGCAGATGATCCGAATGTTTTTCGAGGGTGTTGCGCTGTCGGGAACGGCGAAGAGCATCGGATAGGAAGGCACCAGATTCGGCTTCACCTCAAGAAATGCCCGGAATTACACGTTTGCCCCGGAAAACATGCGAAATGCCGAAACCGCGCGGAGAAACCCACGTAACAGGCCGGCTGGCAAACCGTCTCTACCCCCTTGTGCCTCTGTTCTCCTCTTCTCTCTGCGCTGCCGCGATCTCCCAAGTTAGATTCTCCAGATGAATTTTCACGAGATGGGGACAGTGTCGAATATTCGGGACTAGCGTGTCTCTTTCCCCCCTTCCAGAAGAGTTTCTCGCAGAGAACGCCGCGACCGCGGAGGGGAGGTTCATGCCTGGGCAGTCGTGACGGTCTTGGGTGGCGTCGCGTGCAATCCGTAGCATTGCCCCCCCGGCCCAGATTCTTCGTCGGCTTCACCTCCTCAGAATGACAGCCGGAGGGAAGGCGACGCCTCCTCAGAATGACACTTCCCCCTGTCATCCTGAGCGGCGTGCCGAAGGCTCGCCGCGAAGGATCTGGGAGGGGGCCAAAGTTGGGGACGGTCTTGCACTCATCTCGGCCTTCCTCTGCGAACCTCCGCGTTCTCTGCGGTTAGGTTCTCCCTGCGGCCGTCCCCCACCCAGATTCTTCGTCGGCTTCGCCTCCTCAGAATGACATTGGGGGGAAGGCTGTGCCTCCTCAGAATGACATTGGGGGGGAAGGCTGTGCCTCCTCAGAATGACATTGGGGGGAAGGCTGTGCCTCCTCAGAATGACGCCTCCCCCTGTCATCCTGGGCGGCGTGCCGAAGGCTCGCCGCGAAGGATCTCGCCTCCGCAAAATGACAGGGGGGCTTCGCCTCCGGCTCACGATGACAAGGGAGGGAAGGCCCCGCCTGTGCGCTTCATGCCTCTTCCCACCGGTCTCGCACAGCTGAAGAAGCGACAGGCAGCGCAACAACCTCTCTTCACCTCAGGTTTCACCCGCTTCGGATAAGATGTTGAGGTGGTACAGCAAGGTGATCTGGCCGGGAAAACGTCCGGCGACGCGGTGGCGGTCGTCGAAGGCGCCGTCAGCCGCGTCATTTACGCCAACGACGAGAACGGATGGGCGGTAATCTCGATTCGTCCAGATGACGGCGAAACGCTCACAGCCGTTGGCTCGCTCCTCGGCGTCCGGGTGGGCGACCGCCTGCGGATGACGGGCTCTTGGCGCCGTCACGAGAAGTACGGCCGTCAGCTCGCCGTTGAAAGCTTTGTCCACATCGACCCAACGACGAAATCAGGCATCCGCAAGTATCTCGCCTCTGCCAAGATTCCTGGCATCGGGCCCGTGACGGCGGAACGTCTTGTCAAACGTTTTGGAACCGGTACGCTGCACGTGCTGGAGCACGAACCGGACCGGCTGACCGAAGTCCCCGGCATCGGGCCAAAAACCGCCAGAAAGATCCGTGAGGGCTGGAGCAAGGTCCGGGGGCTCCAGGAGATCATGGTGTTCCTTCAAGGGCACGGTGTCTCCCCTTCCGTGGCGCTCAAGGCGTACAAAAAGTACGGTTCCACCGCTCTCAAGGTGGTCCGGGACAATCCGTACCGCCTCGCCGGGGAGCTGTTTGGCGTCGGCTTCTTGACCGCGGACCGCATCGGCAGAAACCTCGGCATTCCTGTGGACGCACCGCAGCGGCTGGAGGCGGGTCTGTTGTACGTGCTTGCTGAAGCCGCCGGAAACGGACATGTTTACCTGCCAGCGAACGTCCTCCGCAAGCGCGCGGCAGAGTTGCTCGAGGTCGAGCCGGATGAGCTCGTGACCGCGCTCAATACATTGGTGCAGAAGGGTCTCGTCGTCTCCGAGCCCGTCGATGACGGTGAGGGGTTCTGGTTGCCCCGGCTCTACAAAGCAGAACAGCGGACCACCGAGCGGCTGGCCGAACAGCTGACGTCCGAAACGGCAAAGATCGACATTGACACCGGCCGTGCGATCCCGTGGTACGAGCGCACGAGCGGCATCACGCTCGGCGATGTCCAGCGCCGCGCCCTCGCCGAGGCCCTGACCGGCAAGCTGCTGATCATCACCGGCGGGCCCGGCACCGGCAAGACGACACTGATTCGCGGGCTCGTACAGATCCTCTCGCGTAAGGACCAGACGATCCTCCTCGCGGCGCCGACGGGCAGGGCCGCCAAGCGGCTCAGCGAAACGACCGGCCTAGCCGCGAGAACGATCCACCGCTTGCTCGAGTTCAACCCTGTGACCAGAACCTTTGGGCGGTGCCGGGAGACGCCGCTCGCAGCCGACGTCCTCGTGATCGACGAGGTCTCCATGCTCGACATCGAGCTTGCCGCACATCTGCTCGACGCGGTGCCACCGGCGTGCCGAATCGTCTTCGTCGGCGACGCGGATCAGCTCCCCTCCGTGGGGCCGGGCGATTTCTTGCGGGACCTGGTCGGCTCGCGGCTCGTGCCCGTAGTCCGCCTCGACACGATCTACCGCCAGTCCGCCGGCAGTCTGATCGTCGTTAACGCGCACCGGATCAACCGTGGGGAGATGCCGCTATTGCCCGAAAGCGGCCGCCTGACCGACTTTTACGTCATCAACCGGGATGATCCTGAGGCTGCGGCAAAAACGGCTCTGGATCTCGCCACGCACCGCATTCCGGCGCGCTTCCGGCTCGATCCAGTCGACGACATTCAGGTTCTGGCGCCGATGCACAGGGGCGAGCTCGGCGTCATCGAGATGAATGACCGGCTCCGGCGGGCGCTCAACCCCTCCGGGCCCGAGCTCGTCTTCGGCTCCAGGCGGTTCCGCGTGGGCGACAAAGTCATGCAGATCCGGAACAACTACGAGCTTGACATCTATAACGGCGATATCGGCCGGGTCAGCACCATCGATCCGGAGAATCTGACAGTCACGGTCGATTTCCAGGGCCACGTCGTGCCGCTCGCACGGGAGGACCTCGACGATCTCGTGCTCGCGTACGCCGTGACAATCCACAAGTCACAAGGTTCCGAGTACCCCGCGGTCATCATTCTGCTCCACCACCAGCACTACGTGATGCCCGAGCGCAATTTGTTGTACACGGCGGTCACCCGCGGAAAACGGCTCGTCATCATCGTTGGGAGCCGGCGGGCGCTCGTCCGCGCCGTCTCAAACGCAACCCACCGGATCCGCTACACCCGGCTTGCCGCCCGTCTCACCGGGGCGCTCGCTGACCGCTCCCGCTCGACGTAAGCTTACTCACGCCCCAAGCTTGGCACCGCAGCTCGGACAAAACTTGGCATCCGGAGGAACCGGTTTACCGCACTTCGGGCAAACGGCAGGACCGAGCTCATGCCCACAGTTTGGGCAGAACCGGGCGCCTGGTGGAACCGGTTTGCCACAGGCGGTACAGAACGCGCCACCGGTTGTTACCGGTGCTGCCGCGCCTGCGGCGGCTCCGGCCGCCGGTTGCCCCTCTGTCTTGCCCGCTTGCCGCATCGCTTCGGAAATCATCCCCGGCATCATGGCGCCGAAACCCGCTCCGAGGCCGAGACCCATCCCGGCACCGGCGTTGCTGCCCTCACCGCCTCCACCGCCCTGAGCGGCCTCCTCGACCGCCTGAGCGGCCTTGAACTGCATGTACGTCCCCATGTCGCCGACCGCACCCATCGCGGCCCGCTCATCGATCTTTGCCTGCACCTCGTCGGGGGGAGTGATCGAGTTGATGTAGAAATCGGTGAGATCGACTCCGTACTTGGTGAAGTCCTCGGCGATCCTCGCTTTGGCGGCCGCTCCCAGCTCGTCGTAGAGTCTGGCCAGATCGAAGATCGTCTTGAGCGATTCACCGAGGAGATCGTTGAGGCGTGAGACGATGATATCCCGGTAGAAGTCTTTCAGCCCGCCGGTCTCAAAGAGCCCCTGCGAGCCAACGACCGTGTTGACGAAGAGCTGGCTGTCCGACACGCGATAGGCGTAGGTCCCGAAGGCCCGCAACCGCACCATGCCAAGCTCGGCATCGCGGAAGACCACCGGTTCCCGCGTTCCCCACTTCTGGTCGATGAACGTCCGTTTGTTGACCCAAACTACCGCGACACGGAACGGGCTCTTGCCGCCCCACGGCAGCGACAGTGCCTTCGTCACGAGCGGGATGTTCTGTGTGACCAGCGTGTGACGTCCGGGCCCGAAGACGTCGAGCGCCTTGCCGTCCCGGTAGAGCACCGCCTCTTGGGCCTCGTGGACCACGAGCTGGGCGCCCATCTTGATCTCGGCGCTCCCTTCGGGCGGGTACCGGTAGACGATCTCCTCACCGCTGGGATCGTAGTGTTCGAGCACCTCAAGCGTCTGTGCCATCACCGGCCTCCCTTCGAGGTCACGTTCTCAAAGACCGTCGCACGTTCGTCAAAACGGCGATCCGCCTCACGAACATCGGCGAGAACGGCCTGAAGCGCAGCCGCATTCGCCGTGCCCGGCAGGCTCTCGATCCGTGTGACAAGTTTCTCAACCTCCTCGACGAGGCCCAAGTCGTGCTCGTACAGGCGATCGAGCTCATCCTCGTAGATCTTGACGGCATCGAAGAAACCCGTATACCCGTAGTCCGCATGGCGAACGCGGTTCGCAAACCGGTCGAGCCCCTTGTCGATGCTCGATGCCACATCGAGGTTCGCCAGATCTCCCGACCTCGACCATTCCCGGATGCTCTGCTGTACGAGCTCCCGGGCGCGGTCGATCTGCGCCGCAATCCAATCCCGTTCCATCTTGTCGACCTCACGGCGGGTTTCCCGTTCCAGATACCCCTTCAGCCCGGGAATCTTGGCGGCGAGCCGCTCCAGCGCGTTGCGGCGTTCCCTCGCATGCTGTATGCCTTGATCCATCAGCCTTCCCTCCTTCTGCCACGGATGACACTTTGACATCCTATCGTGCCATACGTGCGCGGCACAACTTTGATTCCAAAGGAAGATTCAGGCACGAAGAATGCAAACCGCCCGGTGTGATGTTTCCACTGGTTCTGTCTCCCCGCACGTTCGGTGCCGGCGGAAGGCCGGCAGGCCGGTGGCAGTCCACCTTGTCAGGGCAGCACGCTGCCCCGTCCTTGCTTGCGCTTACCTTAAGAGTTCCTTCCAGTCGCCTTCCAAACCCGGCCGCCCGGGATGCGGGGATCCCGGGCGGCCGCCCGCCTTTTCAGCCGCCGACGCAGTAGAATGCCGGTGGGAGGAGGTCTGATGAGCCACAAGGTACGTCACAAGAGGAGACGGCCGAAGAAGCGTTACCTGGGCAAATACTCGCTGACTGAGATGATGCTCGCCGGCCTTGGCGCGCTGATCATCCTGATCATCCTCGCCATGATCATCTCCGCCATCGCCGGGTGACCCCGGGAAGATTGCCGGGCGCCATTCCGTTTTTTGTACCAACGGGGGCGTGCCCCTGGATGGAGGTCAAAACCGATGAACATGTTCAAGACGGCGCTCCTGCTCGGAATCATGACCGCCGTTCTGCTGTGGGCGGGAGATGCGATGGCGGGGCAGACGGGGCTGATCCTGGCGTTGATCTTTGCCGCGGCTCTCAATTTCTCGAGCTGGTTCTTCTCCGACAAGATTGCGCTCCGCGCTCACAAGGCGCAGCCGGTCACGGAGGCGGAAGCGCCCGAGCTCTACGCTGTGCTCCACGAGCTGACCGGACGCGCAGGACTTCCGATGCCACGGGTCTACGTCCTCCCCGAGGATCAGCCGAACGCATTTGCCACCGGACGCAACCCGCAGCACGCAGCGGTTGCTGTCACCCGTGGTCTGCTCCAGACGATGAACCGCGAGGAGCTCAAGGGGGTGCTCGGCCACGAGCTTGCCCACGTCAAGCACCGGGACATCCTGATCATGTCGGTCGCCGCCACCTTAGCCGGCGCGATCATCGTGCTCGCCCGCATGGCGGGGTGGGCGCTCCTCTTCGGAGGGTTCGGAGGACGGGGCAGCCGGGACCGCGGCGGTGCCCTCGGTGGGCTCCTGTTCTACCTGCTCGCGCCGCTGGCCGCCATGTTGATTCAGATGGCGATCTCACGTTCGCGCGAGTTCGCCGCCGACGAGGGTGGCGTCCAGTTCGCCGGTGGCCCCCAGGGGCTCGCATCCGCTCTCCGCAAGCTCGGCGCCTTGACCCCCAGGATCCCGATGCGGACCGCCAAGCCGGCCACCGCACACATGATGATCGCCAACCCGTTCGGAGGCCAGTCCATGATGCGGCTCTTCTCGACCCATCCACCGATCGAAGAGCGCATCCGCAGGCTCGAATCGATGGGCGCACACCTCGGATAGCCTCGCGAACGGCGGCTTTGGACGACGGCGGCTCAGCGTGAAGAGCAGTGCGCTGGCAGTCGTCTCACCGGTTGGAGGAGATCACGAGTGAGTCGTGCGGGCTAGGAGATGAACATCGCATCTCCATAGGAGAAGAACCGGTAGCGCCGAAGGACGGCCTGGCGGTAGGCTGCCAGCGCATGCTCACGACCGGCAAAGGCGCTAACGAGCATCAGGAGCGTCGACTTCGGCCAGTGGAAGTTCGTCAGCAACCCGCCAAGCCCTTGAAAGTGAAAGCCCGGCGTGATGAACAGGCGGCTCCATCCTGATCCCGGGCGCAGCATCCCGCCTCCTGTGATCAGACCAGTCTCGAGGGTCCGGACCGCCGTCGTACCCACACACACGATCCGCCGCTGGCTGGCGAGGGCGCGGTTGATCGTGCGGCTGGCCCCTTCCGTGATTTCGTACCACTCCGCGTGCATCGTGTGATCTTCGATCCGCTCGACGGTGACGGGCCGGAAGGTGCCGATCCCGACGTGGAGGGTCACCTGGGCAATCTCGATCCCGCGGGCCGCGATCTCCTCGAGCATCTCGTGCGTCAGGTGCAGGCCAGCGGTTGGGGCGGCTACGGCTCCAGGCTTATCGGCGAAGACCGTCTGGTACGCTCGCCTGTCATCCTCCGTGGCGCCGTCCGGCCTGTGGATGTACGGGGGAAGCGGCGGTTGACCCAATGCATCGAGCCGCTCGAGGTCGAGCGCCGGCACGCAGCGGATCCGCCAGCGCCCCTCACCAAGCCGTTCCTCGGGCACGAGGGCACCACCGTCTGGAAGGTGGAGCTCTTCCCCGGGCCGGGCCCTCGCTGACGGGCGCAGCAGCGCTTCCCACCGCTCCTCGTCCAGCGCTTTGAGGAGGAGCACCTCGAACGTCCGGCCCGTCGCGCGCTGGGCGCTCAGACGTGCGGGGAGCACCTTCGTGTCGTTGAGCACGAGCACATTGCCCGGCACGAGCAGGGTGGGAAAGTCGGCCACGCGCCGGTGCCCAACCGCTCCGGTACGCCGGTCCAGCGTCATCATCCTCGCAGTTCCCCGCGGCCGGGGGGCCTGCGCAATCAGCTCGGGAGGCAGCTCGTAGTCAAACTCGCTCGTCCGCACCGGCGCATCATACTCCGGCAAAGGCCCGGAGAAAGGCGGTGACACACCACAAGCGGCCGCTACACGTGGAGCTTGACGCGGATCGGCGTGTCCCAGCCCTCCGGCGACACGACCAGCGTGACCGGTTGCCCTTTGGCGAAACCGGCCGGCCTGGGAAAGTACAGAAGATCGATCGTCCAGTAGAACTGCGGAAGTTCGACGCGCTGGATCCGGACGCCCTCACTGCCGTTGGCCACGACGGGGAAAAAGTTTGATGGAACCAGATACTCGAGATCCAGCCTCGTCCCGAACGGCATGCCGTACAGGCGAATCATTGTCAGATCGAAGCTCTGTTTCGTGTATCGTTTCCTCAGCTCAGGAATCGTTGGCATCTTCAGCGGCACACCACCAGCACCAACGAGCGTGAAACTGTCGTGGTTCAGGACCACGGAGCTTCGAGACCTGTTGTAGACAGCCACGGCCAGCGGGATGAACGCTTCCTTCGTCCGGTGCAGGGCGATGTCGACGCTGACCCAGACCTGCCCTTCGTTCGTCTTGGCTGTAAAGATCGTTTTCGTCTTGCTGCCAGCCGTGGCCCCGGTTGCCGTGCCAAGCGTCATCAGGATGACCAGTCCAATCACCACGCAGGTTTGCCGTCTCATCTCACACCTCCGTTCCCATGTTTTCCAGCTGCTGCCGAAGCGCTCCCGGATCCCGCGTTGGGAAGACCAGAATCCGGTCGAGGGATGGGAGCTTGAGCTCGGCCTCAACCTTGCTGAACAACCGTCTCCAGAACCGTGCCGGCCGGACATGCACACTCTCGAAAGCCTCCAGGCCCAGCCTGTGCTTGACCGGCCCAATCTGAACCATCAACCAACGCTTCCCAACCAACAGCTCACACCGGTAGAACTTGAGCAGGCCAAAGACGATCAGCGCGCCAGCGGTCCCGGCAGCCGCCCCGGCGTTTTCGAGCCACGATGCCGCTCCCCCCGCCATCAGCACGACCCCGCCGACGATCCCGGCAATGCCAAGAACCCAACCGGCAGCCGAGATCAGCGGGCGGAGCACAACGGCCTCGTAGAACTCGGGAAGATCCTCGATCTCCCCCTCGCGAAGCTGCCGCAGGTTTCGTCCCATCACACCTCCTTTTGGCATGTAGCGATGGCGCCTGAGGATGCCACTGCACACGCCCCACCGCTCAAACCCACCTCACCATCCCAAACATGGCGCCGAGGCCGGAAGAATGCAAGCCGGTGCAGGTCTCTAAACACCCGCGCTAAGCTCCGCAACGATCGCAGAGTAGGGGACAGTGTCGAATCATTCGCACATCTCATCCGCCAGAATCGCTCACCTTCGGTTTGATTCGGGCATCTTCGTGCTGGGCATGCCGGGATTATAGACAAACGAGCGTTCCCCCCGGCGTTCTTACCGTCCTTTATGCGAAACCTCTTTGTGGGGAGCAGAATCATCCTCTCGTGTCCTGCCGATTCGAAGGGGCGAGCCTAGTCCACGGGATGCCCCCCACCCAGATCCTTCGCCTTCGGCTCAGGATGACAAGAAAAGTGGAATGGCTCAGGATGACAAGAAAAGTAGAATGGCTCAGGATGACAAGAAAAGTAGAATGGCTCAGGATGACGCGGACGAGGGATCATTCCGAGGAGGAGAAGTCATCGTTTCCCCTGTCATCCTTGAGGACAAACTATTCTTTCCCCTGTCATCCTGAGCCGAAGGCGAAGGATCCGGGTGGAGGACCACCCGAAGCTGCCCGCTTCTGCAGTTCTCTGCGAGAGGCCATGGCACTCACGGCTGACCGGTCATTGAACTGGTCTGCACCTCCCCCGTGGGGGTACAATAATTGTGGGAACTTTGAGGTTAGATCAAGGAGCGCCTTGCGCGGGAGGTTCGCGACATGGGTACGATGCCGGAATACATCGGGCACTACCGCATCATTTCGGAGATCGGCCGGGGTGGGATGGGCGTGGTCTACAAGGCGGAGGAGGAATCGCTCAACCGGTTCGTCGCCGTCAAGGTCCTGGGAGAGCACCTCACTCAGGACGCCACTTATGTAACCCGTTTTCAACGTGAAGCTCAGGCTGCCGCGCGGCTCAATCATCCAAACATCGTGCAGATCTACTTCATCGGCGAGGATAACGGCCGCCACTACTTCGCCATGGAATTCGTCGAGGGTCAGAGCCTTCAGGAGATACTCCGGACCAGGGACCACCTGCCTGCGGACGAAGCGGCGCGGCTCATGTTGCAGGCGGCCTCCGGGCTCGGCGTTGCCCACGCCGCCGGCATCATCCACCGGGACATCAAGCCGGCGAACCTCATGGTGACGAAGGACGGCCAGCTCAAGATCACCGACTTCGGCCTCGCCCGCCCCACGGAGGCGGCCACCCGGCTGACCGCCACCGGGATGCTCATGGGGACACCGGCATATCTGGCACCGGAGCAGTGCCTCGATCAAACGATCGATCAGCGTGCCGATATTTTCTCCCTCGGCGTGACGTTCTTCGAAATGCTCACCGGCCGCCGGCCGTTCGAGGCAAATTCCCCGGTCGCACTGCTCAAAGTGATCGCCGACGCAGCGCCACCCGATCTCACGCTCGTCTCACCCAGCCCGGACAATCCACTCCGGCGCATCCTCGAGCGCATGCTCGCCAAGGACCCGGCCGCACGCTACCAGAGCTGCTCCCAGCTCATATCAGACCTCTCGCGCTGGCTCGAAACATCGGCACCCGGCTCAGCGGCGCGCGAGGCGATGATCCCACCCCCGCTCCCGGGGATGCCGGGAAGCGGGATCACCCCCGAGGCACTCGAACAGACCCCGACGATCCACGTCGACTCCGCCGCCAGCCAGCAGCCCGTTCCTCCCGTTCCGCCACCGCTCTCGCCGCCGGAACCACAACAACCGGCGCCTGGGCGCAACCACACGGGCGTCTGGGTTGCCCTTGGCATTGTGCTGCTCATCGCCGTCCTCGCCACGGCGGGGGCCGTCGCCTGGCATGCCGGGATCTTTCAGAGCATGGCAGCTCTGATGCCCGGCCACGCCCGGCAGGCGGCGGCCGTCACCCAACCACCGGCTGAAAACGAGGCCAACCAGTCACCGGCCGCAACACCGGTGGCGGACCAGGTCACCGCTCCGGACACCTTCGTCGACACCAGCGGCATCGAGGTCAGGTCCGGCCGGACCAGAACCTCGACTCCAAAAGCAGGCCACGGAGCTGGAACCGGAGCCGTCAGCGGTCCCCGGGTCACCCGCCGCCAGGAAGGCCGGTCTTCCTCGGAGATCGCGGGGACTGGAGCATCCACAAAGGCCTTGGCCGGATCCGCAGCAGCGACGGTTCCAGGCGGCAGGCCCGGCCGGACCGGAGCTCCTCCAGCCGAACCTCCGGCGCCGCGCCCAACTGGGATCGCCGTCATCGCCGTTGGTGAACCGGTGATCGCAAGCGCGGCCGAACAGTACCTGACGTCGCGGCTGCGCGAGGCGGGCCTGAGGATCCTGACCGGCCGCGATATTCCGGCTCTCGACGGAGTGCTCTCGAGCTCACAGACCCCCTCGACCGGTGAGATCATCGACCATCTCTCCGGCAATGTCGCGGCCGCCGTCATCGTGCGGGCAACCTACCTCGGCTCACGCCAGTTGATCTACATGGGTCAGACCGGCCAGGCCTACCAGTCCCGTCTCGATCTCCAGTGCATCGACCTCATCTCCGGCTCCGGGCTCATGCCGGCATGGACGAAAACCGTCGAGTACACCCGGGTTCGCACCGACCGCACTGCCGCTAAGAACCTCGCTAACGTCGCTGACCGCCTGATCGGCGTGCTCGAGCAACGATCGCGGTAGGCTCGCTGCGGAACACCGGAACGCTTGGGGAGAAGCCGCTCGCAAAGCCTGCTATCCTTCCGGGCGATGGGTACGCCTGGATCTCACCCGACCCCGGTCAACGTCTTTTCCTTCTCCCGGCTCAAGGCGTTTATGCAATGTCCGCTGCGCTACAAACTCCGCTACCTCGACGGGCGTAGGGAGGCGTTCCGGTCGATTGAGTCGTACCTCGGCAACGTGGTTCACGAAGTCCTCGAATGGATGTACGCCCGCCGCATGGAGGACCGGACGCCCGCGCTCGACGCGATCCTCGATGAGTTCGCGCACCGGTGGCAGGCTTCGTGGTCGGAGGAGGTCGCCGTCATCAGGGTCGGCAACGATCCAAAAGACAGCTACCGCGTCGGCCGTGAAATGCTGACGACGTTCTACCACCAGGTTTACATCCACGATCTCAGCACGACCGTCGCGCTGGAGCAACGGCTCCATGCGCGTCTCGGCGAAGGCCTCGCATTCACCGGCTTCGCCGACCGGATCGGCCGGACCGCCCGGGGCCAGCTCTTCGTCGTTGACTACAAAACCTCTTCGCGTGAGGGCAACGGCGACGATTTCTCCGAAGGGCTGCAAGCGCCGCTCTACGCCGCCAGCGTCCTCGACCGGCACGGAGATGCCTCGTGCCTGGCGGGCTACCACTACCTTCGCTTTGGAACGACAAACTGGAGCACCGTCACCCGCGAGTCCGGCCGCACACTCCGGGATCGCTTCACCGCCATGGCCCGTCAGGCGCTCCTCGCGACCGATTTCCCGCCACGGCCTGGCGTGCTCTGCGCCTGGTGCGGCTTCAACCGGATCTGCCCCGCTGCCCAGGTGCCACCACAGCTCTCCGGCGGCCTCAATCCGCCACCCGAAGCCCTGCGGCCGCTGTAGCCCAGCCCCCCCGTTCTGTGTAAGATGGCACCCCCGCGCGGTCCCGACGGCCGGACCGGGGGATGAAGGGACACCCAGATGCCAGAGTACACGCCCCTGCACGGCTCCGTCCGCGCGGCGCTCGACGCGATTCTTCCCCGCGTGATGAAGCCCGCCCGCTATCTCGGGCTGGAGCGGAATCTCGTGCGGAAGGCGTGGGACAGTGTTGCGATCCACGTCGCGCTGGCGTTCCCCGATACGTACGAGATCGGCATGTCCCATCAGGGTTCCCGGATCCTCTATCACCTGGTCAACCGCCGTCCGGACGCCCTGGCCGAGCGGACCTACGCGCCGTGGGTCGACATGGCCGCAATGATGCGGGAGCACCGGGTCCCGCTGTACACGCTGGAATCGTACCGGCCGGTCCGTGATTTCGACGTCGTCGGGATCACGCTCCAGTCCGAGCTCAACTACATCAACGTGCCGTACCTCCTCGACCTCGGCGGTTTGTCCCGGCGGGCGGCCGATCGCCGGGAGGATGAGCCGATCGTCGTGGGCGGTGGACCGTGCATGGCCAATCCAGAACCGGTCGCCGCCTTCTTCGATGCGATGCTGATCGGAGACGCCGAGGCGGCTCTCGATCAGATCCTCGACACCATCCGCTCGGCGCGCGAGGCCGGTAGCTCGCGGCTCGGGCTGTTGCGGCGGCTGGCCGGCATCCCCGGGGTCTACGTGCCCCGGCTGTACCGCTTCGCTGGGAACGGCGCGGAAGGCGTTGCAACCGCCGCCGGGCCGGACGTGCCATACCCCGTCCAGCGGGTCTGGACGCCACACCTCGACGCCGCCGATCAGCCGGAAGTGCCGATCGTTCCGTTCGCCGGCGTCATCCAGGATCGCCTCGGCATGGAGATCATGCGCGGCTGCACACGCGGCTGCCGCTTCTGCCAGGCGGGCTTCTGGTACCGGCCGGTCCGGGAGCACGACCCGGCCGTCATCGCCGAACGCCTGCAGCGCCAGGCCAGCGAGACCGGGTTCGAGGAAGTCGGCCTCCTGAGCCTCTCCTCGGCCGACTACTCGCAGATCTCACCGCTGGTAGCCACCCTCGCGGCGCGCTTTGAGGACCGCCGCGTCTCGGTCAGCCTGCCGAGCCTCAGAGCCGACGCATTTTCCGTCAACCTCGCCGATGCTGTCTCCCGCGTTCGCAAGTCGGGGTTCACCTTTGCCCCGGAGACCGGCTCGGACCGGCTGCGCCGCGTCATCAACAAGACCTTTACCAACGACGAGGTGATCGAGGCTGCCGGCGCCGCGTTTGCCAAGGGATGGAACCTCCTCAAGCTGTACGCGATGATCGGCCTGCCCACCGAAACCGGCGAGGACCTCCGCGAGCTGGCTGG
Organism: Acidobacteriota bacterium; assembly: GCA_015493585.1. Taxonomy (GTDB): domain Bacteria; phylum Acidobacteriota; class Thermoanaerobaculia; order Thermoanaerobaculales; family Sulfomarinibacteraceae; genus JAADFN01. The sequence continues at coordinate 23,781 of WGCW01000134.1, forward strand.
CCTTGTCCGGAAGCTCGTCGCGCTCGGGCAAAGGATTCGTGGCCGGCGGGTCGAGGTTAAGCTCTCGGTTGGCTCCTTCATCCCGAAGCCTTGGACGCCGTTCCAGTGGGAGCCGTTTGGGCCGGTCGACGCTCTCGAACGCAAGATCGCACTGCTCCGCGACGAGCTCCGGCGCGTACGAGGTGCACGGATGACCTGGAACGATCCACATCAGGCCGCTCTCGAAGCGCTGCTGTCCCGTGGCAGCCGGGCGTTGACCCCAGCCATCGAGCGCGCGTACGAGCTCGGAGCCGTCTTTGACGGGTGGTCCGATCAGCTCAACCTCGATGCCTGGGACCGGGCGTGCGCCGAAACCGGCATCGACCGTGAGGCCGAGCTCGGCCCGCGCAGCCTGACCGCCTCGCTTCCGTGGGACGTCATCGCGCCCGGCGTCCGCAAGGGCTACCTCAAGGCCGAACGGCGCCGCGCGTTGAACGAAACCGTCACAGGTGACTGCAAGTGGGGCGCCTGCACCCATTGCGGCATCCCGGGCGATGGCAACGACATCGACCTCGCTCCGGCGACCCTCGCACCGCCCACTGCCCGCCGCCCGGCAATCCGCACCGGGGAGCGAACAGCGCCGGCCGCCTCCAGACGCGTCCGGATCACCTTTTCCAAGACCGGCGACGCGCGCTTCCTCTCCCATCGCCAAGTCATGGACGCTCTGGAACGGGTCCTGCGGGCCGCACAGATTCCGGTCCGGTTCACCGGCGGTTTCAACCCCCACATCCGGCTGTCGATGGGGCCGGCGCTGCCGCTCGGCTATGAGGGGCTGGCCGAAGCGTTCGACATCGAGTGCACAGCTCCACTGCGTCCCGCGCACCTCGAAAGGATCAACGCCAAGCTGCCAGACGGCCTCCGGCTGACCGGAATGACGAGCCTCCTTCCGGGCGCTCCATCGCTCGGCAAGCTGGCGGCGGCCGCCCGCTACCGGATCAAGCTGCCGGATGGCGCTCCGCCGCTGCGGCGCGAGGCGATCCCGGACGAGCTCAGACCCGGCGTACAGCTTTGGAAAGAGCTCGAAGGAGGAGCAATCCGAGTGCAGCTCAACCTCCGGCAGCAGGAGGGACCCGCGCCCACCGTGAGGACCCTGCTGACGGCGCTGGGCGTCCCGGAAACCGGTCAGGCGGCCGCTCGCATCACGCGGGAGGCCGTGATCCTCAAACCAAGAGCCAGATCGCGGGAGGCCTCATGAGCCGCTGGGTCGTGCACAGCCGAGCTGCATTTCACGCGCGCCACGCGCTCGCCCGGTACCGGGGTGAGCCTGAGCATCCGCACGAGCACCGGTGGAAGGTCGCCATCGAGGCCGGTTTCGAGAGCCTGACCGACGAAGGGTACGCGGCCGACTTCAGTTCGGTCCATGCCCTGCTTCGCTCGCTCGTCGCCCCGCTCGACGGAAGCGATCTTAGTCAGCACCCCGAGATCGGCGTCCCCTCCCCGACGGCCGAACGCCTCGCCGAATTTCTCGCATCCCGCCTCGCCGCCCCGCTCGGCGCCCTCGGCGGGCGCCTCCTGACGATCAGCGTCTGGGAAGGTCCTGACAACCGTGTCGACTACCATCCCGATCCAGGTCCCTCCGCCGGGCTCGAGAACTCGGAGCAGCGCTCAGGCTGACCTGGCCGTGAAGGCCTTGAGATTCCGTCCCCCCCGCCCAGATCCTTCGCCTCCGGCTCAGGATGACCGGGGGAAGTGGCATGGCTCAGGATGACCTGGGGAAGTGGCATGCCTCAGGATGACCGGGACAGTGGAAGGGCTGAAGATAGCCCTGAAAGGGTTGTGCGACTCACGACAACGACTGAGGGCGACATTCCGAGGAGACGAAGCGCGCCCTTTCCCTGTCATTCCGAGGAGGCGAAGCCATTCCTCCCTTGTCATCCTGAGTCGCTCAATCCTCCTACTGTCATCCTGAGTCGCGTGCC
>WGCW01000135.1 GCA_015493585.1 Acidobacteriota bacterium
CGTCAGGTTGTACGACCGCGCCGCGACAACGATCTTTCGATCACTCTGAAACCGCAACGCACCGATCGCGCTGCTCAGCCCAAAGAGATCCTCGTACACGTCCCCCAGCTTCAACGTCTCACCGGGATCGACCGTCACCGTCTGCTGTACCGGAGACGGGTTCGACTGATCCCGGACGAGGAAGCTGACCGTCACGTGCGCCTCTTGTGTTCCGGGATTGTGGATCCACACCGTCGCGTACCACTGCGAGCCGTTCTGACCTGGCGTCCGCGCCAGCGACGGCTCCCACAGATCCGTCCCCGGAATCCCAGCCCAAGAAAGATGTACAGCCAGCAGCATCGCCGCGGCTACGAAACCAACAATCGCCTTCCTACCCATGATGTCCTTCCTTTCCCTTTTCCGTTCACCTTTTGCGAAACCCTTGCCATCTATCTTTCTCTCATCGCAGAACCTTTTCAAGGGAATTCGGACGTCATCTCATGACATGTCACGACATGAGATGACATTTCTTAGATTTCAACCCTGACGATGGCGTGTTACACTCCTCTCGAGGTCCGCAATGCATCGAATCCGGCTTGATGGATGGAAGGCAATCGCGACGCATATCAACCGCTCGACACGCCAGTGTCAACGGCTGGCTCAATCGTCTGGTTTGCCCATTCACAGGATCCCTTCGAGCCGCGCGGTGTTCGCATTCCCCGATGAGCTCGATGCCTGGCTTGCCGGCAGGCCGATCCCGGACACTGCAACCTCCGATGCAGATGGAGAGACCGCGCGGCTGACCAGGTCGGGGCGCCACGTGATGATTCCTGTTGCAACGCTTGAAGCGGTGACCCACGAGCACGGAACACCCTCTCCGGTTCCCTCCACACAGCCACCGCCATCCCCGCCCGAAGGTCAGACGGACCATGCCAGGAACCGTTTGATCACGAAGCGGTACTTCACGCTCAAGAACCTGGGGGTTACCGGTGCACTGGCGTTCGTGGTCGTGCTTGCCCTTGTCTGGGGGATCCATTTTCGCCATCAGACGGCGTGGCGCGCCCCCGGTGTTCCACTGTCAGGAGTCTGGACAGCGGCGAATGGTGGCATGTTCGGAAAGGCACAAAGCGTTGGACGTTTCAGTACCGGGTGTCTCGCCGGCCCGGGCACTTCGGCAACGGTGACACTAAGGAGCGGTGGAACCCGTTGGTCCGGTGGCGTAGAAATCTTTGATGATGACCTTCACTGGACCTTTGCCGCGATCTCGCCGCGCCAGCATGAGATTGATGTCCAGCGTTTTCCAGCCGGGACTGTCACAACATTCTTTGCCGGACCGAGCGTCGCGGCCGGGAAGAAGGCTCGGCTCACGCTGACCTTGACCAAACACGCCCTCGAGATTCATTGTAACGGGCAAAAGCTGGGCGATGTCCACCTCGACCCGTGGGATACCAGCAGCGGCCGGCTCGTACTGCGTGTCGGTTTCCCGGGCGATGAACTCGACGAGGCAACCGGCGGAAGCTGCCTGTTCACGAGCTTCCATGTATCCAATCCGCGAAAGGCCCTCCCGCCAACGACTGTTTCTGAAGTCCCCCGGGCTCAACGCCCCACGGCGACCTACACGCTGACCGCCGACAACATCGATGACCAGATCGACGTCCTGCTCGACGGGAGGAGATTGGCCACCGCTGGGTACCGGGAAAAAATCGGCCCGCTCGAGATCAATCCGTTCCTGACCCGGGGAAAACACACGCTCACGATGCGCCTGTTCAACCGCAAGTGGTCCGCGGCCTACGGAATCCGGCTTCAGGAAAATGGAACCGATATCTGGAACCAGCGCTGCGGCAACGTCAGGTCGAATCATGCCGCCTGTGAGGCTCTCAAGACCCGTCTCGGCATGGTCAAGCAGCTCAAATTCACCTTTGTAGCTCACTGAGAGCCTTGCCCCTGCCCGGCCCGGAGAAACCGGCGTAGACCATGTACAATTCCCGCTGGAGGTGACGATGGGGGGGATCCGCTTCTACAACACAATGACCCGCTCTTTGGAGAGCTTTGAACCGCTCGAGGAAGGTCACGTACGCATGTATACGTGCGGACCAACCGTCTATAACTACGTGCATATCGGAAATCTCCGAACCTTCATCTTCGAGGACATCCTCCGCCGCACCCTCCAGCTCTTTGGATACCGGGTCACCCAGGTCATGAACCTGACCGATGTCGATGACAAGACCATCCGGGACGCCAAGGAAGCCGGCATGCCGCTCCGGGAGTTCACCGATCGCTACATCGCCGCCTTCTTCGAGGACATCGATATGCTGCGGATCCAGCGCGCCGAGCACTATCCGCGCGCGACCGAGTACATTCCGCAGATGGTGGAGCTGATCAAACGCCTCGAACAACGGGGGCATACCTACCGTTCCGAGGGATCGATCTACTACCGGATCTCGACGTTTCCCGAGTACGGCAAGCTGTCCGGCGTCCGGCTCGACAAAAATCTGGCTGGCGCTCGCGTCGAGGCCGACGAGTACGAGAAAGAAGATGCCCGCGACTTCGTGCTCTGGAAGGCCCCGAAGCCCGGTGAGCCATCGTGGGATACCGAGATCGGACCGGGCCGTCCCGGGTGGCACATCGAATGCTCGGCGATGTCGATGAGCCTGCTCGGAGAGACGTTCGATATTCACACCGGGGCCGTGGACAACATCTTTCCCCACCACGAAAACGAGATCGCCCAGTCGGAAGGGGCAACCGGGAAGCCGTTCGTTCGAATGTGGCTCCACGCCGAACACCTGATCGTCGAAGGGGAGAAGATGGCCAAGTCGAAGGGGAACTTCTTCACCCTCCGTGATCTGGTGCAGCGCGGATACGATCCGGTGGCGATCCGGTATCTCCTGCTCTCCGTCCCATACCGCCAGAAGCTCAACTTCACGTTTGACGGGCTCCATGCGGCTGAACAGGCAACGCAGCGCCTGGCCAATACATTGAGGCGCCTCAACACCACACCTCCGGCCACTGGAGGGGGCGATCTTCCTCTCGAGAGCATCGAGACGTTCATCCACGATTTCCGGGACGGGCTCGCCGACGATCTCAACACGGCCCGGGCCCTCGGCGCCCTCCACACGCTGCTCCGGCGGGTCAACACCGCCCTTGACGGAGATGGTCTTTCGGGGGACGTCCGGAGGTCACTGTCGGAGGTGCTGCGCCAAGCCGATACCGTCCTTGATATTCTCCCGGCCGAAGACAGCACCGTGAGCGATGACGAGGCCGCCCGAATCGAGGCGCTGATCAAGCAGCGCAACGCCGCCAGGCAGAACCGGGACTTCGCGACGGCCGACGCCATTCGCGACCGGCTTGCCTCAGAAGGGATCGTTCTCGAAGACACGCCGAACGGCACAGTCTGGAAACTGACGCGGCAGCGTGTGAGACAATAGGGCAGGTCATGCTGGATGCCACCTCGCTCCCCGCTGTTGTCATCACCGCGTTCTTTGTCAGCCTCGCGACTGTCATCATTCCCAGTCCAAGCACGCTGACAGCCAGCCGCTTCGGGGTGGCCAAGGGGACCCGGGCGGCGATCGCATGCCTCAGCGGCGTGGTTCTCCTCGACATCTTGGCCTTCGTTGCCCTCGCCCTCGGTTTCCAACCACTTCTCGACCGGATCGGCGGCTCGATCTACATCGTCAAAATCGCTGGATTTCTCCTCATCGCCGCTGGCATCGCGAGCATCATCGCCGCGCCCAAGGATGTGTCGAGGCTCGTTTCCAAACGAGGCCAGCAGTTCGCCGAACGTGAGCAGAAACTCCATGGTCCGTTCATCGCGGGCGTAATCATCCCGATCGCCAACCCCGGCTACTGGATCTGGTGGACAACCGTCGGCACGGCTTTCGTCCACACGGCGCGAAAGTGGGGGCGGCTCGGCCTGACGCTGGTCTTTCTTGCCTTCCTGACCGGGGTCCTGGCCTGGTACATCCCTCTCATCCTGGCTCTTCATCACGGGCGTCAGATCTTCTCTCCGAAGGTCCAACAACGTCTTCTGACGTTCCTTGGTATCGCCATGATCGGGTTCGGCAGCTTCCTCATTTGGGAAACGTTTTTCCGCGGCGGTTTGCAGCTCTGACCTGTCTGAACGTCTACCTGACCAATTTCGATGGTGGTACGAGGTCGGCACCGCGCGCATGGAGGCGGGGAAGCTCCCGCGCGAGAACCCTGATCGTCACCGGATGCACATGGCCGATGGCAATCGCCCGGCCATGCCGGCGAGCATCGTACACAGCCTCAGCCAGCTGATGCCGGATCGCTTCGGGCGTCTGAACGTTGTCGAGAAAGACATTACGCCGGCCGGTCCGGATCCCCTGCGCACGCGCCACCTCTTCCGCAACGGTCTTGACCGTCGTCCGCGAGTCGATGAAGGCCAGGTGCCGGGCCGCAATCTCCTGCATGACCCACGTCATCACCCTGAAATTTGCCGTCGCTCGAGAGCCCATGTGGTTGTTCACCCCAACGATGAACGGAACGTTGTTGAGCGCCGAGCGCACCGCGAACCGGACCTCGGACTCCGGCATCCGGACGAGAATCGCTCCGGGTCCCGGATCTTCGCGCGGATATCCAACCGGCTCCATCGGCAGGTGGAGCCACACCTCGTGGCCAGCGCGGTGCAGTGCGATCGCGGCATCAACCGAGTGGGGCAGAAACGGCAGGATCGACACGGCCACCGCCTTGGGGAGCCGCGCCGCCTGCGTGACAACGTCCATCCGCAGGCCGGCATCGTCCAGCATGATCGCCAACTTGCCCCGGACGTGCGCCGATAGAGTCGGTCGAGGCGTGGGTCTCGGCGTGGCCTCTTCCACCGGGACACGCCGGGAGGAAACGGCTCGTGATGAGGTCCTCAGATGAATGTCGAAAGCCTCAATGCCCAGAGAAAACCTGAACCGTGCACGATCTTTCCGCTGTGGTGATTCCTTTTTCAAACTCGCCCGCCATCGCGGAGCCTCTGAGGCAAGATCAGCTTCGAGCTCGTCGATACGATGCGTATCCGGCAACGTGATCCGCCACGTCCGGACGAACACGCCTCCAATCTTCCGGATTGGATCATCGGCGTCGATGGTGACGGCGCCCCGGCGCGAGGCCAGCTCTTTGAGTCTGGCCCCGAATTCATGATTCCGTGCGGCCGGTCCGGCCGGAACGGGTCCGTGCCCTCGCGCGACCCACCAGATCATCGCAGCCAACGCGATGAGAACAGCTGCAATGATCGCTGCCCGCACACTGAGCGACGGCGCCTTCCGTTTCTTACGCCGCTTTGGCATGATGGCCCCGGGCTATCTCCAAACCGCGATCGAGAACTGGATCCGTGCCTTTCTTCACGCCCTCAAGTTTGACCTTTTCATCGATCACAACCCCATCGGTATCAATCGGTTGATCGCGGCTTGTCAGCCAATGGCCCACGGGAAGAAGCAGGTTCAGCCCCTTCTCATGGATCAGCATCATATGGTCGGCGTGAGCGGCAGTCGGCGTCCCAACCACGGTACAGCCACTCCGGTTCAATGCGGCGGCCAGGACCTCGCCAACGCCTTCGGTATCGGGGCCAACGAGCACAACCGGCCGGACGGTCGAGCGGTGAGCCGGATGTGCTTCGAATGTCTCGGATCCGGCCCGGCGCCCCTTCCAGACGCCGAGCACCCCGTGCGATGCGAAGAGATCAGCAACGGCGATGGCCTCGTCTTCGTGGCCCCACACCAGATGGCGCAGGTCCAGGATCAGCGGCCCATGGCCGACCAGCACCGCAACCTTTTTCGCAGCTCCTGCCGGCAAGCTCGTGATGGTGACAACCTGGATACCATCATGCTCGCTCGATGTTGCCACCGTTGGGTGCCATACCGTGGGGGATAGCTCAACCTGCCGGTGTTCCTCGATATTCCTCCCGAAGACCGTCATCGTGATGTTCTTCCCCGCCTTGGCATGTGCAGCCAGGAGGAGCCGCACCCGCCACAGAGGCATCCCCCGCGTTGGTAACCCTTGAACCTTCTCGAGAATCTCCCACTCCTTCAAACCGGCGGAGGCTGCGGGCGATCCGGGGAGGGCCTGGCGAACGGCTGCCGTCCCCAAACGCAAACCGAGAACGATCCCGAATGGGGGTGGATCGTTGAGCATCGTCCTGTATGCCGCAACCTCAGCATCGTCAAGGACGGCCGCCCGGGAATCCGCCGGCTCTACGAGCCCCGCATCGAGCCCCTCCCCAAGCGCTCCGAGGTTGACCGGGTCCACGTATCGGGTATGAATCAGATGCACGACCTGCGCGAGATTGCCCAGGGCTCGGTAGAGATCATCACGCCTGTCGCGCCCGGCCATCACCAGCGAGGCAAAGAGGACGACCACGCTCAACGAGACGATCAGAAAAACGGTACGAATCTTCACGAGGTTCAGGATCCTCCCCCCTTCAAACGAAGCCATCGACGGGGATCGACGGCCTTCCCATTGACCCGGATCTCCAGATAGATGTTCCCGCCTGCCTTTGGCGGAGAGCTCAAGCCGAGACGCGTTCCCATACTCACGTTCTGGTTCCGCCGGACAAGGATTGTAGCAAGGCCGGCCACGAGAGAATAGACACCCGATCCGTGGTCGATGACGACCATGTTGCCGTACCCTTTGAAATACCTCGCATAGGCAACAACGCCCGGAAAGATCGCCTTGACCGCACGCTGTCCCGGAACGCGGAGCCGAATGCCGTTACAAACCGTGTAGCTGGCGTAGGTTGCGAGCCGGTGGCGTCCAAAGCTCTCGACCACCGTTCCATCGACGGGCCACGGCAACGCCCCCTGATAACGCCGCATGTCCTGACGGCCGGTCAGACGGTGGCGGCTCGCGAGAAGATTGAGAAGCCTTTCGAGCGCGGCTTCACGGTTCTGGAGATCGGTGAGACGTCTCGCAGCCACCCTCCTGCGCTGTTCCAGGCTCGCGCGCTGACGCCGGACACGGTCCCGCACCCGGGAGAGCTCTTCGCGTCTTGCCTCGAGCCGGGCGGCCTCACCTTGGGCTTTGGTCAACGCCTGATTGAGCTGGGCAAGCTTCTCTTCGTGCCGCCGTTGGAGGGCGCTGTACTCGTCCATGAGCCGAACCTGACCTTGTGTCAACACACTTACCATTCCAATGGCCCGGTTAAGGTCTCCACCCCGCGCTGCATCGTAGAAGAGACGCAACGGTCCGGGCCGCCCCAGAAGGGCCGCCATCTGCAGGTTCACCCGGACCGCCTCGCGCCGCAGGTTCAGGTCCTGCGCGATGGTTCCAAGCTCCTGCCTCAACGTGATAATTTGCTTTTGACTCAGCCGCAGCATGGCCTCGAGCTCCAGCACCCTGGTCCTGGCGAGCTGCAGTTGGGCGGTCAGCCGCTCCTCCTGCGCCCGGGCATCGTTCGTCCTGCGATCGAGGCTTCGAAGCGTCGCGTTCAGTGCAGTAATCCGTCTCCTGATCTGGCGCAGGTCCTGAGCCTGTGGTGGCACATCGCCCCGGCCCATACGTGCTCCCCACGCCGATTCCGGACTGATGAGGAACCCGATGACCAGGCAACACAACGTCCCTGCAAACAGGCGGAGCTTACTTCCTGGCGGAGACATGCACGTTGAAGAAGGGCACACCGGCCAACTTCTCCGGAAGCGGATCGTGGAGCAACCCAAGAATGGTCGGATACACGTCAATCATGTTGACCTCGTGGCGTTCCAACGGCCGGTTGGCGAACAAGATCCCCTGAACCACCGACGGATTCATCGTGCAGTGGTCTCCGCTCCATGGCCGGTCGTTATCCATGAAGACATGCGCTGGCATTCCGCCCAGCGCACTTTGCCACGAGATCCGGTAATACTCCGATGTCGTCACGACCATGTCAGGCACCAGGTTCGGATCGAAGTCGTGGTAGATCTCCTCGCGCATGTAGACCTTGGCGATCGGATGCCTCCCGGTCTTTGGATCGACGATCGCTTCGAGCTTGCGTGCCAGCTCACGCCGCAGGTTCTCGTACTCTGCCCCGGGGGCGACGATCCCCTGCGCTTCCCTGCCGCGCAAGTTGATGTAGAGCCCTCCAAGCCCCAGCGCATACGCCTTGCTCCGGCTCCAATCGACGTTCGGCCAGAACTGTCCCTGATCGAAGAGGGTTTCCAGATCCTGAACTTTTCCCTCGCCGCCCGTCAGTTTCAAATACCCATTCTTCGCCAGCCACGTGTTGAGATTGAACGACCACCTCCAACTGGAAAACCCGTGATCTGACAACACGATCAGCGTATCGCCCGGCCTGAGTTTCGCCATCGTTTCTCCAACGATAGAATCCATCGTCTGGTACGTCTTGAGAAACTCCTTCTGATACTTCGCCGCCCGGAGGGGATCGTATGCAGGATGGCCTGGATCCATGAAGCGGAAGAGGATATGAGCGACCCGGTCGGTGAACTCGAAATACTGCACAAGAAGACGTTCGTTCCCCTTCAAAAAATGCTCCAGCATTTTCCTGTAGGCCGATTCCGTGTTGTATACGTCTTCCATGAAGACGTCTTCATCAACGACCTTCTCGGTGACACCCCACGTATCGACAGCCCAGCCGGTCGTCTTGTAGGGTCCGTCTTCACGCTTGAGGATTGATGCCCAGTCCGCCGGAGCCGAGATCAGGAAGCCCGGCGGCAGATGATCGGGATCGAACTGGACCGACGTCAGGTACAACCTGACGTTGGGTCTCAACGACAGCAACCGGAACCGGGCCATTGCATAGATCTTAATCAGCGGGTTGAAGCGAAAGATGACCGACATCCACGGGCTCCACTCGCCAGGCTCGATCGTCGCCCGCTGGGCTCCCGTATCGATTGTCAACGACCCGCCGTCGGGCGCCACAACCAGCGTCAACGGCGCATTGACCTGTGGAGGCCGTGCGAAGAGCCGGTTGGGCGGCCCCGGGATCGTTGTGTGGATGACCCCGTCGGCCTTCTTAAGGTGAATCACATCGATCGAGAACTCGTTGCCTCCCTCAAGGTGGTAAAACGGGTCCGAGGTGTAGAACGTTGGGCTCCCAATCCGGCCGCGGACGTCGGGGACGCCGAGGCCGGAGAGCAGATGACCACCTGGGAAGGGACGCGCCGGGAACGTGACAGGAATCCGGCTGACAATCGCCTTGATCCCGTGTTCACCCGCGACTCGCCAGAACGGTGTTCCCTGGCGGTTGTTAATCACCTTTGGAACCTGGACAGGAAGCCAGTTGGCACCAATCCAATACCCGGCCACCCCGACGGCAATCGCCGGGAGCACGGCCCAGAGCCAGGCTCGTCTTCGCCGGAAGATCGCGATCAGTATCGTGAAAAGCACCCAACCCACCACCGCACCGAGGCCGAGCAATATCACCGGATTCGACTTTCCCCACAGGAACTTCGCTTTCGTCTCCCGTGCGACGCCAAACGCCGGCATGTACGTTTCTGGATTCCTCACGAGAAAATCGAAAATCCTCGTGCCGCCAGGATCACGTCCAGTTGTGAATGTCGACCAGGAGACAGGTGTCTGCGCTGGGATCGTTGGATCGAGGCGCGCGTAACCGCCCATCTTGGCGAGCTCGGCCAGATGAGGCAGCTTGCCCTCCTTCATCCACTGCTCGGTGAGGTGGGAGTCCGCCCCGTCGAATCCCAAGATGATCAACCTCCCGGCCGGTGGCGCCGCCTGTGCCAACCCGACGATCAGGAGAACCGCTGGAATGAGAATCCATCTCTTCATGAACGTGGATTGTACCTCACCGCGTGGAAGGTGAACCCATCGGCATCGGCTGCCGGAAGCAACCGGATCCCTCCGGCACCGGTTTCTGAGGCTGAACAGCCGGGGGGCGCCAGAGGGGCCAACGGAACAACCTCGTAAGGAACGCCAAGGTCAGCCATCAGTTCCTCGTTCTCCTCCGGCTCGATCGAACAGGTTGTGTAGAGCAACACTCCACCGGGCCTCAGGAGTTGCAAGGACCCCCGAATCATCTCACCCTGCGTCTGTGCCAGGAGGTGGATATTCTCCTCCTTAAGACGCCACTTCAGGTCGGGATGACGCCGGAGCGTGCCGGTCCCTGAGCATGGCGCGTCGAGCATCACAATATCCCATGACCGGGGAGCCAGCGGACCGTGGAGCGCATCGCCACCCACCACGGCAACCGGCCTCCCAAGCCGCCTCAGATTTCCAGCCATCAGACATGCCCGTCCGATTCTCAGCTCCACGGCAACGGCCCGCTCCCAGGACGTAAGGCCGGCAGTCAATGCGACTTTACCGCCGGGCGCGGCACAGACATCGGCGAGCCAGGGCCGTTCGAGCTCCGAAGCAAGTGCAACAGCCATGTGCGCCACAAGTTGCGAAGACGGATCCTGGACGTATGCCAAACCCTCGTGAACCGCACGAATGACCGATGCTGCCTCGCCGGGAGCGCGGAAGGCGCCGGGACACCAGGCGTGGGGTTCCAACCGTCCCTTCAGGTCCTCAGGCATCATCCCGCCCGTGCGCGGCAGCCAGATCCAGGTGTCCGCCGGTTGTTGATTGATCTCCATGATCGCCACCGCCGTCGCAGCACCAAAGGAGGATTCCCATCGTTTCGCGAGCCATGCCGGATGTGAAAGCCGGACATCCGGCGTTACCTCGGCAGCAAGCTCCTCGAATGCGGCGGCAGAACGGCGCAGGATCGCGTTGACCAGACCCGCCGCCGATGTCTTTCCAAGCCGCCTGGTCAACCGGACCACTGCATCGACGGCGACCGGAGCCGGCACCCCCAGCTTGACCGCCTCGAACAGGCCAATCCTGAGCACGGCCCGGATCTCCGGGTCGAGCCGTTGAACCGGCCTACGGCTGAACCGGGACAGGACCGTATCCAGCAGGCGGCGCCACCGCAGCACGCCCAGCACGCGCACCCGCACACCGGGCCGCCCGGCACGTTCCAGAAGACGCGCGGCAAACGCACCGTCATCGACGCGAACAAGGATCCGGACCGCAGCGGCACGGTCAGCCGAGACGCTCACCTGCCGCCACCCGTTCGCCGATCAGAAAGGCATCGGCCGGCATCCGGCGTTTCCCTTCCCGCTGGAGATCCGTCACCCGGACCGCCGTGCCACGTCCGCACCGCACCACAATGCCCGAGGCACCGGCTTCCAGCACGGTCCCCGGTGGCTCATCGCCCTTCGGCGGGTTGCTCACCTCCTCGAGGCCATGGATCTTCAGCCGTCCGCCACGAAACGTCGTGTATAACCCCGGCCACGGCGTCAGGCCGCGCAGCCTGTTGACCAGTTGGCGCGCCGTCATCGACCAGTCGATGTTGCCGAACTCCCGGCGCAACATCGGCGTGACGCTGGCATCTTCCCTGGGTTGGGGACGCGGCGTCAGCGTTCCCGCCTCGAGCCGGTCGAGCGTCTCCACGATGAGGTCCGCCCCCAGGGACGCAAGACGAGGCGACAGCTGTTCGGCGGTCTCGCGAGGTTCGATTGTGACCTCCCTCTGGAGCAGGATTGGTCCCGTATCCATCCCTTCGTCCAGCATCATCGTCGTGACACCGGTGACCGTCTCCCCACGCAGCAGGGCCCATTGAATCGGCGAAGGCCCCCTGTATTTCGGCAGAAGGCTTGGGTGCAGGTTGATAAACCCGTGTGGAAAAACGGTGAGCAGCCTGGCCGGGATCAACTTACCATAGGCGACGACGACGCCAACGTCCGCATCGACTGCAGCAAGTTCGTCGGCGAAGCCGGGAACCTTGAGACTCCGTGGCTGCAAAACCGGCAGGCCGATCCGTTTCGCCATCTCGACGACGGGGGGGGCCGTGAGCACCTGTTTACGCCCTACGGGACGATTGGGACGGGAGACAACCAGGACGACCTCATGCGTGCTCGCCACCAGCCGCTGCAACGCCGGTACGGCGAATGCGGGTGTGCCAAAAAAGACGATCCTCATGGGATGAAGTCTACACCGGCTAGTGCTAGACTCATGTCGTGACACGTATTGATTATGAATCCGAGGAATGTTCTCATATCGTCATCGCTGACGACGAACCAGCGATCTTAGACGCGCTCAGCGAATACCTGACAAACCGCGGGTACACGGTGACCGGCTGCACCAATGGTGCAGATGCTCTTGATGCCGTTGCACACCATACGCCCGACTTGATCGTGCTCGACATCAGCATGCCCCGCGTCTCGGGCCTCGATGCGGTCCACCGGATCCGCTTCCTCTACGGTCTCGTGGACGTACCCGTGCTCATTATCACGGGGCGAGACGATCTTGCCACGCGGCGTCTCAGCCTCCACAACGGTGCCGACGATTATTTGACAAAACCGTTCACACTGTCTGCCTTCGGGGAGAAGCTCGCGGCTCTCACCCGGAACACCGAGCCCAGGTGGCTCAGGTCGGAGGACCGCTACCTGACGCCTGAACCGCCTTCCAGAGCTCGCCATGCTGACCAGGCAGTCAAGGATCTTGCCTCAGCCGTCACCGCCCACCGGAGAACCGTTGGCCTCATCGCTCGTTCCCTCGACGAACGAAGCCCGCACGGTCCGCATCACTCACTCCAAGTGGCCGAGCTTTCAGCGATGATTGCCGGCTTGCTTCACCTCGACGCCAGACGGATCAAGCAAGTCCGGACGGCGGGCTTTCTCCATGACGTTGGCCTTGCGCTCTTGCCCGATACCATCCTACGCAATCCAGGGCCTCTCGATGGAGAGCAGCGCACGCGCGTGCGCCAACACCCGGTGCTGGCCTCCCATATGCTCGAGTTCAAACCGTACGAGGGCCAGATTGCCAATGCCGTGCTCCATCACCATGAACGCTGGGATGGCCAAGGCTATCCGGACGGTCTCAGTGAAAAGGAAATTCCACTCGACGCCAGGATCGTCGCCGTCGCGGACACCTTTGCTGCCATGACCACTCGAACGCTCTACGCCGAGCCATTGACCGTCCCCCAAGCCGCCGCCGAGCTTCGCGAGGCCGCCGGTACGCAGCTCGACCCCGAAATCGTCGAGATCTTCACCTCACTGATCGGCTCCTGAGGACTCTTCCACAGCGGGGTTGTTGCGCTCTGCGGAACCTCTCTGATTTCAGTGGATACTCGAATGACATATCCCCACATGTCATCCTGAGCCCTTCCACTTTTTTTGTCATCCTGAGCCGCTCAATCCTCTCCA
>WGCW01000136.1 GCA_015493585.1 Acidobacteriota bacterium
ATCCAACGACGACTTCCCCCTGCACAGTTTCAACTCGCTCCTTGACCACCTTGCCACCCTGCAACGACACCGCTGCCGCATCCATGGCGCCTCATCCAGCCCCGCTTTCTACCAGGAGACTCAGCCCACCCCTCTCCAGATCCGCGCCTTCCAGCTCCTCCAAGTGTAGCCAGTAGCCTGCATTTTCAATCTGAACTATCTCTCTCATAAACAATTAGATACGCTCGCTTCGGGCCAAAAACTTCGGGTTAACCCTCCCTTTGTCATCCTGAGCCGAAGGCGAAGGATCCCTCCTCATGTCATCCTGAGCGGCGTGCAGGAGGCACGGTGCGAAGGATCTGGGCGGGGGGAGGGAGTCAGGCCGTGAGTAGCCGGGCCTGCTGAGGAAGTGGAAGAGTTGAGAGGGATGGACCTGGGCATGATTGTGACAGCGGGGGTGCGACGGACGCACACGAAAAAAGCGGGGAGGGTGCTGGCCCTCCCCGCCGGTGTCTGCTCAATGTGTCTTCAGTCGCGCACGGCCTTGTGTCCGTAGAAGAGAAGCCCAGCCTCACCGTCCTGCTGGATCTTCCGGAACTCGAGATGTACGGGATCGCCGATCTTCAGCTCCATCGGATCTGCCATGTCGGCCACCTGAACCATCAGGCGAACGCCGTTCGAGAGCTCGACGACGGCGATCGGGAGAGGTGTTTCTTCCTCGAAACCGGTCGGTGGCACCCTGACGACGGTTGGGGCGACGACGTGACCGTCGCGCGGAAGGGTGACGGTCTCGAACTCACGGCCATGGCACGCCGGGCAGACGACGCGGGGAGGATAGAGAACCTTCCCGCACTTCGTGCACTTGGCGGCTTCCAGCCGGTAACGCTGCGGATATTCACGCCAGGAACGTGCTGGGGATTCCATCACACCACCTCCAGGATATGAACGGTCGAGCTCCCTCCGGAGCCGCCCATGTTCTGGGTCAGGCCGATGCGGGCGCCGTTGACCTGACGCTGTCCCGCCTCGCCGCGCAGTTGCGTCGTGATCTCGGCGATTTGCGCGACACCGGTGGCACCGACGGGGTGCCCTTTCGACTTCAGACCTCCGGACGGATTGACGGGGATCTTCCCGTTGAGGGCTGTGAGGCCGCGTTCGGCGGCGGGGCCGCCCTGGCCTGGTTCGAAGAAGCCGAGGGCTTCGGTGACCATGACCTCGGAGATCGTGAAGCAGTCGTGGACCTCGGCAACGTGGATGTCTTGCGGTGTCCGGCCCGCCATCGCATACGCCCGCTCGGCGGCGAGCTCGACGGCGTGGAGCTTTGCGAGATCCTTGCGGTTGGCCAGCGCGATCGTGTCAGTCGCCAGCCCGCTGCCCGTGACCTTGACGACCGGGCGGTTGCCCGCGAGGTCTTTGGCCTTGTCCAGCGGCGCCAGGACGACGGCGGCCGCCCCATCGGTGATGGGGGAGCAGTCGAACAGGTGAAGGGGATCGGCGACCATTGTTGAATTGAGGACGTCGTCGATCGTGATCTTGAGGTGGTATTGGGCGTGCGGATTGAGCAGCCCGTTCGCGTGGTTCTTGACGCTGACCGCGGCGAGCTGGCGCGAGGTGGTTCCGTAATGGGCCATGTGAACCTGGGCCATCATCGCGTACAACCCGGGGAAAGTGATGCCATGAAACGCCTCGTACTCGCGGTCGGCGGCCGTGCCGAGCGTGTATGTGGCGTCACCGCCGTCGACGTCGGTCATCTTCTCGACGCCGGTGACGAGGACGATGTCCGACAGCCCCGAGGCGACCTCGGCAAATCCCGCGCGGAACGCCAGGCTGCCAGAGGCGCAGGCCGATTCCGTCCTCGTTGCACCGACCCCGGCCATCCCGAGCTCATCAGCCAGCAGCGATGCGATGTGCTCCTGGCCGATGAACAGTCCAGGAGACATGCAGCCGACGGTGATGAGATCGACTTTGTCAATCCCCGCGTCATCGAGAGCCGCCAGCGCGGCCTCGGCCCACATCTGGCGAAGGGATTTCTCCCAGAGCTCTCCCCAATCGATCATGCCCACTCCGATGATTGCTACTTCTCGCATGATCCCTCCTACTCGCCCATGCGGATCTTGCCGCGGAGCTTGGCATACGTGCCGTAATCGATGTAGATCTTGTTGTTGTCGAGCTGCATCCTCGTCAGCGGGGCCAGGTTTTGAACCTCGGTGATCCGGTCCGTCATACGGAAGATGAAGGAGTCCGAACCGGCACCGGAACCGAAGGAAGTCAGCAGGACGAGGTCGCCGGGCCGGGCAACATCGAACACCGCCGTCGTCCCGATCGGGGAGGCGCCGGAGTACGTGTTGCCGAGCCAGGGAGACAACCAGCCGGGTTCCATCTGCTCCATGGTGAAGCCGAGCCGCTTGCCAACCCTCAGCGGGAACTTCCCGTTGGGCTGATGGAAGACCGCGAATGCAAGGTCCTCGGGCTTGAGACCCGCCTTTTCGAGGATCCCCTTTGCCGAATTCATGACGTGCCTGAAGTAGGCTGGCTCTCCGGTGTAGCGGCTGCCATGGCGCGGATAGTGCATGTACGACCGCCGCCAGAAGTCGGGGGTATCCGTCGTCCAGGAGTAGGTCTCGACGACCTCGGCCAGCATCCGTTCGGGATCCGACCCGAAGATGAACGCCGCGGCGCCGGCTGCGGTCGAATACTCGAGCGCGTTGCCGGGTGCGCCCTGCGACGTGTCGGCGCCGATCCCAAAGGCGTACCGGACCTCGCCGGCCTTGACCAGGGAGTGTGCCAGGTACATGCTCTCGGTCCCGGCCTTACAGGCGAATTCCAGGTCCCCGACGTGGGCCTGCGGTGTGATGCCGAGCGCCTCGGCCACGACGGTACCCGATGGTTTGACGGCGTAAGGATGGGATTCCGATCCGATGTACATGGCGCCGATCGTTGCTGGATCGATGCCGCCGGACCGGATCAGGGCGCGCCGCCCGGCCTCCACCGCCATCGTGATCGTGTCTTCGTCTTTGCCGGGAACCGACTTCTCGTGGAGCTGCAGGCCGCGTTTGAACGAGGGCGCATCGGCCCCCCACACCTTTGCAATCTCTTCGAGCTTGATTCTCCGGCGAGGAATATACGAGCCATAACCGACAATTCCGACGCTCATGTGACCTCC
Organism: Acidobacteriota bacterium; assembly: GCA_015493585.1. Taxonomy (GTDB): domain Bacteria; phylum Acidobacteriota; class Thermoanaerobaculia; order Thermoanaerobaculales; family Sulfomarinibacteraceae; genus JAADFN01. The sequence goes on from WGCW01000136.1 coordinate 3,140, forward strand.
CGGTGATTGAGTATGCGTTCATACAAGAACACCGGGGCAGTGTACAAGCCTCACCACCAGGTTGCAATATCGAGCGGGCCGGCACATATCGCGGGGAGGCAGGGACGGGTACAATCCCGTGCGGGAGGCAGCCATGGACGATCGAACGTTTCGCGGCGGGAATTATGCGGCCGAGCTTCAAGCGCCTGAGGTCTATGCCATGCGGCGGCGCCGTCTGGCGGAGGCGGTCGGGCGTGGCACGATTGTCGTGTGGGGCGCTGGAGATGACCGGGGTTACGGCGATGTTGGCACGTTCCGGCAGGACTCGAACTTCTTCTACCTGACCGGTGTCGAGTTGCCGAACGCCGTGCTGGTCCTCCGCCCGTCCGAGGAGCTCGAAGCGCTCTTTCTGCCTGCGAGGCAGGAAGCCTTGGAGCGATGGACGGGACCGAAGTGGGGGCCGGGCGATGAGGCCGCCAAAGCGCTCGGTTTTGACAGGGTGCTTGCGCTCGAAGCGGGCGAGGTCGAGCTCGAAGCGCGCCGCCGGCCGGTCCCTGGTTTTGAACAACGGCTTCAGGGCTGGCTCTCGGAGCCGGCGGCCGAGCTGTGGACGCCGTTGCCCGGCGCCGGCGTCGACGATGAGCTGCCGTTCGTGCTCCGGTTGATCGCCAGGCTGCGGGATCGTCTCCCGGGCTTTGCGGTCCACGACCTGAGTGACCGGATTGCGGCGCTCCGGCTGATCAAGGATGAGGGAGAGGTTGCCCTGATGCGTCAGGCGGTGGCAGCAACGATTGCGGGCCATCGCCGGGCCGCGTCGATGATCCGGCCGGGTGTTTGGGAGGGTGCCATCGATGGTGCGGTCTATGCAGCATTCCGCGAAGCCGGCGCAGAGGGCATCGCCTTTCCTTCAATCGTGGGCTCGGGGTTCGCCTCGACCGTCCTGCACTACGACCAGAATGTTGGGACGCTTCAGGATGGCGATCTCGTCGTCGTCGATATCGGGGCGCGGTACGGCTACTACTGCGGCGACCTGACGCGGACCTATCCGGTCAACGGCCGTTTCAACGAGCGGCAGCGCGCCGTCTACGAGCTCGTGCTGGCGGCACACGATGCGGTGGCCGCGGCAATCCGGCCCGGGGTGACGCTGGGCGAGCTGCGCAAGATCGCCTATGACATCATCGAAGGATCGAGCCTGACCGATGCCGAAGGGAACCATCTCGGCCGGTACTTCATTCACGGCATCGGACATTTCCTCGGGCTGGACGCCCACGACTCCGGAGGAGAGGGGCCGCGCCTTGAGCCGGGCATGGTGATCACGGACGAGCCAGGCATTTACATACCTGATGAGGCGTTGGGTGTCCGGATTGAGGACGATTATCTCGTGACCCCGGACGGAGCCGAGTGCCTGTCGAAGGATCTTCCAACGACGGTCGAGGCGATCGAGGCGATGCTTCACGCCTGAATGACCGGCGGTCCGGCGGGCATCCTGACGAGGGGCCAGGTGTGCTCACCGTGGCTGGGGCACAGGAGCGTGATCGCCGGAGGGGAGGGTGACCGTCTTCAGACGGACGACGAGACGGCCGATCCCCTTGGCAGTGCCGGTGACACGAAGCGGGACAGCGCTGCCGGTCTGAAGGAGGATCGCCAGCGGTCCGCGCATCCCCATGAACCCGGTCTCGGCTGGCCCGCGGTTGCGGCCCCCGCCGAGCCAGCGTGCGGAGCCATCGACCTCGCGTGCCGTGACGGTGCCGCGCACCGTGCGGCTGTGGCTGCCACGCTGGATCGTGAACCCGGTTGCAACCTTCCTCAGAGTTCCCGGCACGAAGCTGAGCTCGACCAGGCGGCCGTGCGATGGGATCAGGATCGTCAGGTGTGTGTTGGGCCGGTCCAGATGGGCCTTGGACAGGAGGGCCAGCAGCGCGTACGAGGAGGTGACGATGGCCCCAGCCGGGGGCCTTGGATTCCACGGGTGCCACCGGGAGCTCCTCTTTGACCAGTGATGGTGGGAGCGCCGTTCTTCCTGGATGGTGGCAGGTGCCCTCCGCCACTCGAAATATCCACCAGCCCCGAAACGCCGCAGTTTCCAGTACATCTTGGAGCCCGTGTTGAGCTTTTCCGTCTGGAGCACGGCGCCCGAGGTGGCGTCGATCCAGGTGGTCGTTCGCTCCGAACGTCCAAAAGGCATGGAGGTTGACGTGCGGATCACGTCGGCCGCTGCGCCGGGAAGACGGGCGGTATGACCGCCTGGGAGGTTCCACAACTGTGGCAGGATCTGACACCGGGCCACCTGTGAGATTTCAATCGTGGTCGTGGCGCTCAAGAAGAGCTTCTTCGCGTGCAGCACCGCCTTGGTCCACGGGAGAGGAGAGAGGGTTTGCGTTGTGGCGCCACGGCTGACCGAAACCTGGAGAAAGATCATCGCGGCTGTCAATGCGAGATAGCGCCGAAAGCTCTTTGAGTTTCTCCGCGGCAACCCCATGACATCAGTGTACACGCTACTCCACAGAATGCCGAACCTGCCCTGCCTCCTCTCGACCCACAGGAATTGGGTGGTCCGGTGAAGATCTTGCGTAACCCACGGCCGTAAGGTTGCTTCGAGTCGTTGTGTGCGGAGGTGTCATCGTGAGTGCCCCCTTCCAGATCCTTCGCGGCGCGCCTTTGGCGCACCACTCAGGATGACTGGGAGGAGTGTCATCCTGAGCCCTTTCACTTTCCGTGTCATCCTGAGCCGAAGGCGAAGGATCTGGGCGGGGGGGAACAGCGCTTCTTCCTTCCCCTACCCACTGGTATCGGTGCGAGGGCGGGCGGATCCCGCCCAGTCAGGGTGACAGTGGGGAGCGGAGTGGCTCTCGATCAACGCAATTGAGGTGGTACGGGGTCAAGTCGCGTCACATACTGGTATCGCCTGGCTTCGAGGAAATGTATCCCGGTCCTTGTTCGACCACCGTCGTCATACCCAGGTCCGGGGGATGTGGGGGGTCGGGACGGCTTGGAACGCTACGTGGTGGACCCGGTGTCCGTTCCTCGGCCGCTTCGGTTTCCGGGCTTTTTTCGGCGGCGTGGCCGGCGGCGTCTGGACTTGGCCGGTGTCTCGCCTTCTGCGGAGCTTGGCGCCTGAGCCTTGGCGCGGCCGGAGGGGCGTGAGCTGCGCGATTGTCGGGCAGGCGGACCGGGTGGCCGGCGGTAGGGGACAACGG
>WGCW01000137.1 GCA_015493585.1 Acidobacteriota bacterium
CCCCCTGTCATCCTGAGCCGAAGGCGAAGGATCTGGGCGGGGGGCGATATTCAACCCTGTCCCTATCTCTTCGTGATGCGATTGCTGTTCGTTGAGAGGAGGCGAACGTGCCCGCCCTGTCGGAACGCTCCCCCCAATGTCATCCTGAGCCGAAGGCGAAGCGCTCAGCCCTCCCTTGTCATCCTGAGCCCGCTCCCTTTGTCATCCTGAGCCGAAGGCGAAGGATCTGGGCGGGGGAACGGCCGCAGGGAGAACGCAACCGCGGAGGTCGCAGGGGTTCCCAGAGGATGGCTCAGATGCAACGGTGTCGCCTTTGGTTGGGAATTGTGGCTCTGGAAGTGAGTTGTAGGGGCTTTCCGGGCAAATGCAATTCCGGCCAGTTCTTGGGGGCAAGCCCAACCTGGCGCCTTCCTCTCGCTCGTCGTTGGCCTTCGCGGCAGCGCAACGCCCTCATAAGCTCGGCAACGGAGAACCAGCCCGCATCGCCCGAAGCTGGCTCCACGTACCTTCCGCGAGAAAAAGAAAAAGCGCGGCCGGAGCCGCGCTGTGGTGAACCAAAAGGAGCTGAGCTACTGGGCGTTCGCCTTGGCCGGAACCGTGTTCATCGCAAGTTTTTCACCGCGGGCATGGGCGGCACGCATCTGTGCGGCCATCGCCTTGATCTCGACGAGGTCCTTCTTCATCTTGGCAAAGCCGTACCACGTCGTGTAATCCGGATAGATGTGGAACGAAGCCTGAATCGTCTTCATCCGGTGATCCATGAACATTTCATAGAGGGTTTCTTCGATCGGCGTATCAACGTCGTAGAACTCCAGCAGCGGCGGGTAGACGCCTTCGCCCTTCTTGATCGGGATGATGCCGTCACGCCTGAGACCCGCGATGATCTCGATCGCTTGAGCGAGGAGCTTGTCCGACTCTTTGACCATCAAGTCGGCGTTCTTCATGTTCTGATCGACGAAGTTCTTCGAGTGGCACTGCTGGCACGTCTTGATCATCCGGTTGCGCTCATGATCGAAGGAGGCCTGATCGAGGCGGAGCATGTCGGCAGACTTGACAACGCCGAGGAGCGCCGTTGGCTTCCCATTGGCATCGAGCACGCCCAGCGCCTTCATGATGCTGACCTGATACCCCGCCCACTCTTTGTCCTTCATTGGGAGCTTGAGACCGAGGAAGCCCCAGGCTGTCCGGACCTCGTGGTTGCCCTTCGGCATATGGCAGTCCTGGCAGGTCGGACCACGATGGGCCTTCGGGTTGACCCGGTACGCCACCCCATGCTTCGAGCCGTGCCACATCTCCCACTGGGCATGATCGAAACCTGTATGGCAGGTTTCACACGCCGCGGGTTGACGGGCCTCTTCGACGGAGAACGCATGCCGCGTGTGGCAGCTCTGACAGTCCATCCCGTACTTGTAGTACTGATGGTCCGGGTTTTGGCGCTGCTTTTGGGTCACGATGCCGAGGTTGTGGCACCCGTTGCACCCCTTTTGGCCAGCCGCGAACGCTTTCGGCTGGTGATGGAGAAAGGGCAGCGCCTCGATGGCCATCAGCCCTTTGGCGTGCTTGCCTGCAAGATACTGCTTCGCCTGCTTCTGATGACACCCCTGGCATGTCTTCACGGTTGGAAGCACCGCTTTGGCGGCATCGTCCGCACTCTGGTGCGCATCGCCGTGGCAGCTGGCGCAAGTCAGCATCTTGGACATCTTGCCACGATTGAAATCCTTGACGATGCCGGGCGTGACCTTGGCGTGGCACTCTTCACATTTGGAATTGACGGCACCGGCGGGGGGCGCCGCGGAAAGACCAAACAGCGCGGCGGAAACGAGACAAACGGCCCAACGAACTCTCATAACGTCCTCCTTCTTCCTCATGAGCTCACGTTTTCAGTGTAACATACGTGTCACCAATGCCCGCATTGACCAAGATCAAGAAAGCATCCCTTTCCGGGAGCTGAGGGGCCGGTGCACTTGCGCCCCGCGCGGCCCTGTGCTATGACGTAGGCGCTCGACAGGAGCCAATTTTTTCGAGGAGGCGATGATGGATTTTGAGGCGAAGGTCAAGGAGATCATTGTGGAGCAGCTCGGTGTGGACGCGGAGAAGGTGACGATGGATGCGTCGTTCGTCGATGACCTTGGGGCGGATTCGCTCGACACCGTCGAGCTGATTATGGCTCTGGAAGAGGAGTTTGGCATCGAAATCCCTGACGACGCCGCAGAGAAGATTGCGACGGTTGGGGACGCTGTGGAGTACCTCAAGAAGAACGCGGAGGCGTAGCTGCATGCGCCGCGTTGTCGTCACGGGTATCGGCTTGATATCGCCGCTGGGGAACTCGACCGGGGCGACGTGGGAAGGCCTGCTCGCAGGCCAGAATGGAGTCGGGCCGATCACATCGTTCGATGCCGATGGCTACGCCGTGCGGATCGCCGCCGAGATCAAGGATTTCGATGCGGCCGACTGGCTTGAACCGAAGGAAGTCAAGAAGTTCGACCGGTTCATCCACTATGCCGTCGCGGCGGCCGACATGGCGCTCGAATCTTCTGGCCTCGAAATCACCGAAGCCGAGGCACCACGTGTTGGCGTCGTCATCGGCTCAGGGATCGGCGGCCTTCCCCTCATTGAGCGCCAGTACGACAGGTTGCTCAAGAAGGGGCCGAGGTTTGTTTCAGCGTTCTTCATTCCGGGCGCCATCATCAACATGGCGTCTGGGCTCATCAGCATCCGAACCGGGGCCAAGGGACCGAACTCGGCAACCGTGTGCGCGTGCTCAACATCAGCGTACTCCATTGGGGATGCATTCCTCTATATCCGGCATGGCTACGCCGATGCGATCATCGCGGGTGGCGCCGAGGCCGTCATCAACCCGTTGACCGTGGCAGGCTTCGCCTCGATGCGGGCGCTGTCGACGAGAAACGACGAGCCTGAACGCGCCTCCAGGCCCTGGGACAAGGATCGCGATGGGTTCGTCATCGGTGAAGGCGCCGGCATTGTCATTCTGGAGGAGCTCGAGCACGCAAAGAGGCGCGGCGCACCGATCCTCGCCGAAGTCCTGGGCTTCGGAATGAGCTCCGATGCCTACCACATTTCGGCGCCGTCTGCTGACGGCGACGGTGGCGCGCGCGTCATGCAGGCCGCTTTGGACGACGCGAAGCTCAATCCGGAGGACGTCGATTACATCAACGCGCACGGCACTTCGACACAGCACGGAGACCGCGTGGAGACGATCGCCATCAAAACGGTCTTTGGAGACGCGGCCTACAACGTGGCCATCTCCTCGACGAAGTCGATGACCGGTCACCTGCTTGGAGCTGCCGGCGGGCTCGAGTTCTCGATCGCTGCCCTGAGTGTTGCGCACGACGCCGTTCCACCGACGATCAATCTCGACAACCCAGAGCCGGAGAACGACCTCGATTATGTGCCGCACGAAGCCCGTGACATGCGCGTCGACGTGGCACTAACGAATTCGTTCGGTTTTGGGGGAACGAACGCCTGCCTGATCGTGGGCAAGCCGAAATAGGCACGGTTGCGGCTGATGGGGCGTGACCGTTGCGGACATCATGAGGAAGGGGCGCCGGGGCGAGGGGGAGAAGCTGGCTGAAGGATCTGCACCAGACGCGCTGAGCGGTGGGCTCACCGGACGGGTCCAACGCTTCGTAGGGCGTCTCCACTTCTACGACTTCGGCCGATGGCTCCTGCTCGCCGCGATGATCGGGATCGTCGCGGGGCTCGGGGCCGCGATGCTGACGTGGGGCGTTGAAGCGCTCTCCCATCTCCTTCACGTCAAGCTGGCCGGCGCGCTGATCCCAGGGCACGGGCCCCACTCATCGAGCGACTGGCACGCACCGACCCGTCCGTGGGTGCTTCTGATCATTCTGCCGCTCGCCGGGCTGATCGTCGGGTGGATCGTCCAGACGTTCGCCCCCGAGGCTGAGGGTCATGGGACCGACGCGGTCATCCATGCGTTCCACCGCGAGCGTTCCGTCGTCAGAAAGCGGGTCGCACCGATCAAGCTGCTCGCGTCGATCCTGACGATCGGATCTGGTGGCTCGGCCGGCCGCGAAGGTCCGGTCGCACAGGTCGGCGCTGGGTTCGCCAGCTATCTCTCAATGATCCTCGGGCTGTCGGCAAACGACCGCCGTATTCTCCTCGTTGCCGGCGTCGCTGGAGGGATCGGCGGCATGTTCCGGGCGCCACTCGGCGGGGCGTTGTTCGCCATCGAGGTATTGTACTCTGAGAATGAGTTCGAATCGGATGCGCTCATTCCCTCGATCATCGCCTCGATCGTCGCCTACGTCGTCAACGCCTCATTCACCGGATGGGGCACAATCTTCCGGTCACCGCCGGCGGTCTTCAGCAATCCGGCGGAGCTCGCCGGGTATCTGATTCTCGGCGTCGTCCTGGCGCTCGTCGGCATTGTCTATGTCAAGACGTTTTATGGGATGCGCGACGCATTCTTTCTCAAGCTCCCCGTTCCCGCATGGACGAAACCGGGAATTGGCGCGCTCGGACTGGCGTTCCTGGCGATGGCGATTCCTCAGGTCATGGGCGGCGGCTACGGCTGGCTACAGCTGACCCTCGACCACAACCTCCCGTTGAAGCTTCTGCTCCTGCTGCTGCCCGCCAAGATTCTCGCGACGGCGCTGACGATCTCCTCCGGGGGCTCGGGCGGCGTCTTTGCGCCTTCGCTGATCATTGGCGGCATCACCGGCGCGGTCTTCGCCGAGCTCGGGACCCGCTTCGCGCCCCTGATCACGCCGTCCCCCGAGGCCTGTGTCCTCGTTGGAATGGGAGGGTTCTTTGCAGGCGTGGCTAACGTCCCGATTGCTTCTCTCGTTCTCGTCGCCGAGATGAGCGGCTCGTATCAGCTTCTTGCTCCGATGATGCTCGTCGGCTCGGTGTCGTTCCTGCTGACCCGTGGCATTTCAATCTACGAACAGCAAGTCCCGGGGCGCATCGACTCTCCAGCCCACATCGGGGAATTCCAGATCGACGTCCTCGAACAGTTGCGGGTCAGCGATGTGCTCGATCCCAACCAACCGATTGTCACCGTCGCACCGGGGACGCCGTTTCAGAAGGTCCTGGAGCTGGCCACGGAGGGACATCAGGACTACTTCCCCGTGGTCGACCCCGACGGGTTCCTCGTTGGCATGTTCTCGATGGAGGACGTCCGCAGCGTCGTGGCAACGCCGGAGGTCTGGTCCCTGCTCGTGGCCGACGATCTCGGCGTTGCCGGTCCCAGCATCGTCTTTCTCGGGCTCGACGACGACCTCCACACGGCGATCCGGCGGTTCACGTCGGCCCATGTCGGTGTGCTCCCGGTCCTGGAGGCGCCTCCGCCGTCCCGCCTGCTCGGGTTGCTCTCCTACCATCAGGTGATGACCGCCTACGACCAGGCGATTCGCGGTATGAGCGAAGGAGTTTCATGACGCTGCAACGGCCAGGCCGCGCCTTTGTGAATGGTCATTCAGTTTGGTATACTGCGCGCAGTGAATGGGGATTCACCGATGAACCCCCACACAAAATCATGTAGGGAGGTTCGCCGTGAAGTGTATTGTGTGCATGACGCACGTTCCGGACACGGCTTCGATCATCAAGATCGGGGCTGACGGCAAGCACATCGATGAAACCGGGATCAAGTGGATTGTGTCGCCGTACGATGAGTACGCCCTTGAAGAGGCGCTCAAACTGGCCGACGAGGGCAAGGCGGACGAGGTCACCGTCGTCACCTACGGCCCCCAGCGTGCCGAGGCGGGCCTCCGCGAATGCCTCGCCCGCGGGGCGCACAAGGCCGTCCACATCGTGGGCGGCGAGAAGACGCTCGGTGACAGCCTCGCCATCGCCAAGGTGCTCGCCGCCGCGCTCAAGGATCGCGAATACGATGTGATCCTCGTCGGCGTCAAGGGCGTCGGAACCGATAACTCGCAGGTCGGCCAGATGCTGGCAGAGCTTCTCGATCTTCCGCACGTCTCCAACGTGGTCAAGATCGACTGGAACGACGGCGCGGTCGCCGTTGAGCGCGAGGTCGAAGGCGGGCACGAGGTCGTCGAGTCCCCGCTTCCGGCTGTGTTGACCGCTCAGAAGGGGCTGAACGAGCCGCGCTACGCCGCGCTCAAGGGCATCATGGCGGCGAAGCGGAAGCCTGTCGAGAAGATCGAGCTCTCCGCGCTCGGCCTCGACGAGGACACGCTCGCCGGTGCCGATGCTACGTACAACGTCCGCAGCCTGGAGCTGCCGCCGGAAAAAGCGGCCGGCACGATCATCCAAGGCGAAGACGACCCGCAGGCTGCCGCGGCGGAGCTGGTGAAGCTCCTCCACGAAGAAGCCAAGGCGTTTTAGGGGAGGCGAGCATGTCTGGAATCCTTGTCTTTGTGGAACAACGTGACGGTTCAATCCGGAAGGCTTCGCTCCAGGCCCTCAGCGAGGCCCACCGCCAGGCGGCCGCGAACGGCTGGCCAGTTGCTGCTGTCCTGCCGGGCTCGGGGATCGAAGGGGCCGCTGGCAGCCTCGGTGCCTACGGTGCTGCCAAAGTTTTCATTGCCGATGACGCCAACCTGAAGCTGTACTCCGCCGAAGGGTACGCCGAGGCCGTCGTCGCGGCTGTCAAACAGATGGAGCCCAACGCCGTGTTCTTCTCGGCAACCGCCATGGGCCGCGACCTCGCACCGCGCGTCGCTGCCAAGCTCGGTGTCGGCGGGCTGGCCGACGTGACCGGTCTGACGCTCGAGGGCGAGACGTTCGTCGCCACGCGGCCCGTGTACTCGGCGAAAGCGTTCGCCATCGTCGATACCGCCGGCAAGACCCCCCAGGTCATCAGCCTACGCCCCAACGTCTTCGCAGCCGAGGAAACCGGCGGAAATGCTGAGATCGTCAAGCTCGATGGCCTGACGCTCTCGATCCGCGCCATGGTCAAGGAGCTGGTCTCCTCCGAAGGTGGTGAGCTCGACGTCGCCGAGGCGAACATCATCGTCTCCGGTGGCCGTGGCCTCAAGGGCCCCGAGAACTTCGCCCTGATGCGTGAGCTGGCCGGGCTTCTCGGCGCCGCCGTCGGTGCTTCCCGTGCCGCCGTTGACGCTGGGTGGATCGATCACTCCCACCAGGTGGGCCAGACCGGCAAGGTTGTCAGCCCAACGCTCTACATCGCCAACGGAATCTCCGGTGCGATCCAGCATCTCGCCGGCATGAGCTCCTCGAAGATCATCGTCGCCGTCAACAAGGACCCCGACGCTCCGATCTTCAAGGTGGCCGATTACGGTGTCGTTGGTGACCTCTTCCAGGTGGTTCCTGCGATGATCGAAGAGATCAAGAAGCTCAAGGCTGCCTGACGCAATACCATGCTTCAAACACAGCGGCGGGCCTCAAGGCCCGCCGTTTTGCGTTGATCCGTTCACCATCCCGATGCTGTCGCAACCCAACGCCCCCCGCATCTTCGCCGCACCGGTAAAATGGGCACATGAACCGCCTACGACTGCGTTCATGGGCATGGTGGAGCTGGGCTGGGATCGCCACGGTCGCAGCGGCGATCGCGCTCGACGCCGCCGGCACCCGCTTCGGACGACTCTACCTGACCCCGATGGCGTGGACCGGCCTGATCCTTCTGTTCGACGGCTGGCTCGATGCGACGGGACGGTCGTGGCTCCGGAACCGTCCGGGACGGCTCGCGATCATGGCCGCCGTTTCCGTCGCCTCCTGGTGCCTCTTCGAGCTCTATGACCGGCCCCGGTTCTGGCGGCCGGGCGGCCCGGAGCTCTGGTGGCACTACCACGGCTTACCCCCCTGGCCCGAGCGCGGGTTCGGGTATCTCTGGTCGTTTGCCACAATTACCCCGGCCGTCCTCTTGCTCGCCGAGCTCGTGCGGCCGTGGGCGGCCTGGGCGTTTGGCCGCGGGAAGGGGGGCCGGGCGCCACGCGAGCTGCTCTGGGGGCTGGCTGCAACCGGAGGTGTTATGGCGGCACTGCCGCTCCTGTGGCCATCTCCGTACTTTGCAGCCGACGTCTGGATCGCCTGGATCCTCCTGCTCGATCCGCTCAACCGGCTCCGCGGCCGCCCGAGCGTCATCGCCGACCTGGAACGTGGAGAGCGTGCCCGTCCGGCCGCGCTGCTCCTCGCCGGTTTGATCGCTGGCCCAATCTGGGAATCGCTCAACTGGATCGCCGGCGCCCGATGGACCTATACGGTCCCTTTTGCGGGGAGCATCAAACTGTTCGAAATGCCGGTGCTCGGGTACCTCGGATTCGCCCCCTTTGTCATTGAATGTTTTGCGATCTGGTCGTTCCTTACCGGGCGGCAGGATGATTTTCCAGGGTAAACTCTCCGTGGAGGTTCTGATGCACAAGACCACGCTGATCGCCGCTAGCTTCATCGTCATGAGCATGATCGCCGGCCCCGCGCCGGCTCAGTTCGTCGGCCCTGGGGGCGCAGTCCCGGCGGTGGCAAACCTCAACGGGCAGAACGGCAGCTTCTGGCAGTCGGACGTCAATGTACTCAACGTCAGTAAATCGGATACGACGATCCAGATGGTGCTCTACCCCAACATCAGCCATGGACAACCGGATTTTGCGATGAAGACGAGCCCGCTCATCTCGATTCCAGCGGGCCAGCAACTGGTGTTGACCAACGTTGTGCAGAGTGAGTTTGGGATGATCAACGCCAAGGGAGCTCTGATGATCTATTCGACCGACGGCAAACCGCTCCTGATCAGCTCCCGGACGTACACCCACGGGTCCAGCGGGAGCTACGGTCAGAACGTCTCGAGCGTGCTGGTCACGGAGAAGGGGTGGGTCGCGGGCATCGAGGAGGACAGCCTCTACCGGACCAACGTTGGTATCTTCTGGCCGTGGGATCAGTCGGCACAGTTCACGATTGAGATCCACTCCAGCAACGGAGAGACTGTTGGCACCGGACAGATCAACTTCGCACAGGCGGGCCTGCAACAACGTAGTCTGGCGAGCTTCGGCGTTTCACAGCTGGTTTCCGGATACCTCGTGATCACGTGCAGCGATGCCCAAAGTCCGTGGTACGGTTACGCGACCAAGGTCGATGGAGGCGTCGGAAACCCGGGAACCAACGATGCCGTCTACCGCCCCGTGCGCAGCTACCAGCCTGGCCAATAGCTCCGGCCGGACGGAACGGTATACTCGGGACACGAGGAAAGGAGACACGATGGAGATTCCAGGGAAGGTTTCGTTGTACTGCCCGCTGGTCGATGCCAAGGGAACAGCCGCCACGCTCGTTGCCGTTTCCCCCCAAGGCTGGTACCAGCTCCAGGTTCAAGTCCGCGGACGCATTCACACGATGTTCGTACCGGTCAGTCAGGCCGCAATTCTTTTCACCGAGCCGGAACCCGAGGTCGAAGAGGGGTTGGAGATCGAACGGTAGCTTCCCTTCATACGTCATCCGTCCGGGTGCTCCAGGTCCCGAGGGGAAGCCACGGTGCCGCGCAGGACAACACCGGGCACCTCAGCCGGACCTCGTGGTGCCGGAGGCGGGATTCGAACCCGCACGGCCGTACGGCCAAAGGATTTTAAGTCCTCTGCGTCTTCCGTTCCGCCACTCCGGCCCCCTTGAGCCTGAAGAATGATACCAGCTGAGCAGGCCTTCCGGATGATCCTCCGCCCTCATGTGGTCATCGTTTCTTCCGTTTTTTCCGGCTGACTTGACCCGAGCTGCCGCCTCTACCGGCCCCCCTCTTCCCCGGTGGCGCCTCGGGAGCAAGCCGGATGATCTCCATGAACAGATCCCAGTTGAACCCAACCCAGATGAGAAACGGGGCGCCAAGCTGTCCCGGCAAATCCGTGAAGTACCTGAGGTACCCCCAAAAGTTCCTGGCGAAAGCCGAGTAATTGGCGGTGCTCCAAGGTCCGAGAGCCGTGGCATACATGAATTTGACATGAGCCATGAGGTTGACCGTCTGGAGGAAAAACAGGATGCTCCAGCCCATCAGCAGACGCTCGAGCTGTCGGCGGGAAAAGGGACGAGGCAACGAGAAAAAGAGGGCGAGCAGCACGATCGTGTTGAAATGCACCGGCGTCAGCGGAATGGACGGAACTTTCGAATCCGGGCGAAAATCCTCCCGTTGAACGTCGGCGTGGTGACTGGTTGGAACGAGACGCGTCACACGAGGAACCTCAAACGACCGGATCAGCGTCTGTGCGAGCCAGCTGACGCCCGCATCAAGGCCAGGCCTGATCAGGAGCCAGATTAAGAGTCCTCCGGCGAAGGCCAGCGGAAGACGGCGCAGGAACCTCCGGTACACGTCAGGCATCTCCCGGCGAGACGGCTCCGAAGGCCCGCGCCCAGACGATCCAGAGGACGACACTGACGAGGATCACGATCGACTGCCAGACGAAGATGTGCGCCTGGTTGAACAGCTTCGGGAAGAAGACGCCGATGTAGAACAGGGACACGATGCGAATCAGGTTGATGATCTGAACCGCGAGGATGCCGCCAATGACCCCGATCACCTTGCCGGTCCAGCGAGCAGGAAATGCGAGAACGCCCGAAAGCAAAATCAAGGTTGCGATCAATCCGTTACACCCGTTGTAGATCGTGACCGAGAACCTGGGGGAGCTCAAGGTACACCCCTGCCTTGACACGTTCTCGCCAAACACGCTCAGAACCTGCGCGGAGACTCTGGCCACCCATCTGGTGTATGGAACGACGAACGCGTCATTGACCGGGCGAAGCGCAATCGTCGTGAACGCCACCCCAAGGATGACGAGGAAAAGAACCAGAAACCGTACCTCGGGTCTGCGCCACAACACGCGAAGGTTCATACCAGCATTATCCATTTCCCCCACCGGAATCGAAGCGGCCCGTTCCCAGCACATTGACCAGGTCCCAGTAGAGCTCGTGCGCGTTGGCATACCGGCTGGCCGGATCCTTTTTCAAGCAGCGCAGGATGATCTCAGAAAGGCCATCTGGAAGCCACGGGGCATCCGCAGCGGGATCAGCTGGGACTTCTTTGAGGTGCGCCTCCAAGACGTTGCCCCGCGTGAACGGTGGATGTCCCGTCACCAGGTGGTAGAAGGTTGCGCCGAGCGAGTAGATATCACTCGATGGAGATGGCGGGTCTCCCCGAATCTGTTCCGGCGCCATGTAGAATGGAGTCCCGCAGATCTTGGCAGCCTCCCCACCACTCTTGTCGAGGCGGGCAGCAATGCCGAAGTCGAAGATCTTGACCCTGTTGCTCGCGGTGAGCAGGATGTTCCCCGGTTTGAGATCCCGGTGAATGACCTTCTGGTCGTGGGCGTAGGCAACAGCCTCCGCCAACGCGGGCAGGATCGTGGCGAGATTGGTCTGGATCCTCTGCGGAGCTTCCTTGAGCACCTTGTCCAGCGGCGAGCCATCTACGTACTCCATCGCGATCAGGTAGGAGCCTAGCCCTTTTTCGAAATCGTAGACGGTGACGATCGACGGATGGTTGAGCGTTGCGGCAGCCTTGGCCTCACGCTCCAACCGCTCCGCCTCGACAGCGGACGTCGTGCGGAGAACCTTGACCGCGACGATCCGCTCGAGCTTCCGGTCGGTCGCTTTGAAGACAACGCCCATCCCACCCCGGCCGAGCTCGGTGACGATCTCATACCGTTCGTGCTCGGCCTGTGGAGCGAGCAGTGTGGAGGGGCGTGCAGCCTCGAACGCCTGCGTTTCGGCCGGAGAGCGGACGGAGAGCAACTGCTGAATCTTTCTGCCAAGCTCCTGCGCCGGACGATGCGAGTAGTCCAGCTCGAGAATCCGGTGAATCTGCCGCATGGCGGACTGCAGATCACCAGCTTCAACGAGGAACCGGGCCAATGCAAGGGCCGGTGGGATTCGTTTCGGCGTCAAGGCAACACCGCTGACCGCCCTCTGGAGGCACGCGATCGCATCGTAGAGCCGCCCACGGGTGTGCAGCGATTCTGCGAGGTCCAAAATAACTTCGGGGATATCGGGAACGCGCCCGGGCTGAACCCGCAGCAGCTCCCACGCTTGATCGAACTCCCCAATGGAGACCAGCTCTTTCAAAGCATCCTGGACCTCGCCGAGACGCGCCATGCAACGCGCGGCGGCCTCCCGATCTCCGGCCCTTTGGTACAGGGCGAGCGCCCGCTCGTCTTCCTCTCCAGCCTCGGCACAGCGTGCAGCGTTCGGCAGATCCCCCATCAACTCATAGACATCGCTGGCCTCTCCCCACCGGCCGAGATCTTCGAGCAGCGGGACCGCCAGGTCCCATCTCTGAGCCTGATACGCCACATCCGCCGCCTCTTCACGTCTCCCGTGCGCCGAGAGCCAGGCCACTGCATCATCGATCCGGCCAAGCTCCTGAAGAAGGTCAAGGAACTCGTCGTCCAGGCCGGCGTCTCGAAGCCTCCCGAGCACCCGGTCCGCCAGCTGGCCGAGGGTCAATCCATCACTGGAGGACGTGAGACTGTGAACGGGCGTCTCGAGCGGTTCGTGCCGGGCCACCCGTTCCTTGACAAACCGGTAGAGCATCAACGTGGCCTGTTTGCTCTGACCTGCACGATCCAGGTACTCGGCGGCCTGGCGAAGGCGGCCAATGCGGGTCAACGCCCGGGCGGCGCGCTCGAGCTCTCCAGCCGCGGCCCATGATGCTGCCGCTCGTTCGTAATCGGGCACCTGCTCGGCAAGACGTGCAAGTAGTGGATGGTTTCGGGCCGATTCCGCCGCCTGGACGGCGATGCGGTATTCCTCGATGCCAGGCCGCAGCTCGCCACGGTCGAGCGCGAGTCCGGCGGCGCGGGCCGCATGCATCGGTTCTCCGGCC
This sequence comes from Acidobacteriota bacterium, assembly GCA_015493585.1. Classification (GTDB taxonomy): domain Bacteria; phylum Acidobacteriota; class Thermoanaerobaculia; order Thermoanaerobaculales; family Sulfomarinibacteraceae; genus JAADFN01. The sequence continues at coordinate 12,755 of WGCW01000137.1, forward strand.
TTAAACCAGGCGACGGCAGCCTGCGCGTATCGTTCTGCGGCGATGTGCCACTGGGCAAGCTCCTGGTAACACTGCCGGACCGCCTGGTCATCTCCCAGGCCGCTGTAGATCCGTGCGGCGTCGCGGAGATGTTCGCCACCGGCCCGTTTGAAGAGCCCGGCGGCCTCCTCCTTTTGACCGAGCGACTGGGCGATCCGGGCAGCATCTGCCCACGCGCGGGCGCGCTTGAAGGCACCCAGTGCGGTTCTCCGTTTCCCAGCCCGAAGGTAGATTTCGGCAGCTCCCCGGTGATCTCCACGGCGGCTGAGTTTCCTCGCCATGCGTCCCGCCGGATCGACATCGGTCACCAACCTGAGTACGGCAATTGCAAGGAAAACAATCGCCAGCACGTTCCCACCGAGTAGCAGCCCCGGCGACATCTCCCTCACACTGGCTGGCACCATCACGTGCACCCCAATCCGGGCCACGATCCACGGGACGTTCGTCAACAGAAGCAGGACCACACCGATGACGAATGGACCGGTCCAGCGGCGCCGCCCAGGAAGCGGGACCAGCACGGTCAACGGACACGACGAGAAAGGTGCACGGTTCCTCATGGGCGAACGTCATTGTACCGTGACTCTCACGGGAAAATGCCGCCGCACGCCGGAATTCTGCGCGTCATCGGCTCCACCGCAATGGCCCCACACGACGAGGGCGTTGCCCTTCCGGAAAAGCCAACGAGGATCGAGAGATCCGAAGGCGCCAGGTGGGGCTTGCCCCCAAGAAATGGCCGGGATCGCATTTGGCGCGGAAAGCCGGAGAAACGGTGAAACCACACGCAAAAACCCGCGCGACCGGCCGGCTGGTAGACCATCTCTTCCCCCTTGTGCCTCTGTCCTGCTCTTCTCTCTGCGCTCTCTGCGCCCTCCGCGGTTGCCTTTTTCTTGCGGTCGTTCCCCCGCCCAGATTCTTCGTCGGCTACGCCTCCTCAGAATGACAAAATGGGAAAGGCTCCGCCGCCTCAGGAAGACACCTCCCCCTGTCATCCTGAGCGGCGTGCCGAAGGCGCGCCGCGAAGGATCTCGCC
>WGCW01000138.1 GCA_015493585.1 Acidobacteriota bacterium
CCAGCCCCGGTACTGGCCTTCCAGACGCGGCCGGCAGCAGGCCGTTCCCGACGGAAAATGACATTTCTCTCCGGCCGCGATACAAAAAAATGTCACTTCCGAGCCCGGTCGAACTTGGCAGACCGGCCACAGCGAGGAGGGATGCCGGAAGACCAGCTCAGTTGGGTGGTCCCAGCCAAAGCCACCGGCGCTACGAACCCAGCCGTACCGGGGAGTGATATGGTATCGAAGCCAACGATGCAGCAATCTTCCTGGCTCCCGTCCGACCGGCGGCGTTTGCTGATCGGCGGTGTCCTCACCGCCGTGCTTGTGATCCTCTTCCTCCCGGGCCTGAGCGGCGGCAAGATCCTCTGCTTCCGCGACAATCTGTCAGACCACCTCGGCTGGCGGCTCCAGGCTGCCTCCAGGCTCGTCACCGGCCGTATTTCGTTCGTCGATCCAACGATCGACGCGGGCATCCCAATGCTGGCCGACCCAAACACGATGGTTCTCTACCCAACGACGTGGCTCTTCGCCGTCCTCCCACCGGCTATCGCTCTTACCTTGCACGACGTGCTTCATGTGCTTCTTTTAGGCTTCGGAGCCTATTTCTTGCTTCGCCGCATGGGCCACGCACGGCGGCCGGCCATTGCAGGCGCGTCATTTGCCGCCGGTGCGGGGATCGCCTTCTCACAGCTCGCGTTCACGAACTCCATCGCCGCTCTGGCGTGGACGCCGTGGCTCATCCGAACGGCAGTCCGGCTGCCACGTAATCCGATGAAGATTGCACGCCGGATTGCAGCAGGCGCCGTCATCGGAGCGCTTGGGATCTATGCTGGAGAACCGGTCATCGCAGCAATGGGGTGGATCGTGTGGTTCGTCGTCCTCCTCGTTGGAGACGGTCAGCCAAAGCTCACGAGAAGGGTCCCACTCCTCGCTGCTCCACTCCTCGCCGCAGCTCTCGCCGCCCCCTTGCTCATTCCATTCCTCTCGAGCTATCCCTCGAGCCATCGTGCCGTGCTCGGCCTCCCCCACGGCTCGATTGCTGCGGACGCTTTCCGGCCCGCCCGATGGCCCGAGCTTCTCTTCCCGCATTTGTACGGCGCTCCTGGCCCGTTCGCTCCAGACGGATTCTGGGCGGCACCCTCCTTTCCGTGGATCCGTTATGAGGTCAATCTGCATGCTGGCACGATCGCGCTGGCGTTGATCCTTCTCGGCACATGGCAACGGAAGAACCGCTGGTGGACCGCGGTCCTTGTGGCAGCCACGGTTCTGGCCGCTACCCCCGGCATCCTCGTAGCCGCCGCGCGATTGATCCGGCCGCTTGGGAGCTTCCGCTACGCCATCAAGTTCCTCCTCCTTGCTTTTCTGGCCGCGATTCCGATCCTCGCACGGGGCGTCACAGCGGTTCGCCAGCGTCCGAAGACGTTCCGCCGCGTTGCGGCCGTGTTGGGTCTCATCACGATGATCCTCGCAGCGCCGCTGATGACGGCACAAGGCGCCAGGACGACGCTTTCCCGGCTCGACCCCGCCTCCGCCCCGAACCTTGACAGGCCCGGCGTCGCTGCCTCGATCTCCCGCTCGGTGCGTGAAGATGCCGTGTTCCAGCTCGTTCCTTTGATCGCCGCCGCCTCCGCGCCGGAGCTGCTGCTGATCCCCTCACTGGTGACACAGCTCGTCCTTGAAGGACGGTCGATGCTGATCTGGGACTCATCACAGACCTATACCACTTCTTCGCGCACGATGGATATTCTCGGAAAGGATGCTCGAGCCGCCGAACAGCTCCTAACACCGTTTGGCAGGTTGCGGACGAACCCGTCGCCAGGCGTTCCATCCCCCGTTGCCCAGAGCCGCAGCGAATTTGCTCAAGCGTTCCGGTTTTACGGCACGCCTTTCGGGATCCGTTACCGCGGGTGCCTCGGACCTGATGGGCTCGAACCGTGGTGGAGCGCCGATGCCGCTCTCAGGCTCGCCGGAACGAAACCCCCGGCCGTTGCGCACACCGCACGTCACCTTGGGATCGACGCGATCCTCCGGCGCCGGACGCTTCCCGCATCTGGCGACATTGCTGCATCGCGGACACTCACCGTGGCCGGTTCGCCGGTCGCCGTGATGCGCCTCGCGCGGCCAGCTCCGGCGTTGTGGACGGCCATCCGGGAGATCAGGGTCCCATCACGGGAAGCAGCCTGGCATCAGCTCGAAGATCCCGCCAGCGTTCCCGGAGCCGATGCTGTCACCATCGCAACCCACAGCGGAGTGACACAGTACCGGCCTGCCTCGGCACGCCTCCTCGGCCGGACACCCTCCGCGTGGCGTATTCGAACCATCTCCGCCGGCCCCGGCTTGCTCGTCCTCGATCAGGCCTTCTCACCGGGATGGAAGGCGCGGATCGACGGCAGACCCGTCCCCATCACACTGGTCAACCTGTGCCGTCTCGGCATTCGCTTTCCAGCCGGGACACATACGGTGACCGTTTGGTGGTCCAGGGCGCCGTTCTTCGTTGGTCTCGGCACGGCCGGCGTGGGCGGCTTCATCGTGTTGGGGATGCTGTTCCTTCCCCGGAAAAGACGGCGCGATCGGTCTCCCACCGGTGATCCGGCGCCCACACACCGGGCCACTCGACGGCAGACGTCACTCTCAGCCGTGCCGCCTGGCACCAGTAGTCGTAGGCCAAACCCTCCCGGGCGTGAATCGCCGCATCGATGACGTAGTCGCCGGGCGCAAGATCGAGCACCGGGTAATGACAGCGCATCTCGCCCTCGCCTTCCAGCCGGACCGGCTCCATGCCATCGAGGAACGTGTTATGCCCGGCGACGCTTGTCCCATCGGCCCGGTGCCAGGCCAGGCCGAAGCCAAAATCTGTCACCGGCCGGTTGACCTTGTAGGCGATGTGCACCGTGCAATCGGCACCCGACGGAATCACCCGCATCGCAACGCCGCCGCTGGAAAAGCTGACCTTGAGAATCTCGACGTCGCCGTTGCCCCACCGCCTCCCCTCTTCGATCACCCGCACCGGCGCTGCACTCGCCGCTTCATTCCCCGCTTCGTCTCCAGCGACATCGCTGCGGTAGCGGGCCGCCGCCGTGTCGGCCAGACCCTCCAAGACCACGCGCCCCTGCTTCAGGTACACGGCACGATCGGCCAGGTGGCCAACGAGATCGAGATCGTGGGAGACGATGATCAGTGTCACGCCTTCCCGCCGCATCCGGGCGATCCGGTCGAGTGATCGTCTCGTGAAGGCGGCATCACCAACGGCGAGCACCTCGTCGATCAGCAGAATATCGGGATCCGCCGCTACTGACACGGCAAAACCGAGCCGGACGAACATCCCAGAGGAGTACGTCTTGACCGGTTGATCGATGAATTCGCCGATGTCTGCAAAGCGGATGATCTCATCAAGCTTCGTCTCGACCTCAGCGCGGGACAACCCAAGGAGCATGCCGTTGATCAGCACATTCTCCCGTCCCGTAATCTCTGGATGGAAGCCTGCACCAAGCTCGATCAGAGCCGTCACCCGGCCATCGACGTCAACCGTACCCGATGTCGGCTTCAAAATCCCGCTGATGAGCTTGAGGAGCGTCGATTTCCCCGATCCGTTCGGCCCGATCAGCGCGACGGCCTCACCGGGGGCAACATCGAGGCTGACACCGTCGACCGCGACGAACCCTTCGTTTGCCTTCAACCCCCGTACGAGATCACCGTGGAGCAAAGCGCCCTTGAGACTTTGAAGGCGGCCGCGCATGGCAAGACGGCGGTAGACCTTGCGCACGTCATCGAGACGTACACGCCCCTTCATACAGCCTCCACCAGCGTGTCCCGCAACCGTCCAAAGAGCCATGCACCGGCGAGCCACACGATCACACCGGTTCCCATCGCGATCACCCATTCGAGCGGCCCGGCGATGTACCCGCCAAACGCGAGACTCCGGTACACCCGTATCAAACCGGTCATCGGGTTGAGCCGGAGCAGCTCCCACAACACATGGGAGTGGATCCCATGTAACGTGTAGATGATCGGCGTCCCAAAGAACAGCAGGTTGAGCAGGTTCGCAACCAGGTCACGGATATCGCGAAAATGGACTGCTAGCGCGGAAATGGCGAGCGCCAGCCCACCCGCGGTCAGGAGCCACGGGATCAGGGCGAGCGGCAGCAGCACGATCGTCCACGGGAAGGGGTGCCATCCGGCAGCGGCACAGCCCGCAAGGGCAACCAGCAGTACCGGCAGGGCCAAAATGTGATGCACGAGATGGGACAGCACGGTCACGGCGGGAAAGATCTCCGCTGGGCAGACGACCTTTGCGAGCAGCGATCCGTTGTCGACGAGCGTCACCGCGGCATCGAGCAGAGCGCCGGAGAAGAAGAGCCACGGGAGGAGGCCGGCGAACAGGAAGAGCGCATACGGTTGCGCTCCGGCCATCCGCGGTTTGAAGACCGTCGTAAATACCACCGCATAGACGGCCAGCAGCATCAGGGGGTTGAGCAGCGACCAGAAGTAGCCGAGGAGCGACGCCCGGTACCGTGCGGCGAGCTCGCGCCGGACGAGGACCACGACGAGCGCCCGGTGCCGCCAGAGCACACGCAACGCTTCCATGTCAGAGATCCTCCCCGCCGGCACGCCCCGATACGCGCGCCCCCCCGGGACGTGCCGCACACACGCCCCGCCGTCCATGTCGTGTCATCGCAGGTCCAGCTTCACTGCGCCAGGATATTGAGAACCTGGCGCCGAATGCGAGCCTGCTCCTGCTTGAGGTAGGACTCGTACGAACGAAGCTGCCCGTTGGCCACGATGAACATCTTGGGATAGTGCTTCACGTTACCGTAATCATCGAACAGGATCGGTCCCGTGACGCCCTTGAACTCACTGATCCCGAAGTGGAGCGCCTTCTGGATCTCATCCGTCGCGGGCGGCTTGGCCAGCTTCATGACCTTGATCACGATCCGCATCGCATCGTAGCCATGAGCGGCAAAAATGTCAGGAGCCCGCTCGTAGGTGTCCATGTACCGGTGGACGAACTGTTGGATGAGCGGGTCCTTCGAGGTGCGATCAAACGGCGGCAATGGCAGGAACACGCCGTTGGCCACATCGCCCGCTTTCTGGATCATGTTGCCCGTGTAGAAGGCCGACGTCGTCACGATCCGTCCCTGATAGTGCTGCTTCTTGAGAAAATGCAGAATGTCGACGATCTGTTTTGCATATCCAATCAGATACACCGCGCCGGGCTTGTCCTTGGTGAGCACCTTGGCGGCACCGGTCTGCCAACCCTTCGTATTGACCGCCACATCTCCAAGAATCTTCCCGCCCATGACCGTCGAGTACTGATGCTTGAACTCGGGCTCGATCCCCTTGCTGTAATCGGACTCGTCCGTGAAGACGAGCGTCCTTTTGACCTTCAGTGTCTCGTAGAGGAACTGCCCGGCACGTCCTCCCTCGAGCTCGTCCGACGGATAGATCCGGAAGAAGAACGGACTCGCCTTGGCCAGCCCTGGCGCGGACGCCGAGGGAGACAGGCAGACGATGTTGAGTTTCTTGAGCTCCGGCAACAGCGCGCGCGCCTCGGCGCTCGTCGCCCCTCCAAGGACCATCTTGATGTGATTCGTGTGAACCATCTTGTCCAGCTGGGAAACCGCCACAGCTGGTTCCGACTTTGAATCCGCCCATACCACGTCAAAATTGGCCGGCAGCTCATGCTTCTCCCGCGCTTGAGCCAAGGCCACACGGATCCCACTTTCCAGCGACGCACCGTAGTTGCTGGCAGCACCGGTCCTCGGCAAGAGGATCCCCACGATCGGCTTGCTGCCGCAACCGGCCAGCCCAACCACAAGCAATGCGGTACATCCGAAACGCGTCAACGACTTGAAGGACATCTCACACCTCCCCAGCCATCTACGCCCCAAAGATTAGCACATTTCCCGGCGCCAGCCGCGATGAATCCCTTGCGAGGTTGTTGCGCTGTGCGCCGTCGGCCGGAGGCAGCTTTGGAGCGCGGACTTCAGTCCGCATCTTTTTGTACCAGAACGCGTTGAGCGTACGATGCGGACTGAAGTCCGCGCTCCCTCGGGCGCTCTCCCCGCGACCGGTTGCCTTGGCG
>WGCW01000139.1 GCA_015493585.1 Acidobacteriota bacterium
CGTCAGGTGCAACTGTTCAAGGAGGCTGCTGAACCGTCCGCGATCCTCGGCCCGGTCGATCGCCTCACGGCTCGTCCCCATGATGGCCACGCCGGCGTCTTCCAGGTCGGCCGCCAGGCTCAGCGGCGTTTGCCCGCCGAGCTGGACGATGACGCCGACGGGCCTTTCAGCGTCGCAAATGTCGAGCACGTCTTCCCGGTGCAGCGGGTCAAAGTGCAGGCGGTCCGCGGCGTCGTAGTCGGTGGAGACCGTTTCCGGGTTGCAGTTGACCATGACGGCCTCGAAAGCTTCGGCGTTGAGGCCAGCCACCGCCTCGACGCAACAGGTATCGAACTCGATCCCCTGGCCGATCCGCACCGGGCCGCCGCCGAGGATGAGGACGGGCCGCCGGGTTCGCGGCATCTCATCGGCGTCGCCGAAGGAGCCGTAAAGGTACGGCGTCTGGGCGGCGAATTCGGCGGCGCATGTGTCGACCCGCCGCCGGACCCGGCCGCACCCCGCCTCCAGCCGCTGACGGCGGATCGAGGCTTCCGTCTGACCCCAGAGCCGGGCAAGCTGGGCGTCTGCCATCCCGAGCCGCTTGGCCGCCCGGATCGTCCCGGCTCCGGGACCGCTGCTGGCCAACGCTCCGGCGGCGGCCACGAGGCCGGCGATCCGGTGCAGGAACCACGGGTCGATCCGGGTCATCCGGTGCAGCGCTCCGATCTCCCACCCCCTGCGGAGGGCCTCGGCCACCTCCCACAGCCGCTCCAGTGATGGGCGCTCAAGCCGGCGTTCGAGCTCCACGTCGGTGGCGCGCGCGACGGCCGGAGGCGCATCGAGCGAGTCCCGGCCGATTTCGAGGGAGCGGATCGCCTTGAGCAGCGCCTCTTCGAAGCTGCGCCCAATCGCGGCGACCTCGCCGACGGCCTTCATCGACGTCCCAAGCAAGGGGCTGGCACCGGGGAACTTCTCGAACGCAAACCGTGGGATCTTCACGACGACGTAATCGAGCGCCGGCTCGAACGAGGCTGGAGTCGTTTTCGTGATGTCGTTGAGCAGGTCATCGAGGCGGCGGCCCAGGGCGACCTTGGCCGCCAGCCGGGCAATGGGAAACCCCGTCGCTTTGGAGGCCAGCGCCGAGGAGCGGGAAACGCGCGGATTCATCTCGATGACGGCGAAACGGCCGTCCTTCGGATTGACCGCAAATTGGACGTTGGCGCCGCCCGTCGCGACGCCGACGGCATCGAGCACCCCGCGTGCCGCGTCCCGCAGGCGTTGGATTTCGCGGTCGGTCAATGTCTGGGCCGGGGCGACGGTGATCGAGTCGCCGGTGTGCACACCCATCGGATCAACGTTCTCAATCGAGCAGACGACGACGAAGGTGCCGCCTTCGTCGCGCATGACCTCGAGCTCGAACTCCTTCCATCCGAGCACCGACGTCTCGACGAGCGTCTCGTGCGCCGGAGAGGCATCGAGCCCGCGCCTGAGCTGCTCCCGAAGCTCCTCGGCGGTCCGGGCCGTGCCACCGCCCCACCCGCCCAACGTGAAGGAGGGCCGGACGATCAGCGGCAGCCCGAACTCCGCTGCGGCCGCCATCCCTTCCTCGACCGAGTGGACCGTTCGCGCCGGAAGGACCGGGAGCCCCGCATTCTCCATGGCCCGCCGGAACGCCTCCCTGTCCTCGGCCAGCCGGATCGAGCGCGCCGATGCGCCGAGGAGCTCGACCCCGAGCCGCTCGAGCACACCGGCCTCCTCGAGCTCCACGGCCAGATTGAGCGCCGTCTGCCCGCCAAGGGTCGGGATGAGCGCCTGGGGGCGCTCCCGTTCGAGCACCGCCGTCACCGTTGTCAGGTCGAGCGGCTCCACGTACGTGCGGTCGGCCAACCGGACGTCGGTCATCACCGTTGCCGGGTTGGAGTTGACGAGGACGACCCGGCACCCCTCTTCCTTCAGGGCCTTGACCCCCTGAACGCCCGAGTAGTCGAACTCGCAGGCCTGCCCGATCCGGATCGGACCCGCGCCGAGGATGCAGACGGTGCGCGGCGCCGGGCTCACGAGACCTCCAAGCCTGCCCGGCACCGTTCGGCGAAGCGGGCGAAGAGGCCAGCAGCGTCGTTGGGTCCCGGTGCCGCCTCGGGGTGAAACTGGACGGACTCGAGACCGAGGCGCGGCAGAGCAATCCCCTCGACCGTTCCGTCGGTCAGGTTGATGTGGGTGACCTCGATTTCGCGGGGCAACGAGGCTTCCTCCACGGCGTAGTTGTGGTTCTGTGCTGTGATGAGGACCCGGCCGGTGGCCAGCTCGCGCACCGGATGGTTACCGCCGTGGTGTCCGAACGGCAGCTTGACCGTCCGGCCGCCCAGCGCCAGGCCGAGGATCTGGTGTCCGAGGCAGATGCCGAGCAGCGGCTTGCGGCCGATGAGCGCCGTCACCAGCTCGCGACCGCCATCGACCGCGCCTGGATCCCCCGGGCCGTTCGACAGCACGACGCCGGCCACCTCGCCCGCCAAGAGCGTTTCAGGTCCGCGTGCCGGTGGGACGACCTCGACGCGAAAACCCTCGCCAATCAGCCGCCGGAGGATCGAGCGTTTCACCCCGAAATCGACGACGCGGACCAGTGGTCCGTCCGGGTTCCCGCGAGCCATCCCGGGCCACGGACCCTCGGTCCAGGCGTACGGTTCCCCGCAGGCGACCTCCCGGGCGAGGTCGACGCCGTCGGTACCGCGGGCCTCCCGGGCAGCCGCCAGGAGTCCGTCCGGATCGCTTCCGTCAGCGACCAGAATGCCGGGGATCGCTCCGTGTGTCCGGACGTGGCGCACGATCGCTCGCGTGTCGAACCCCCATCCAACCGTCACTCCGCGGGCCTTCAGCCACGCCTCGAGCGCCTCCTCGGCGCGCCAGGAGGACGGCACCTCATCGAGGTCTTGTACGATCAGCGCTCGCGCCCATACGCGATTGGACTCGGCGTCGGCCGCGTTGATGCCGGTTTGACCGACGTGGGCCACCGTCAATACCAGAATCTGACCGTGGTACGAGGGATCCGTCAGCATTTCCTCGTAGCCGGTCATCGACGTGTTGAAGACGACCTCGCCCTCACGCACCCCGGCCTTCCCGGCGGCATATCCAGAGAACGCCGCCCTATCCGAGAGGACCAGGTGCGCCCGGCGCGGCGAGCGTAACAACCGGGGGAGATTGTCCATCGGGGCGCCAGCCTACCACACCGCAGCGGCGGCACGCGGCCACCGGACGGCACGGACGGACCTCCTCGCCGTGCCACGTCTTGACGGTTGGCAGGGGTTGCGTGCTTGGGAGATTAGCTCTAATGAATTGAACACTGTCCCCTACTCAACGAGAACAGCCGTTGGACCAGGAACCGCGGGACGAGAAGCGACGGTGTTCTTCCTTCTCCGTATGCCTCTCCGTGGTGGCGATGAGACCGCCCGGGGCGACTCAGCGGCGGGCGGTCCGTTCGCGGATTTCGATGGCTACGGCGAGGGCGGCGGCGCCAGCGGCGCCATCGACGATTGGGGCGGTTTCGCCGCGGCACGCTCCAAAGAACGCGTTCTGCTCGGCGGCGAGCGGCTCTTGCGGCGTGACGTCGATATGCTGGGGAACGATCTGAACGCCGGCAGGACCCCGTTGCAGGCGGGCCGAGTGCACGGTCTGATCGGCGTAGTCGATCGAGAAGTAGCTGTCTTGGGCGAACAACCGGAGCTTGCGGACGCGCTCGGCTGAAACGCGGCTCGCCGTCAGGTTCGCCACCAGCCCGGAAGGAAACTCGACCCAACCGTGGCAGAGATCAACCTTGTCAGTCAGCACGGGGACGCCGACGGCACGGATCTCGGAGGGTTGCTCACCGGCCACGGCCAGCGTGATCTGGATGTCGTGAATCATCAGGTCGAGGATGACGTCGACGTCGACCGACCGTGCCGTGAACGGCGAGAGACGCTGCGCCTCCAGGTAGCGGACGCCGCTGGCGATCTTGAGCGCGGCGTGGACGGCCGGATTGTGAAACTCCACGTGACCAACGGCGAGAATCGTGCCGTTCCGGGCAGCCAGATCAACGAGCTCCTCAGCCTCTGCCACCGTTGCGGCGACCGGTTTTTCGACCAGGACGTGGCAGCCGTGGTCGAGCAGGAAACCGGCGACCTCGCGGTGCGTCACGGTGGGGGTAGCAACGATGACGGCGTCGGCCCGAGCGGCAGCTTCGAGATCGGGCAGGGCTGCCGCGCCGTATTTCGAGCAGATCGCCTCCAGACGGTCCCGGTCCCGGTCGTAGGCGCCGAGAAAGCGGACCGCCGGGTTCGAGGCGGCGAGGCGGACGTGGTGCTGGCCGAGGTGGCCGGTTCCAGCCACCGCGACGGTGAGGGCATCGTGAAGGTCGGTATCGATCATGGGCGGAGCATAACGCACCCGGACGGGCGGAGTACAATCGAATGCCCGGATCGTCAGAGGCCCGGTTCGATCCGGAAAGGAGGCGCCGTGTTTGACCTAGAGAAGCTCTTGATCGATGTATTCGACCCGCAACCTGAAGAAATCGTAACCATCGCCGTCGATCTGCCCCACGACGGGATCTCCGACAACGAGGAGTGGCGTGCGCGCAGGGAGATGGCCGAGGAGTGGCGGGAGATGTTTGCCCGTCTTGGCCATCAACGCGGCTTTACGGTCAACCCGATGCTGACCTATCCCGCGACAGGTGCCAACAACAGCGACCTTCCCGAAACGGGGTGGCTCGAGGGAGAAGAGATCAATCTTCTCGACGCCCTGAAAGGCTCGACGCTCGTCGTCGCCATGACGGAGTACTCCGCCACGGCACCGCTCGAGGAGATCGCCAAGGAAAACGAGGACTTTCGCGCCGCGTCAATGCCCGGCGTCAGCAAGCGGATGGAACAATCTGCCCTTGCCGCCGACTACGCCGAAGTTGCGCGCCGGTGCCAGGTCATCGCCGATGCGATGAAAGGCGCTGTCCTCGTCGACGTGCAGTTCTCGACGGGACACCGGTGCTGGTTCGACATCCGCAACCGCGAGCCAGAGATCGACGATGGATTCCTGCCGCGGTTCAAGGAGGGGGACCGGATCATCAACCTCCCCTCGGGCGAAACGTTTGAGGTGCCGTACGAGGGTGAGATCGAGGGTGTGCCATCGTGGACGGCCGGGACGATCCCCGTCATCGAGGACGGGGAGCTGGTGCTCTTCCACGTCAATGCCAATCACGTTGGGATCGTCGAGGGAGACGGGCCGGTCGCCGGCCGGTATGCCGAGACCTTCGCGGAGGATCCAGCACGGACCAACATCGCGGAGGTGGCGTTCGGTGTCAACGAGATGGCTCAAGTGACCGGGAACGTCCTCGAGGACGAAAAGGCCGGGTTCCACTGGGCGTTCGGGCGTTCGGATCACCTCGGTGGCGTCACCGGCGTGGCGGACTTCCGGTCGCCTCAGACCGTCGTCCATCAGGACATCGTCTACGCCAAGGGAAACGCCGTGCAGATCGCTCACGCCGTGGTCATTCATCCGGACGGCCGAACCGTGGAGATCATCAAGGACGGCGAGTACGTCGTGTGATACTCAACCCGGGCAACGTGACCCGGTGCTGTCTGAACGGGATGGGGCACGGACGCGTGATGTCATCCCGTGCGTCATGTGATGAGAAAGCCACTGGATTCATGCCTGGGCCACGGATGCCCCGCTCCGGTGGCTGGGCGATCTCTGCTCAGAACCTGACGTGGATGCGGGTGTTGGTCAGATCGTTCCGGTAGTGGATGATCGGGCCTCCGTCGTCCTTGACCCAGGCGTCGGGGAAGCGGTCTCCGTCGACATCGTACCGGCAGTGGCGCATGCGCCGGTTCGCAAAGGCATAGATCCGGACGCCCTTGCCATGTCTGAGGTGGTAGATCCGGTAGAGGTAGTGTAAGCCGCGATAGGTTTTCCCGGTCCCCGGCAAGGGGCGCGGTCTGACATTGCCCCCGTACAGCTTGTGGTGTCCTGGCTTTTTCGGCCAAAAGGTCCCGGTATCCCGGTTGTAGATCAGCTCGTCTTCATAGAGGATGTTGATCATGTTTGGCGCTTCAAGCATGCGGGCTTTGACGAGAACCCGCTTGACATTGGGAATTGAAATCGCGGCCAGAATGCCGATCAGCGCCACGACGATCAGGATCTCCAGCAGGGTAAAGCCGCGTTCTTTCATGGTGAAGCTCCCTCCTGGGGAATAACCAGATCGCCGTCCTGATTCATGACCAGGGGTGGTCCGCCTCCCTCCGGTTGCATCCGCAGGAGGAATCCATCCGGCGTTCGTGTCATGGTGATGCGGCCCGCCCGGATCGCCTGGGCGACATCATCGGGGACGAGCGGCTCAATGGCGGCAAGATCCGGATACCGGCCTTGCTGCTGGTAGGCATCGGCAAGCGCGCTTTGCACAAGGATGAGATGGTCCATGGCGAACACGCGAGCGACTTCCGGGGTCTTTGAAACCTGGACCGGAGCCGGTTTCTGGCCAATCATCCAGATGAGCTCGCCGATGATCGCGAGGACCAGAATCCCTGCGATCCAGAAAAAGGCGCGATGGCTGTGGGACCTCACCGGTGCATTGTCCGGGACGGCCGCCGGTGCTGCCGGCTTTGACGCGACCTCGGCCCCGGCTCGATTGATGGCGCAGGTCGTACAGATCGGCGGGTCGGAGCCCGGGACCAAGCATTCGTGACAAAATGCTTGTCCGCACACCGAGCAGATCGCCTCGGCTTCGACATCGGGGTGGTTGATGCACTTTGGCATGGGCAAGCTCCCACTGAAATTATAACCCAAAGTATGCCATGATCAGAGCCGATGAGGCGGATGAGCATCTGTGCTGCGATCGTGATTCTCGCTGGGATGGCAGCCCCTGCCCCGGCCAGGTTGTTGTGGGATGCCGAGACGATCGATGGCCGCCCGGTAACCGTCCGGGACGGGGAAACACCGTTCAATCCCGCATCCGTCGTCAAAGTAGCGACGACTTGGATGGCGCTGGAACGGCTGGGGCCGGAGCACCGGTACGTCACTGGGTTCGGGGCCGCTGGCGATCTCGATCCACGGCGCGGGCTCTTGAACGGTCATCTCGTCGTCATCGGTGGCGACGATCCCGACTTTCAGATTGAGAATGCCATCGCGGTAGCGCGGAGGCTCAACGCACTGGGCGTCCGGCGCGTGACCGGCGGGCTGACGGTCAAAGGCGCGTTCTGGATGGGATGGGAAGGCGGCCCGTTCAGACGCAAGCCGGACCGGACGGCACGGCTGCTGCTGGCGGGCCGGCGTCTCAAACGGACGCTGAATCCGGCATTGTGGAGCGCGGCGATCTGGAAGACGTGGCGCGATCTCGCCCGCCGGCGCGGGTGGAACGTGGCCCATCCACCACGGATCGTCATCGATGGGCCGGTCGCTGTCGATGACGCGGTGCGGCCCCGCGTCCTCGTCGTCCACCGCTCGAATCCGCTGCGTATCATCCTCAAGCGGTTCGATGTGTTCTCGAACAATGACATCGTTCGCATTGCGGACCCGCTGGGCGGCGCGGCCGCGGTGGAGGCGTTCGTACGGAACACGCTGCCCGGGCAGGCCAGTAAAGTGCACCTGCAAACGGCATGCGGCGAGGGTGAGAACCGGATGACCCCGCATCTGATCGTCCGGATGCTCGCCAAGTTCTCCCGGGCTCTGGCACGGATGCGGCTCACACCTCGCGACCTCCTGCCGGTTCCCGGCTGCGATCCGGGTCCGGTGCCGCTGATGTTCCCAAAGCTTGCGCGCGGGCGGCTGGCACGTTCGGTCGTCTGCAAGACCGGGACGCTGAGCTCGACCGACGGAGGCGTCGCCGTGCTGGCTGGCTTGTTCACGACCCCGGATGGACGGACGATCGTCTTCTGCGTGGCAGCACCGGATGCGGGTGGCGGTCTGAGGCACTGGCGCCGCAAGGAACAGCGCTGGCTCCTCCGGTTGATCCGCCGGGAGGGAGGGGCCGTTCCGGGAGCCTGTGGTGCGCCATTCGTGCTTTCCGATACCTTTGCAACGATCGAAACAGTTTTCCGCAGCGGGAGGAGATCACCATGAGTGTGAACGATGAAATCCGAAAGATGTGGCCTGAGCTCGAGTGGATCGGCGATTCGAACCTTCGTGACAAGGTCCTGCGCTGTTGGGTCCGGGCGTTTGAACTTTCGCCGCTTCAGCCGGCTGACCTCGAGCGCATCCCGTTCACCTTGAAGGTTCCCGGTTGTCCCGTCTCATTCCTGGCGCACAAGCGTCTCGTGGTCCACATTGCCCGCGACGCCGGTCTCAAGGTCAGAGAATTTTTCGGTGCGGCGTTACCGGTCAATATGGACGTCCTGGTCGCCGGCGCGATCCTGGCCGATGTCGGGAAGCTGCTCGAGTACGAGGGTGATGGGGCGGGTGGCATCCAGCAGAGCGTGCGGGGCTCCTATCTGCGCCATCCGTTCACCGGGGTCGCTCTGGCGATGGAACAGGGGTTGCCGGACGAGGTGTGTCACATCATCGCGACACATGCCGGGGAGGGTGCCCTGGTGGCGAGGAGCACCGAGGCCTGGCTCGTCCACCACGCGGATTTCATGACGTATGAACCGTTCGTCAGCCGCCTGGTCGTTCCGGCGGGTCCGTAAGCGGAACGTCCCGGGCTGGGTTACAGATCGGCCAGGAGATGGATGCGCTGGAGCCTGATGAGGCCAGCGGAGGCCAAGGTCTCCAGGTCCTGGGTGGCCAGGTTGATCAGGTCGGTTTCGGGAAGGTCTGTTTGGGTGATCTCGGAACCACGCAGGATCCCGAAACCGGTTGCGCCGGCCGACGGCGCGGGCCGGCGGCTGACGGTCCGGGCCAGATCGATGAGATCCGTCCACCGCTCTCCGGGAAGGTTCGGCTGGGTCGTCAGCGGATAGATGAGGTACCCGACGCGGGCGGTCAGGCCGGCTTTGCGCAGGACCGCGGAGCGGCTGGTCATACTGAGCACCCGCTGGGCAACGACGTACGACTGCTCCGGGTCGAGATCACGGACCAGCGCGAGAAACTCGTTGGGGCCAAAACGTCCGAGGATGTCCGAGTCGCGGAGGGCCCGGCGCAGGGAGGTAAAGAACTCGAGGTGGATCGATTCCAGGGTTGCCTCATCGGGGAAGATCTGGGTGTCCTCGAGCGGGACGATCCGGATCAGGTACAGCCCGATGAACAGCGGGGGAAGCTCCTCATCGGGTGTTGGCCCCCAGCCCATGGCGCGCCGCTGCGTCAGACGGATCTCATACGGCAGCAGAATGTGAAAGAAGCGGGTGTCCGCTTCCGGGAAAGCTTCGGGGGGGTCTTTTCTCACTCGATCCATCACCTGATCCTCGCAGAATTCATCCCTCCGGTCAATCGCCGGGGCGAGCGGAGACGATCCGGTGAAACTCCGTGTGCTCGGCCAGCCACCGTCCGTACCCGTGCACGAGCTGCAGGAGCTCTCCGTTGCGATCAAGGTCGCCGGGGAACTCCAAGCTGACATCGGCATCCTTCCGGCCGGTAAAGGCGCGCCACGATTCGGGCGTCGGCTGGATGATCCTGAGGCGCATCCCACGGTAGGCCTCCGATCCCGGAAGAGCGGCCGCCAGCTTTTTGGCCAGGAGATGGCTCTTCACGTCCGCGGTATCCGAGACGAGCTCGGCGTAGAGGCCGGCCAGAGCGTTGGCCCGGATGAACATCGCCAGATCATTTTGGAAGATCTCGTTGGTCAGGATCTCCTCGGCTCTCAGGCCAAGCTCGAGCAGGCCGTGAAACTCACGATCGGCCCCTGCGGGGTCCTGCGGAGAGGCGAGGACGACATCGATCGTATCGAGATCGGCTCCGCTCTGCTTCGCCGCGCCGATCGCATCGGCCAGCGGCGTGATGTTCCGGACGCCCCCGTCGACGAATTGCAGCCGCCGGCCGGAGCAGCGGGCTCCGGGAGCGTTGAGGACGAGCTCGACGGGATCGAACGCGAGCGGAATCGCCGTCGAGGCGAGGACCAAGGGCACGATGCTGCCAGGCTCGACATCAGTCGTGGGATCGGCGGCCACGTATTCCCCGGTCTGGAGGCAGACCACGCCGATGCGAAGCGTGTGGCCGAGTGTGTGCAGCCGTTGAGCCAGGCCGGCCGCAAACGGCTCGAGGATTTCGGCGAGCTCCCGGTTGTCGTAGAGGCCGTCCGTCGCCCGGAGGTCGGCGTAGGTCAGGAGGCCGGGCGCAATCGCATGGACGGCGAGATTGGCCGCGTCGAGTTTGGAACGGAAGGCCGGCATCCCGCGCCGCGCCTGATCGACCCAGAGCCTCGCCATCTCCTGGATCCGGTTCTGCGCGGCCATGAAGACGTTGAGCGCCCCGGCCGACACCCCGCAGTACACCGTCCACCCGCCGTCCCCAGCTTCAGCCAAACGATGGACGACGCCAGCCTCGAAGATCCCCTTGACCCCTCCGCCGGAAAGAACGAGCGCCCGTGCCATGGTGCTAGGGTACCGCGCCCGTACCGGATCCTCCACCTACGGCAAGCGCCGGGGACAGGCCCGGTCCGTTATCGAGGCATGAGATCAGTCGACGACTCGTGTGTTTGGGAAAAAGCAGCTCCAGGCAAACCAGTAGGCGACGTGAACTTTAACTGGTTTGAGAACAGCTCCCCGGTGAGGACCGGATATTGCTCGGCCCGTGTCGAGCTTCCAGAGCCCTCCATGATCGTCAACGGCCCATCCCTTCCTTGGAGCAGGTTTCAAGTGGATCTGCGTGCCCGGTGCGCCGGCGCGGTATGCGCGGATCCCCCCATCCCCCCCTGCAACGACCAGGACCCCGGAGCGGCCAATCTGGACGGGAACGATCTTCCGTCTGCGGATGACTCCGCTGGTGATGGCCACCGCCTCACCATCAACGTGAACCCCGTAGACGAGCTCCTTGCCCGGGAGTCTGCCCCTGAGCCAGTGTGATCGGAAAAGCCCGATTTTCTTCGGGTTGTCGAAGTAACTATGATAGGGAGATGAGGTGACTTGGGTTTCTTTCTTGAGGAGCCATGTGCCTGGATGATCGTTCCTCCACGCTCTCCATGTCGTTTGCACGGCCGGCAGACTCTGAAGCTGAACACCCTTGAGCGGACCGATAATGCCGATGCCGAGGACATGGCTCCACTTCGTGTGCGTCTCCGCATCCTTCATCACCATGCTGTTTCGCCACAGCGCTCCAGAGACCAGAAATGTCAGGGTCATCGTGTCACGCTTGCGGACGTAGACCACGCCCGTGTGGCAAAGGGGTCACCAGGTGGCCGCGATGGCGGTGCCCGAGATCGTGTCGTTGACGATTTCGTGCGCATCGAGCTGCCACAGCGAGTAGGCGTGCGACTCCCCGTCCACGGTGACGCCCAGGACCGGCTCACCGGGTTTCATTTGCGCGTCGGCCTGCCGTCCGCGGACGAACTTCGGGTGTAGGATGGCCGGAATGGCGTTCACGGGAAGCACCTGGTACACCGGATCCCCCCGAACCTCGGCAATGATCTTCGGTGCGGGGCGCTGTGCCAGAACCCACATGGGGAGGGCCAACATGAGAACGGTTGTGGCAACGATCCGGTGACTCATGGTACCTCCGATCACACCTAAATATACGAATGCGGGTGCGTGATGTTTCTCTCAGTTCCAGAGGCGGTCGGGTGGTTCTTCCTTACCACAAGTTGCGAGCGGCGGAGGCCATGCCATGTGAGGTTTCAAATAGTGGTATTGACTGCCGCAGCCGGGGGTGTAGTCTGGGCGTATCATGATGCGGAGAACGGTCAACCTTGACTGGGTTACGGCGTTTTTTTCAATTTTCGTCTCCGCCGTAGCTTCTGTATCTGTCGCATTCATTGTCAGCCACGCAACGATAAAGGCGGCCCTCCCGGCCAATGCGGCGCAGTACATACGCATTGTTGGTGACAAAACTCTTTCGCCGGCATCACGATTGCTTGCTCTGACGGCGATGTACAAGAAGAACTTAGTCGACCCGGACGCGCTCTTTGATGCTGCGTATGACCTGGAGAATGAGAGCAATCAACGACTCTCGCTTCAACTTCTTTACGTGGTTGGGCGCTCAGATGAAAGCTTGCCTCAATCGCCCATTGGTTACGTCGATGCGCCGGGAGGATTGAGCGTGCGAGCAAGCAACGGCATGTATCAAGTCAATGGCTGGGCGATCGACGACAACGGAGTCAAACGAGTCGAGTTAAAGATAGATTCGACAATTGAACGGTATCCGTGTAGCAGGAACCGAGTACGCCCCGATATTGAGAAGCTTTTCCCAAACTTCAGCGACTCGTATCACAGACTGCACAGCGGTTTCTCATACTGTATTCCGGTGGGCGCTCTGAGCCCTGGCGTTCACCATGTCTCAGTAATGGTCTTTGACAAGGATTTTCATTTTCGAGAGATCTTCTCTCGGGACATCACATTCAAATGAATGATGGAATTGCCCGGCGCTCTCGCCGAGATCATTGTCGAAGCGCTTCTCATCGGGTTCAGGGTCCTCATGCGGAACCATGGTAAGAGAACCGCGAGTTTCCAAGGGCTTTCGCGTGCGGCGCCGAATCAGGCAAAGAGATCGTCGAGCCGGTGGAGGATCTCGTCTGGGACGGTGGCTTCTTCGGCGCCGAGGTTCTCCTCGAGCTGGGCGAGCGAGGTGACGCCAATGATGGCGCTGCTGATCTCGGAATGCGCCAGGACCCAGGCGAGGGCGAGCTGTGCCCGGCTCAGACCGGCGTCATCGGCCAACTCCCGCATGGCCAGGACGCGGCGGCGGTTTTCCCCGGTCCACAGCCGGCTGGTGAACTGGGGCAGCCGGTCGAAACGCGAGCCCTTGGGGATGCCCTCGTCGTACTTGCCGGTCAGGAGCCCCTGTCCAAGCGGGCTCCAGACGACGAGCCCCGTGCCGAGCTCGGCGGCCAAAGGGAAGAGCTCCTGCTCGATCCGGCGATGGAGGAGCGAGTATTCCGGCTGCTCGACCACAGGGGGATGCCAGCCGTTGGCGCGGGCCAGCTCGACGGCAGCCCGAACCATGCTGGCGGGCCATTCCGACGTGCCCCAGTAGAGCACCTTGCCCCGGTCGATCAGATCAGAGAAGGCTCGCACGGTCTCTTCGAGCGGGGTTGCAGGATCGGGCCGGTGCGCGTAGTAGAGATCGATGTACTCCATCTCAAGCCGCGCCAGGCTGCGGTCGATCGATGCGTGCACGTGCTTGCGGGAAAGCCCCCGGTCGTTGGGATCGTCCGACATCGGGAAGAAGACTTTGGACGAAATGACGAGCGTCTCCCGGGGCAGCTCCCTGAGCACGTTCCCCATGCGCCGCTCAGCCTCGCCGTGCGCGTAGATGTCCGCGATGTCAAACGTCGTGATTCCAGCCTCGTACGCCCTGAGCAGAATCGCCCGGATCGTCTGCGCCTCGCGAACCGTCGCACCAAAGGTCGTCCACCCTCCAAGGGCGAGGCTGGAGACCTGAAGACCCCACTTTCCCAGACTGCGGTACTGCATCATCGCCTCCCACCCGCATCAGCGGTGCTTTCCACCCGAGCATACCGTGTCAGATCGGCGAGGAGAAATGTGGGCGCGGCGAGCCGTGGTTAGAGGAGCGGTGCGAGGAACTGGCCGGTGGAGGACGCGGGGCAGGCGGCGACCTGCTCGGGGGTGCCCTCGATGACGAGGCGGCCGCCCTCTTCTCCGCCTTCGGGGCCGAGGTCGATGATCCAGTCGGCGGTCTTGATCACATCGAGGTTGTGCTCGATGACGACGACGGTGTTGCCTCGATCGACGAGGGCGTGGAGAACGGTCAGGAGCTTGCGGATGTCGTCGAAGTGCAGTCCGGTCGTTGGCTCGTCGAGGAGGTAGAGCGTCTTCCCGGTGGCCCGTTTGGCCAGCTCGCGCGAGAGCTTGATGCGTTGAGCCTCTCCTCCGGAGAGCGTCGTCGCCGGTTGACCAAGCTTGAGGTAGCCGAGGCCGACGGCGATCAGCGTATCCAGGATCCGTGCGATGCGCGGGACGGGTCCAAAGAGCTCGCGGGCCTCTTCGACCGTCAATGCCAACACATCCGCGATACTCAGGCCCCGGTAGCGGACCTGCAACGTTTCGCGGTTGTACCGTGTACCGTGGCAGACGTCACACGTGACGAAGACATCGGGTAAGAAATGCATCTCGATGCGCAGGCGGCCGGCACCCTGGCACGCTTCGCAGCGGCCGCCCCTGACGTTGAAGCTGAAGCGGCCCGGTTTGTAGCCGCGGGCGCGCGCCTCAGTCGTTGCGGCGAAGAGCTGGCGGATCGGATCGAAGACCTTCGTGTACGTGGCGGGGTTGGAGCGCGGCGTCCGGCCGATCGGGCTTTGATCAATCGCAATGACCTTGTCGAGGAGCTCGACGCCCTCGAGACCCGTGTGACGTCCCGGGCGGGCCATCGTGCCGTAGAGAGAGCGGGCGACCGCTTTGTGGAGGATCTCGTTGACCAGCGTCGACTTGCCGGAGCCAGAAACCCCGGTCACGCAGATGAAGCGTCCCAGCGGAAAGGCGACGTCGATCTGTTTGAGGTTGTGCTCGGCCGCACCCCGGACGACGAGCGCCCGGCCATTCCCCTCGCGCCGCTTCGACGGGACGGGGATGCTGAGCTCGCCCGAGAGGTAACGGCCGGTCAGCGACGCCGGGTTGGCGATGATCGCCTCCGGCGGGCCTTCGGCTACGACCCGTCCGCCGTGTGCCCCGGCGCCTGGGCCGAGGTCGATCACCCAATCGGCGGAGCGGATCGTCTCCTCATCGTGCTCGACGACGATGACGGTGTTGCCCAGGTCGCGCATCCCGGTCAAGGTATCGAGGAGCCGCCGGTTGTCCCGCTGGTGGAGCCCGATCGATGGCTCGTCGAGCACGTAGAGCACCCCCATCAGCTTCGAGCCCACCTGCGTCGCCAGCCGGATCCGCTGGCTCTCACCTCCCGAGAGGGTGCCTGCCATCCGGTCGAGCGTCAGGTAGTCGAGTCCGACCGCAACGAGAAATCCGAGCCGGTCCCGAATCTCCTGAAGGATCTTCGAGGCGATCTGACGGTCTCGCTCCGTCAGGTCGAGCTGCTCGAACCACGCGAGGGCACGGCGGACTGGGAGCGCCGTGACCTCGGCCAGGTTCGTACCACCGACCAGAACGGCCAGCGCCTCGGGTTTCAAGCGGGCTCCCGAGCAAGCCGGGCAGGGCGCGAACGACATGAACCGCTCGAGGTCCCGGCGCACCTCCTCGGAGGCCGTCTCCCGGTACCGGCGTTCCAGGAGCGGAACGAACCCCTCGAAGCGGTCGCGGTAGGTATAGGCACCCCTGCGCCCCTGCCACACGAAGTCGAGCTCGCCATCACTTCCGTACATGATCAGGCGGCGGATCTCCTCCGGCAGCCTGCGCCACGGGGTATGGAAATCGAAGCCGGCCTGCTCTGCGAGCTGCTCGAGCTGCTGCCGCCGCCACGAGCTCGATCCCGGTGAAAGCACCGCGAGGCAGCCAGAGGCGAGCGATCGCTCGGGATCGGCGACCAGCTTCTCCGGATCGACCTCCCGGAGGAATCCCAGACCGGAACAGGTGGGGCACGCGCCCTGGGGAGAGTTGAACGAGAAGAGGCGGGGAGAGACTTCTTCGAGCGAGAAACCGCAGCGGGGACAGGCGTGACGAGATGAGAGCACGAGCTCCTCGCCGCCGTCCGCCGGGGCGATCCGCACGAGCCCTTCGCCAACCTTGAGCGCGGTTTCCAGCGACGCCGTCAGGCGTCCGGCGATCCCTTCGCGGACAGAGAGACGGTCGATCACAACCTCAATCGTGTGCTTGCGTTGCTTGTCGAGCGGTGGCGGTTCGGAGATTTCGACAACCTCACCGTCCACACGAGCCCGGATGAACCCCTCCCGCACCATCTGCTCGAAGAGCTTCCGGTGCTCCCCCTTGCGGCCGGACACGACCGGCGCCAGCACGAGGAACCGGGTTCCCGGCTTGAGCGCCAGCACGCGGTCGGCCATCTGATCGACGGTCTGAGGCTGGATCGGGATGCCGCACGAAGGGCAGTGAGGGACGCCGATCGACGCCCAGAGCAGGCGGAGGTAATCGTAGATCTCCGTCACGGTCCCAACCGTCGAGCGCGGGTTACGGGAGGTCGTCTTCTGCTCGATCGAGATTGCGGGAGAGAGCCCTTCGATCGTATCGACATCGGGCTTTTCCATCTGCTCGAGGAACTGGCGGGCATACGCCGAGAGTGATTCGACGTACCGGCGTTGTCCTTCGGCAAAGAGCGTGTCAAACGCCAGCGACGACTTCCCCGATCCGGAGACGCCAGTGATCACGACGAGCCGGTTGCGGGGGATCTCGACGTCGATACCTGCGAGGTTGTGCTCACGGGCGCCGCGGATCGTAATTCTGTCGCGCATCGGTGTGCTCAACCCCGGCCGGTCTGACGACATTCCCTCAACGCCGTTCCTTGATAGCCTGCTCGGCCTCACGGTCGAGCGTCCTGCGGCGCAGCGTCTCCCGCTTGTCGTACAGGTGCTTGCCTTTGACGAGGGCAATCTCCACCTTGATCCAGTTGCCCTCGAGAAAGACCGAGAGCGGGACGACGGTCAGCCCCTTCTCCTGCACCTTACCAGCCAGGCTGAGGATCTGATGTTTGTGCAGCAGGAGCCGCCGGCGGCGCAGCGGATCATGCCCGGCGTACCCGGCGTGCTCGTACGGGCTGATGTGGCACCCGACGAGGAAGGCCTCACCGGCCTCGAAGGAGACGTAGCCCTCCTTGAGATTGATCCTGCCCTCGCGAATCGCCTTGACCTCGGTGCCGGTCAGCTCGATACCCGCTTCCATCGTTTCTAAGATGTGATAGATGTGGCGGGCCTTCCGGTTGGTGGCGAGAACGGTGCGCTCCCCTTGCTTCATGGCATCTCCGCGAGCTGCGTCATGGCGTCGACCATGTTCGGATCGAACTGCCGTCCGGCGGCAGCCTGAAGGATGGCGATCGCACGGTCAGGGCGGATCGGTGCGCGGTAGCTGTACTCCGAGATCAAGCGGTCGTAGACCTCGGCAACGTGGACGAGCCGGGAAAGGAACGGGATCGCATCTTGCGACAAACGGTCGGGAAATCCGGATCCATCCCAGCGTTCGTGATGGTGCCGCACGATCGGGGCCAGCTCATCGAAACCGGCGTGGAGCAGCTTCTTTTCCCCGGAAAGGACGTGGCTTCGGTAGAGTCGGCGTTCCTCGGGACCGGGGGCGGTGGCGGTGAGTGCCGGCTGCCCAATCAGGTCGGTCAGCCCGATGTCGTGGACGAGGCCGGCGATCGCCGCTTCCTCTGCCATTTCAGCATCGAGTCCGAGCACGAACGCGAGGCGCCAGGCGATCCGGGACACCGATTCCATGTGCTGCACGAGATCGGGCGCGTCCGCCCGGAACGGCTCCACCAGAGACCGGGCGTACCGCCGCCTGAGGAAGCGCAACGTCCCGCAGTGGTGCGCCTCGCCAGCGGTAGCGGACAGTTGAGCGATCAGTTGACGCGGATCCCCGAGCTCGCGGCTGGTGACGGCCGAGGCGATCAGCGTCCACCCCGGGAGCTGCAAGAGGATGCCGCTCGCAATGGTCCGCGCAGCGGGAGGGTTCGCTCGTCTCTCGACCTTCCGGACCTGGCGGCTCCACCCATCTTCCTGAGGCGCCATGAGGCCCCGTCCGGTCAGCACGCTGACCTGGTGCTGCTGCACCGCCTCCAGGTCGGCTTCATCGGTCCCGCCTGTTGCGAGCACGAGTGATGACGCACCTGCCTCCTCAATGACCGTGAGGCTTATCAGCAGCGCACCCTCACGCACCATCGAGGTTGCGAGGCTGATCAGCTCCTGAAACGCGGGCTCATCGAGCGTCACGACTGGAGCGGCATGCTCGTTTTCCGGCTCGATGACCTGGACGGCAGGTTCTTCAAGAGAAAGGGCGTTCTCGTCGAGCTCCGGATAGAGGCCAATCGTCGCGAGCAGGTGAATCATCGCGTCGGTAATCTGAGAGGCCGCCTTGAGATCCTGGGCGACGAATGGTTGGCGCCGGCCCTTGTCTCTCGCATCGACGAAGCCGAGGAGCCGGGATGCACCGTACAGCGGCGCGAGAAGGATCCAACCGGAGCCTGCACCTTCGAGGTATCCGGCGATGTCCGGGAAGTCCTCAAGCGCGTGGAGGGCCCTTGGTTTGTTCCGCAGCTCACGCGCTCGAAGCACGATCGGGTGTCCGGGTGGAAACTCAGCGGCCAACGCGTCCCGGCGGCCAAACCCGTACTGCGTGGTCAGGAGATAGGACCCATCCGCTGCGAGCAGGTAGAGCGCCGCCTTCGTGCTGTTGATCTCTTCGAGAAACCGGAAAAGAATCTGCTTGAAATTCTTTTCCAGGTCGGGAGTCCACCCCTGGATCCTGATCACGTTCTCGCTCCTTTCCTCACACGCGCTTCGGCGACTCTTGTATTCTACTCCACAAGAACTATGAGGCCGCCTCCCCTGTGGTATGAATGCAACATCTGTGGGAGTGATCGCACGGCCGGCCGCGGGAGCCGCTCGATCTCATTCTCAGGAACATGTTGATTTCAACTAAGTTACAGATTTAGCCCAATGATGGTATGAAACGTGCTTATGCTCGTCCATGAGGGAGGAAGGATGCGCTGGCAAACGACGATCGAGACCGCAGTCTCCGAGGCGGGCATCGGGCTTCATTCGGGCCTTGAAAGCCGCTTGTGGATCCGGCCGGCTCCGGCAGACCACGGGATCGTGTTCTATCACCGGGCGAAGCAGGTGTTCATCCCCGCTCAGGTCGACCACACGCAAAACCTCGGATATGCAACACGGGTTGGGCTCGGCGAAGCCGCCGTTTCGACGGTGGAGCATCTGCTCTCGGCGCTCAACGGCCTTGGGATTGACAATGCCTTGATCGAAATCGAGGGTGAAGAAATTCCCATTCTTGATGGTTCGGCCATCCCGTTCGTAGAGCTGATCGACGCTGCCGGAATCCGGAAGCTGGACCGGCCGGTGACTGCGATTCGCATGACTCGCCCGATCGAGGTTCGTGACGGCGAAAAATGGATGCGTGCGGAACCGGCCGCTGTCTTCTCGGTTGATTACCGGATTTCCTTTGACAACCCAATTGTGGGTTACCAGCGGTACGCCGGCGTCATCGATCCCGATGTGTACCGCCAGGCGATCGCCCCGGCGCGCACCTTTGGCTTTCTGAAGGACGTGACCTATCTCAAGAACCAGGGCCTGGCGCTTGGCGGGTCCTTTACAAACTGTGTGGTGCTCGACGATCGCCAGGTAGTTTCCGGCGAGCTCCGGTTCCCCGACGAGTTCGTACGCCACAAGGTCCTCGATCTGATCGGTGACCTTTCGCTCCTCGAGTACCCGCTGATTGGCGCCGTGACCGCTCACAAGGCGGGCCATGCGCTCCACGCGGCGCTCGTCCGGAAGATTCTTGCCCATCCCGAATGTTGGGAGATCGTTGGCGGCGATGTAAGCGGGGCGTTCGTCATGCCGTACCCGTTAGACGTCGAGGCAACCGCAGCTTTGGCCATGTAACCACGCACCCGCTCCGGCGGTCCTTGTGTGGGGTGCGGCATGGGCCGCACCCCTTTCTCTTGCAACCTCAGGTGAGCGATTCCCAGCGGCGATCTGGACACGCCGCTGATGCCTCATCCGGGACAGGTGTGGTAAAGTTGCCACAGATGCGGATCGTTGCGACGGTTCTCGTGGGCATGATGCTGGCAGTGGGCTCCCTGCCTCCTCTTGAGGTTCACGTGCACCGCGCCGCAGGAGCCCTCGAGGTCCAGCTCACATTGAACGCTCCACTGCCACCGAGTATCTCCGATGCCCTTCCGTCGGGCGCACAGGTCAGCGTGACGTACGCCGTTCAGGTCCGGAGGCGGCGTCCGCTCCTGTGGAATCCCAAGATCTGGGATGGGAAAGCCGTTGCTACCGTGACCTTTGATCCTCTAACGGGGCGATACCGCGGGGAGTTGCTTCTCAACGATGTCATCGTCGCCAGCCGGGAGATGACCTCGCCTGAGCGTGCGCTCGACTGGCTCCGGTCGCCGCCCGCATTCCGGTTGCTCCTGCCACGGACGAAACGTGCCTTAACACTTCGAGCCCGTGCCATCTTCGCGACTGGTACGACCTGGCTGATCTTCCCAACAACGCACGGGACGGGCTGGGTCCGGGTTCGAATCACGGACCGGTCATGACGAGGCTGCTCGACCTCTGGAACCGGCACCGGCGCGAGAACCGTTTCCTGCTATTCGCGTTCCTGACGCTGCTGTTCCTCTCAGCCGGGGCGATGTACCTGGCTCAGCGGGCCCAGGTTGCCTCTCCGAAAGAGCTCACCAACAGGCTGCTGCTCTTCGTCCTGTGGTACCTCGATATCTCCCTCATCCTCATCCTGCTTTTCATCCTGCTCCGCAGCATCATCCGCCTGACAATGGAGCAGCGGGCCGGCGTGCTGGGCACGCGCTTCCGGACAAAGCTGATCCTGACCTATGTCGGTCTGAGCTTCTTTCCCGTCATCTTTATCTTTCTGATTGCCACCAACTTCTTGCAGAAGTCGATCGACCGCTGGTTTTCCGCACCGGTCGAAGAGGTGCTTCAAGGCGGGGCTGCCGTCACCGAGGAGCTCCGGGCCCTGATTCAGGACCGGCTGACCCGGCAGGCCGAGGTTGCGGCACGCGAGCTACGCCACGACCGGCATGCCGCCCATGTCGAGAAGCTCAACAAGCTCCTCGGTGTCGATCTGATCGCCGTGTACCGGGGATCGCAGCTTGTGCAGGCGGTGACCGATCCGCGGCGGATCCCGCGCTCGCTTCCACCGATCCGCGGTGAGGAGCTCTCACGGCCGGGCCAGCGTGCGGACCGGTGGCGCGGCGGGCTGCTGATCCGCGCATGGCAGCCGATCCGCGGATCTCCGTACGTCGTTGTCGTCGGTGACATGCTCCCCCGTCAGGTCCTCCTTCACCTGGAACGGGCGACGGCGGCCTATGCAACCTTTCAAGAAATGAAGCTGCAGCGGGGCACAGTCCGGTCCACTGTGGTGCTCGTCTTTCTCGCCATCACACTGCTTCTGCTGTTTGCGACGGTGTGGGTTGGGCTCTACCTCTCCAAGCGGTTCACCGAGCCGTTGCTGGCCGTTGCCGCCGCGACGCAACGCGTGGCCGAGGGGAACGAGCTTGAGGAAGTGACGATCCCGGCGACCGACGAGGTGGCCGTGCTTGTGCACTCGTTCAACCGGATGGTCCGGCGCGTTCGATCAACTGAGGCCGAGATTCGTGCCTCGAACCAGGAGATGGCCGTGCTCCTGGCGACGATCCCCACCGGCGTGCTGACAGTTGATCACGGCAACGCCCGATTCCGGCCGAACCCAGCCGCCGCACGGCTCTTAGGCCACCCTGAATGGGGCGGTCAGTGGCAAGCGACCGGCGAGCTCGCCAGCGCCGGGCTCGAACCATTGCTGCATTGCTTGGAGAGCCCGGCGCCTCACGAAATCACCGAAATAGATCTTGAGACTGGGAACCTCGTCCGGCACCTCGAAGTGACGGCGGAGCCGCTTCCGACCGGAGGATGGGTGGTCGCACTTGATGATCTGACCCAACTGATTCGAGCCCAGCGCCAGGCGGCCTGGAGCGAGGTCGCGCGCCGGATTGCCCACGAGATCAAGAATCCGTTGACGCCGATCCGGCTTGCCGCCGAGCGGATCCAACGCCACGCCGACGGGATCGATGGCCCTGTTCACGACGTTATTCTCAACGGGTGCCGGGCAATCATCGCCCATGTGTCCGGCCTCAAGGAGTTGGTCGATGCGTTTCACCGGTACGCCCGCATGCCGGCCGTCAACCCGAGGCCGACCTCCATCTCCCGCCTTCTTCGGGAAACGGTCGCCCTCTACGAAGGGTTGCGGCCGGGCGTTGACGTGACGTTGGATCTCCCGGAGGGAGATATCGTCGCGATCGCCGATCCCGTGCTTTTCCGCCAGGTGATGGTCAACCTCCTCGACAATGCGATCGAGGCGCTCGAAGGACCGGGGCGGATCGCGGTCAGCGGCGTGAGCCAGGATGGGGAGGTCGTCATCACGGTCGAGGACTCCGGGCCCGGTTTCCCGACCAACGATGCCGAAACCCTCCTGCAGCCGTTCTATTCAACGAAGGGGCGTGGCTCCGGAATGGGGCTCGCACTGGTCCACCGCGTGGTCGTCGACCACGGTGGCCGGCTGGAGCTTGGCAACGTCGAACCGCACGGAGCCCGTGTGCGGATTATTCTCCGGGGCGCCGGAGGTTTTCCCCAACGGAGTGAGCATGCATCGTGATTCGATTCTCATTGTTGATGACGAGCCCGGCATCCGGGAGCTGGTCGGGCAGATTCTGCAGGATGAAGGGTATGAGGTTCAGACGGCCGCTTCGGGCGAGGATGCGCTTGAAGCCGTTGGACGTGATGTGTTCGATCTTATTCTCCTCGATCTTTGGCTTCCTGGCATCGATGGAATCGAGGTCCTCAAGCAGCTCAAGGCGTCAGGGGTTTCCACGCCGGTCATCGTCATCTCCGGTCATGCGTCGGCCGAGCAAGCGGTCACCGCCATCCAGGCCGGAGCCCACGATTTTCTCGAAAAGCCGCTCAGCTACGATCGTGTGCTCGTCAGCGTCCGCAATACCCTCAAACAGTTCCACCTCGAACGGCGGATGCGCGAGGTGCTCAAGGGTACCGAAGAACCCCATCTGACCGGCAGCTCACCGGTCATTGAAGCGCTTCGCACGCAGATCCGGACGGCCGCGCCGACCGGCGGACGGGTCCTCATCACCGGCGCGAACGGAACCGGCAAGGAGGTCGTGGCCCGGATGCTCCATCAAGCATCCAAGCGCGCGAGCGGGCCGTTCGTAGCCGTCAACTGCGCCGCGATCCCGTCAGAGCTCATCGAGAGTGAGCTATTTGGCCACCTCAAGGGCGCATTCACCGGCGCCGTCGAGGCCAAACGCGGGAAGTTCGAGCTTGCCGATGGTGGAACACTCTTCCTCGATGAGATCGGAGACATGAGTCTGCTCACGCAGGCCAAAGTCCTTCGCGTTCTCCAGGAGCAACGCTTTACGAGGCTCGGTGGCAGCCGGGAGATCACGGTCGATGTCCGGGTGGTCGCTGCGACGAACAAGAACCTGGAAGAGGAGATCGCTGCAGGCAGGTTCCGGCAGGATTTGTACTACCGTCTCAACGTCATTCCGCTCAGAGTTCCGACGCTGGCTGAACGCCGGGAGGATATCCCGGCACTCGTCGATGAGCTGATGGGAGCCGCTGTCCGGTCCACGGGTGCTCGCCCGAAACATTTTTCCCCGGCGGCCATGAATACGTTGATGTCATACAGCTGGCCGGGGAACGTCCGCGAGCTCAAGAACGTCATTGAGCGGCTCGTCATCATGGTTCCCGACGATGAGATCACGGCCGGACATCTCTCGTTCCTCGACACGGGACCTGGATCGCAGAGCGGATTGGCCGGAATCGACGCCACGCTACCGCTGCGTGAGGCGCGGGCGAGGTTCGAGCGTGAGTACATCGCGGCTGTGCTTGCGCGGTGCGGTGGCAACGTCACGCGCGCGGCGAAGGAGCTCGGGCTCGAGCGCTCGCACCTGCACCGGAAGCTCCGTCAGCTCCAGATCGACTCACGCTCAGCTGACACGTCCTGAAGGGACCCGATTCTGGCATCCGGCCCGGAAGAACTTGTACAATGGGAATCGAAGGGTCAATGGTATGACAGACCGGACGGACATCGAACCGGGGATCCCAGCCGAACCAGACCGCCGGGTGCGGCTCTTCATCCTGCTGCGGCTGACGCTCGTCATTGCAACGTCCTACCTCGTGCTTGCACAGAGCGATTTTGCAAGGCCATCCCCTCTGCTTGCCGGTCTCATTCTTGCCGGTCTGCTCTCAAACGTGCTTTTGCCGCCGCTGTCCAAGAAGATCACGCGTTCTTCAACGATTCTCGGTGGCATCATCGCCGCGGACACGGTCTGGATTACGGTGATGCTGGTGGCGACGGGGAATTTTCACGCCGACTTCTTCTACCTGTACTTCTTCGTGCTCTTTATTGCGGCGATCGGCGAAAACCTGATCCTGATCATCCTGGGGGCCATCCTCGCGTGCTCGGCCTACTATCTCGCCCTGATGGCGACGGGGAGAAGTGCCCAGCTGATGACCCCCGGCATGCTCATCCGGATCCCGTTCATGCTGTCCGTCGCCGTGTTTTACGGGTACCTCGCTGATCGCGTTCGCCGTGAAGAGAGTCGCGCCCGGGCCGAGGCGGTCATCATCTCTGAGCTCAGTGCGAGCCGGCAATCCTTGGCCGAGGCCAACGCCCTCTTGGAAGCGGAGATTGAGGAGCGGAAGCGGATCGAAGAGGAGCTCCACAAGATCTCCGACATGAAATCGGCCTTCGTGTCTGCTGTCTCACACGAGCTCCGTACCCCCTTGACAGCGATCAGAAACGCCGTTGACCTGCTGCAAACGGTCCGGAACGATGACGGAGCCTTTGAAAAGTTCACGTCGATTGCCCGGCGGAACGTCGAGCGGCTGGCGTTCATCGTCAGCGATCTTCTTGATCTGTCAAAGATCGAAGCCGGAAGGTTAAACTTTGCATTCACCAAGGCCGATCTCGCGCACCTCCTCCGGAATGTCCTCGAAAACTTTGAGGCTCAAGCTCGCGACGCCCATCTTGAGCTTTCTCTCGATCTCGACGAGACGTTACCGCCGGTCTGGGCCGATCCGGGCCGTGTTGAGCAGGTTGTGACAAACCTGGTTGGGAACGCCGTCAAGTTCACCCCGGCAGGTGGACGAGTGAAGGTTCGGGCCTCGCGAGCCCGTTCCTCCCCGGTTGTCGTCCAGTCATCCGGCGAAGGATTGGGTGACGGTCAAGACCAAAGGGGTAACAGCGGCGAATGGATTGAGGTGAGCGTCATCGATAGCGGCCGCGGCCTCGCGTCCGGGGAGCTGGCAAAGATCTTTGAACCGTTCTATCAGGTTGGAGATTCTTTGACGGGCAGAGCTCGCGGAACGGGCCTTGGGCTTGCCATCTCCCGCGATCTCGTGCGTGCGCATGGAAGCGACATCAAGGTGACGAGCGAAATCGGCGCGGGCAGCCGTTTCTCATTCATGCTCCCGGTGGATGGACCAGCTGCTCATGAGATCACCGGTCTGGAAACGCGGATCCGTGAGTTCCGGGCGTATCCGTTCTTTTCCCTCCTGGTCGTCTCTGTTCCTCCAGAAGCATCGCTTCCGCCCGAGAGCCGGGCGCGGTGGGTTGACATGCTCGTCACGAGGGTGCGTGAGGCCTTGCCGCGCTCGAGTGACATGCTGATCCCGCAACCGGTGCACGGCCGGCTGATCATCGTGCTCCTCGGTACCGAGGCCGCTGGTGCAGCCGTTGTGCGCGATCGGCTTGAGACATATGTGCAATCCAGCGGGGACACAGCACGTGCGGGAATGCCACTCCCGCAGGTGAGCGGTGTCGCTGCCTACCCCGAGGATGGCGAGACCGGTGCGCAGCTGATCCACGCGGCGCTCGCCGCCGGAAGGAGAAAGAACCATGACCCGGAAGATCCTTCTCGTTGACGACGAACCGGACGTGATCGAGACTGTGAGGTTTCGCCTCACACAGGAAGGCTACGAGATCCTGACCGCCGGCGACGGGCTCACAGCTCTGGACGCGGCACGGTCGAACCAGCCCGACCTGCTGATTCTTGACGTTATGCTCCCCGGAGAGAACGGCTACCGGGTGGCGCACAAGCTCCGGGAGGAGCAGCAGGCTGGCACGTATCCAAAACCACTGCCGATCATTCTGCTGACGGCTCGTGATCTCAGCTCGGACCCGGAACGTGAAAAGATCTTCATGGACTTTTCCGGAGCGGATCGTGTGATCTACAAACCGTTCGACCTCGACGATCTGGCCGCCCAGGTCGCCGAGCTGTTGGAGGGCGGGGTGTGAGAGATCGCTGGACGCCGTGACCGGCAGATGCCAGGAACCATTCTCCTTGTGGAGATGAGAGAGGAATCCTGCGATGATGGCGGCCGGGTGTGACGTAGATCGCACACCCTTGTCAAAATACCGGCAAATCATGTCATAATGGTTCCTTAGCGGAGGAAAGCTCATGAGTGATCTCACACCTCTCGATGTTCTGGGTCAGAAATTCTCCAAGCGACTGAAGGGGTACGATCCGCAAGAGGTTCACGAGTTCCTCTCCGGTGTCGCGAGCACGATCGAGGGGCTGACGCGCGAGCGTGGCGAGCTCCGCCAGAAGATTCGTTCGCTCGAGGCCGAGCTGGCTTCGTTCCGGAAACGTGAGCACGCTCTGCAGGAGGCGCTGGTCGCTGCGCAGCGTTCGGCCGACGATACGCTCGACGCCGCCAAGGCCGAGGGGGAAAAGATCGTCGCCGAGGCGCAGGCGCTCGCGGATCAACTGGTGGAGGATGCCAGCAGCAGGATCAAGACGATCGAAACGGTCATCGGTGACCTCAGGGCCCGTCGCCGCGAGGTCCGCGCGGAGCTGATGCGCCTCGCGGAGCTTCTGCAGGGCCTGATTCACGACGACCAGCAGCTCGAGAAACAGGAGCCGCAAACGCCCCGCCTGAGCCTGTTGAACCGCCGGAACGCCGAGCGCCGGGAAGGATGATGAGCCTGCTGATCACCGGCGCAAGCCGGATCGAAACACCGGTTGGACAGTCGGCCCACCGCGGCGCCGGGATGGAAGAGATCCGGATCATTCCGGACGGCGTCGTGCGGTGTGAGGGGTCACAGATCGTCTTCGTTGGTTCAAGAACAGACCACGATCGTGCCTTCGGCGCAGCGGACGAGGAGCTCGATGCGGCCGGTGGTGCGATCCTTCCCGGTTTCGTCGATCCGCATACGCATCCTGTTTGGGCCGGCTCCCGCGAAGATGAGTTCAACCGCCGTCTTCACGGCGAGAGCTACATGGACATTGCACGCTCCGGGGGAGGCATCAACCAGACGGTGCGGGCGACGCGGAACGCGGGCTTTGAAGAGCTGCTGGACGCGGCGCTTGAACGTCTCGATACGTTTCTCCTCCACGGGACAACGATGATCGAGGCCAAGTCCGGCTACGGACTCGACCTTACGACGGAGATTCGGATGTTGGAAGTCATCCGGACGGCCCACGAGCGTCATCCCGTCGATCTCGTTCCGACGTGTCTCGCGGCGCACGAGGTCCCTCCGGAATTTCGCGACGATCCAGAAGCCTACATCCGGACGGTGACCGAAGATGTCTATCCGCAGATCGCCCGCCGTGGGCTCGCCGAAGCGGTGGACGCCTTTTGCGAGACTGGGGTCTTCGACATCCCTCAAACTCGGCGTCTCCTCGCCGATGCGCCCCGGTACGGGTGGGGGATCCATCTCCACGCAGACGAGCTGACCCCACTGGGTGGCGCCGAGCTTGCCGTGGAGCTCGGCGCTCTATCGGCCGATCATCTGGTTCACGTGACCGATGCGGGGATCGCCGCTCTGGCCGCATCGCCCACCATCGCCATCCTGCTTCCCGGCACCTCGTTCTTCCTCCGTTCGACGTACGCACCAGGGCGCAGGATGATCGATGCCGGCTGCGCGGTCGCCTTGGCGACCGACTGCAACCCGGGATCTTCACCTACCGAATCGATGCCCACGATCGTGGCGTTGGCCTGCCTCGAGATGGGCTTGACCATCGAGGAGACCCTGACCGCTGCAACCCTCAATGCAGCCGCAGCCCTGGGCCGGGCGGATCGCTACGGCTCGGTCGAACCGGGCAAACAGGCCGATCTCGTCATCTTGAACGGCCCAAGCGCACAACATATCGTCTACCACTACGGCGTCAATCCGGTGCGTCATGTCGTCAAGGCCGGGAGGGTCGTGGTTTTAGATGGCCGCATACGGGAGCCGGCTGAGCGTGCCGGCTGAAACGCCAACCAAAGGTGCCCTGCGGCCCATCCTCTGGTTTCTGGCCGGCCTCGGCACGTATGGGCTCTCGGCGGCCCACGGACCGATGTGGGCCGACAGCTCGAAGCTGACGATCTACGCGCTGACCCCATACGTTCCTTCGCTCAATCCGGGCGACCATCCCGGTTGGAGCCTGATCGCCAATCTCTGGTTCCATCTGCTGGCCTGGGTTTCCCCGATCCGCGCGGCGCACCTCCTTTCAGCGTGTGCCGGGGCAGCCGCCGTTGCCCTGATCTGGATGGTGGTCTTCAAACAGACCCGTTCGGCCGCCCGGGCTCACACCACCGCTGCGATGCTGCTCGCAGCCCACGCCATGTGGTGGTCATCGAGCCTGGCGGAGACGTACGCGCCGGCCCTCGCGCTGGCGCTGGCATCCCTTCTCTTCGAGGGCGAGAGGACGTTCCAGTCTGCAACATCCGGAGTGTTTGCCGGATTTGCGGCAGCGGTGCATCCGTTGAGCCTCGTTGTGACCTTCCCCGCACTCGTCCGCCAAAGGCGCAGTGTTTCGCTCTGGACCGCTTTTGTGGTGGGGCTCTCGCCGGTCTGGCTCGGTCTGTTCCAGACCATGCCCGACCCGTTGACCGGGCACGTCTCTGGTCATGCCGCGTCGTGGGGCTGGCACGTGCACGCCTTCCTCGATCCTGGGAGGGCGGTCCAAGGGTGCGGCATCGTCGTCGCGCTGCTGCTGCTCAATGTTGGACCGCTCGGGTTGTGGGGTCTCGCGTCCGGAATCCGCCATCTGGCAAGACCGGCCTCACGTCCCGAACTTGCCGTCGCGGTGGTCTACGCCGCCGTGCTCTGCCTGTACGCCCCGTTTCGTCTCCACCTGATGGTGCTCTTCTTCGTCGCAGCGCTGCTGATCGCCGTCGCTCCACATCTCCCACGGCGCGGATGGATCGCGCACATCTTCATT
Organism: Acidobacteriota bacterium; assembly: GCA_015493585.1. Classification (GTDB taxonomy): domain Bacteria; phylum Acidobacteriota; class Thermoanaerobaculia; order Thermoanaerobaculales; family Sulfomarinibacteraceae; genus JAADFN01. Next base: position 28,882 of record WGCW01000139.1, read on the forward strand.
CAGGCGGCGATTTATGTGCTGGTTCCCTTGGTTCTCACGGCGGCGGGCCATGACAGCCTTGGCGTTCGCCGCCTTTCTGACCGCAACAACGCCTGGTACTTCCTGTGTCCGGTGAAGGCGGCCGAGCACGGTCCGGCGCGGTACGCCGCCGCGCTCCTGTCCGCCGCACCGCACGGCGCCGTCATCCTAGCTGATTTCAACCCGGGAGCCGTGCTCGCCCTCGTGCAGCGGGTCGAGCACGTTCGTCCCGATCTCCACATTGTGCCGACCGCCGTCGATGATGCGAACGGCTCGAGCGACCCGGCCCAGGCTCTGGCGGCCCAGATTGCATCGCTGAGCACTGCCGGTCATGCCGTCGTGTTGGCCGGCCGGTGGGCGCCGTACTACCACCCCCGTGAGCTTGAGCGGCGCTTCGGAGTGAGCCTGGTTCCCTGCGGACCGGGATGGCAGGTCACCGGACCCCAGCGAGCGGCCACGCCTCGGCAACCACCATCCCGGGGGTGATTTCCGCAAGGCAGCGCTGATGTCCGAGCGGGCACTTCGGCTTGAAGCATGGCGAGCAATCCAGCTCGAGGTCGAGGACCCTCCGGGTCGTGATCAGCGGTGCGGTCCGGCGTGGATCGGTCGGCCCAAACAGTGCCACGACCGGCACGCCAGCGAGCGCCGCGAGATGCATCGGGCCGGAGTCATTGCTGATCATCACACTTGAGGCGGCCAGGGCACCGAGAAGCCCAGCCACGTCGAGATCGGGGCCAACGGTTGCAACTGGCTGGCCTGCCACGGACGAGATGGTTGCCGCTAGCGCTTCCTCCCCGGGTCCAATGAAGACAACCGGAGTCAGGCCAGCCTCCCGGGCCAGCTGCGCCAGCCGGCCGAACGACTCGAGCGGCCACCGTTTCGAGCTTCCCCATGCGGCACCCGGCGCCAGTCCGGCGATCTTGCCCGTTCCGGCACCTGCACGCTCCAGCGCAGCTTGGCCTTCTTCGAGCAACGCGGGGGGGAGGTGGGGGCGCCATGAGGGATCAGCCGGTGGAAAACCGAGCGCGAGCAGCATTGGGTCCGCATCGTGGACCTGGTGCCGTTCCCGGTCCACCGGAAACGCCTGCGTCAGGAGGAGCCTGGCGCCTCCCCCGACGCTTCCAAACGCCCGTTGGCACACCAGTCTCATGAGGAGCTTGGCGCGTGTCGAATGCCGGAATGTCAGGCCAACGGCGAAGCGGCCCCTCCCAGCGGTTAACCGGCGCGCTGACTCAAAGAGTGATGTCCGGCGATCGGTGGCGATGACACCGGCGCCGGGAAAGAGCTGCTCCAGCAGCCGGGCGACCGGCGGCCGGCACGCAAGCACAACCTGACCACGCCATTGGGCGACGAGCACCGCCACGGCGGGCAGGGACATGACCACGTCGCCGATCCAGTTTGGAAGATCGACGAGCAATGTGCCCTCCCGGATCGCCGGTGATTCGCTGCGGCCGTTTAGGGAGTTGCGAGCCATCAGATCCCGTCGACGCGGATCCGGCGGATGTTCACAGCCCGGCCCGTCGTCTCGTCAGCTTCGACGAGGGCGCCGTGGAGCTGCGGATCGCGTTTGGCCGTCTCGAAGGGGCGCGGGGTGTTGTAGAGAAACCGTTCGAGGACCCGGTCGGTCCGCATGCCGATGACAGATTCGTAGGCACCGGTCATACCGACGTCGGTTTGCAGGGCGGTTCCCCCCGGCAGGATCCGCTCGTCCGCAGTCGGAACGTGTGTGTGGGTGCCGAGGACGGCCGTGACGCGCCCGTCGAGGTGCCAGCCCATCGCCTGCTTCTCCGACGTCGCCTCTGCGTGCATGTCCACCACGATCAGCTGGAGGTCCGGATGGGCCGCGTGGATCTCGCCCAGCACCCGGTTCGCGACACGAAACGGATTGTCAATCGGCCGCATCATCGCCTGACCTTGAAGGTTGATGACCGCGACCGGAATCCCGGCGGCGGTCTCGGCGACACACCAGCCCCGTCCTGGGTTTCCTTCCGGGTAGTTTGCCGGCCGCAGCAGCGCGGGGTGGGCATCGAGCAGCGGCACCCCCTCCTTCTTGTCCCACGCGTGGTTTCCGGTGGTGAGCACGTCGATCGGGAGCTCATCGATCTCCTCCAGCGTTTTCGGCGTAATACCGAAACCACCGGCGAGGTTCTCGATGTTGACAATGACGAAATCGATCATCTCACGATCGATGATCGAGTTGAGCCGAGCCTTGAGGATCTTGCGCCCCGCCGAGCCCATCACATCGCCAACAAGGAGGATCCGGATCAACGCGCGTACTCCACAGCCCGTGTCTCACGAATCACCGTGACCTTGATCTGGCCAGGATAGGTGAGCTCTGCTTCGATCTTTTTTGCCACGTCGCGGGCCAGCCAGAGCGCCTCTTCGTCGCTGATCTTGCCGGACTCAACAACAATCCTCAGCTCGCGCCCCGCCTGAATGGCGTACGCTTTCTCCACGCCTTTGAACTCACCCGCCAGGGTCTCCAGCTTCTTCAGACGCTTGATGTAGGTTTCGAGGATCTCGCGCCGGGCGCCCGGACGCGCCGCGGATAGGGCGTCGGCTGCCGTGATCAACACAGCTTCGACGCTCTGGGGATCGTAGTCGCCGTGGTGACATTCCATCGCATGGATGACACCGTCTGATTCCCCATACCGCTTGAGCAGCTCCCGGCCGAGCTCGAGGTGCGTCCCTTCCATCTCCCGGTCGACCGCCTTGCCGATGTCGTGGAGCAGGCCGGCGCGTTTGGCGACCTCGGCGTCGACTCCGAGCTCGGCAGCCATGTGGTGCGCAAGCCAGGCGACCTCCATCGAGTGTCTCAGGGCGTTCTGCCCGTACGAGGAGCGGAACTGAAGCCGGCCGAGAAGCTTGAGGAGCTCCGGGTGGAGATCAGGAATCCCCATCTCGAGCGCGACCGCCTCGCCATCCGCGAGGAGCTTCTCGTCCATTTCGGAACGAACCTTCTCGACGACCTCCTCGATGCGCGCCGGGTGGATTCGGCCATCCTGCACCAGCCGGCTGAGCGCCAGCCTCCCGATCTCCCGCCGGACCGGCTCGAAGCAGGAGAGGATGACAGCTTCCGGCGTGTCATCGACGATCAGGTCAACGCCGGTCGCCTGCTCGAACGCGCGGATGTTTCGCCCCTCCCGGCCAATGATCCGGCCCTTCATGTCATCGGAGGGAAGGTCGACGACCGAGACTGTGCTCTCGATGACCTGTTCCGAAGCGATCCGCTGGATGGCCATCGAGATGATCCGCCGCGCCCGCTCCTTCGACTTCTCGATCGCCTCATCTTCGATCCGCTTGACCATGTTGGCGGCCTCGATGCGCGCATCGCGCTCCATCGCATGCATCAACTCCGCCTTGGCCTGGTCCTTCGTCAATCCGGCGATCTGTTCGAGGCGGTGGTGCTGTTCCTCAACGGCGTGTGCGAGCTCCTCTTCTCGTTTCGCCAGCTCCTTGTCCCGCGCACCGAGCTCGGTTTCGAGCTGCTCGACCTGCCGTTCCCGCTCCGCGAGCCCGAGCAACCGCTCCTCGAGGACAGCCTCGCGCTGGTCGATCCGCTTCTCGATACCGGCAAGCTCGATCCGGTGGTTTCGCGTTTCCCGTTCGAACTCGGTTCGCGCCGCCAGAAGGCGTTCCCGTGCCTCGACGTCCGCATCCTTGAGAATTCTCTTCGTTTCAATTTCTGCTTCGGCGACGAGCCGCCGGGCTTCCCGCTCGGCCTGTTCAATCGTCCTGGCCGCCGAACGGCGAACCCGGACCCACAACCAGAGCACGATTCCAAACCCGAGCACCACCAGCGCTCCGCCGATGGCGAGTATCCACATCTGCACGATAACCCCCTTTTCAAGGAGCGATCGGGACGTTCAAGCTTCAGGAGGGCGCCGGGTCATTCTGGAAAGAATCTAAGTGGAGGTCCCCGCTTCAGCCGTGTGAGCATACCCATTTGAACCTGCGTAACCACAGGCGGGTGCCTGCCCGCCGTCCCACGGGGCGGCGGAACCCGGCAACCCCTCAAATAGGTGTTGGTTCAGCAATAGTTCTGCTCATCACCAACTGTGCAGGGACCTCCTTGTCCTAAATTACGTTGCATCACGGGCTTCCCCATCTCTGAGAACCTCTTCCAGTTTGTTGACCAGGCGTTCCGCCTGTTGCTCAAGATCCCGTTGCCGGGCGTCCTGATCCATTGATCGCTCTTTATAGAGCTCATCCGCGATATTCAAGGCGGTCAAGATCGCAACCTTGACCGTGTCGATGGCGGAGGAATGGCCAGCCACCTCGCGCATCTTCCGGTCGACAAAACGCGCCAGCTCTTCGAGCCGGGCGGCGTCCCCGTCGGTACGCACCCCGAGCTTCTGGCCGAAAACTTCGACTGTCGCCCGGACGGTGGACATCATCCCTCCTTTCCACCATCCAGTATACCCCATCATTTTTAGCTCTGTGAACGGACCCGGCGCCTCACGCCGGGCCGCCGGAGCGTTCGCCGTCTCGATCCCGCGATCGAAGCCGCTCAGTCCGCTTGGTCGAGCGCTCCATCGATGCGCGAGAGGATCTCCTCGAGTTGGGAGATCAGCTCACCACGCTGGTTTTCGAGCTGGCTGACGTGCTCGTTTTTCTCCTGGCACGCGGCAAGCGCTTCCTCGAGGCCGGTGATTCGGTGCTCGAGCTCTGAGATTTTCTGCTGCGCCGTGTCCGCTTGGTCCGCCGATTCCTGGCAGCGGCCGAGCTCCGATTCGAGCTCGCTGACACGTTGTTGTGCAGCCGTGTACCGTTCGAGAAGCTCACCGAGCCGCCCTTCTAACTGTTTGAGCACCTTTTGCATCGTCATGACGTCTCCCTCACGCAAACCGGACGTGCAATGCTGTCCCGAGCCGTGTCCGCAACGTTTCTTGTTCGGCGTTGACCTCATCCTGGGTCAACGACCTTTCCCGGTGCCGGTAGACGAGCCGGAGTGTCGTCCGGACCGTGCCGGGTGGCAACCCCTTACCACTGTACCTGACGACGAGCTCGATCCGTTCGACGAGCGGGGATGCCAGATCTCTCACGGCCGCTTCGAGATCGGCGTAAGCCAGCGCCTCGGGGTGTTCCACCGTCATGTCAGCGGTGATGGCCGGGAAACGCGGGAGCTCCCGGAAACGTGGCAGAGGCAGCGTGGTGGCCGCGCGGTCAAGGTCGAGCTCAGCCACGTAGACCGCCTGCCGGAGATCGGGTGCAGCCACCTTCTCCGGCACCAGCAAGCCCGCATAGCCAACAATGGTGCCGCCACCATCTTCGAGCACGGCGCCCTCCGCCTCGTCCAGGCAGCCAGCGGCATCGCGGCGCCAACGAAGGGTATCAAAGCCCGTGCGTCCAGCGATCGCCTCGACCGTCCCCTTGAGGTCCGCAAAAGACACCGGCCGCCGCTGGTCCCAGGCCCCCGTACGTCCCGCGAGCAGAACGCCGAGCCGTTCATGTTCGGCCGGCTGCCCGTTTTCCAAGGTGAAGACTCTGCCCTCTTCAAAAAAGGCGAGGTCGGTTTCTCCCTGGTTGAGGTTGAGGCGTGCCGCACTGACGAGTCCGGGGAGCAGGCTCCGCCGCATGACGGCCTGGGTCCTGCTCAGCGGGTTGTCAAGGCAGACCGGACCGGCGGTGACCAGCGGGAGCACGGAGGATGCGTCATCCTGTTCGGGTGAGATGAACGAATAGGTCACGATCTCCACCAGGCCCGCCGACACGGCGGCGTCCCGGGCGCGGTCGATCAGCGGCCAGTGGCCGCGCCGCTCGCCGGGCACGGCCGGAAGCACGGGCAGAACGGCGGGTACGGCATCGTAGCCAACGTGACGGATCACCTCTTCGTACAGATCCTGCACGCGTTCAATGTCGACACGCCACGACGGCACGCTGACCTGAATGAGACCGCCGGCATCATGAGGCTGGAATCCAAGATCGTGGAAAATCCGCACTGCCTCGTCCCGGCCGATGTCCATGCCGGCGAACGCGCTCAGTTTGGCCGGATCGAGCTCGAGCGTCGTGGGCTGCCACGGGCGGGGATTGACATCGATCCGGCCAGAGCACACGGTGCCGCCGGTCAGCTGAGCGATGAGAGCAACCGCAACATCGGCTGCGAGTGGAGCCATCTCCGGATCGGCGCCGCGTTCGAACCGGTGGGACGCCTCCGTGTGCATTCCGAGCTTCCGGGCGCCCCGCCGGATCGTTAGCGCATCAAACGAGGCGCTCTCGATCAGGACATCCACGGTCTCAGGGCCGATCTCGCTGTCGGCCCCTCCCATGATGCCGGCGAGAGCCAGGCTATGCTCGGCATCGGCGATGACGAGGATCGACGGATCGAGCTGGCGCTCTTCACCGTCCAGCGTGGTCAGCTTTTCGCCGGATTGTGCCCGCCTGACGACGATACGCCGTCCCCGGACGCAGTTGAGGTCGAAGGCGTGAAGCGGTTGGCCGAGCTCCATCAGGACGTAGTTCGTCGCGTCGACGATCGCGTTGATCGGGCGGATCCCGCAGCGCTCGAGCCGCCGTTTGAGCCACCCGGGGGACTCGGCCATATGGACGCGACGGACCACCCGTGCGACGTACCTCGAGCAGAGCTCGGGCGCCTCAATCTCGACGGAAATCAGGTTCGATGCCGGTTCAGGATCCTCGTCGAGATGCACCTCCAGCGGCGTGAGCCCGGCGTTGGTGGCGACGGCTGCTTCCCGGGCCAAGCCACGGTGGTTCATCGCGTCGGGCCGGTTGGTCGTCACGTCGACGTCCCAGATCTCGCTGTCGCCGTCCGGCTCACGGACCTCGACGTTGAACCCGCACGCCGTCAGTTTTGCCGCGAGCTCATCAAAACCTGGTGCATCCTCAAGGAGATCCTCGATCCACGCTGCGTCAAATCTCATGCGAACTGCCTCGTCACTCTCTGATCGCCGGAGAACATCAGCCGGAGATCGGGTATGCCGTAGAGGAGCATTGCCACACGGTCGAGGCCGAGGCCAAAGGCAAACCCGGTATACCGGTCCGCATCGATGCCGATCTTCTCGAACACGCGCGGGTCGACCATTCCAGAGCCGAGAATCTCGATCCATCCGGAGCGCGAGCACACGCCGCACCCCTTGCCACCGCAAAAGATGCAGGTGATGTCAACCTCGGCGGAGGGCTCGGTGAAGGGGAAGTAACTGGGCCGGAACCGGACCTCGACACCGTGGAAGAGCTCCTTGAGGAACGCCTCGAGCGTCGCCTTGAGGTGCCCAAAGGTGATCCCCTCGTCGACGACCAGCCCCTCGAGCTGATGAAACATCGGCGAGTGCCGGAGGTCCGAATCGCGGCGGTAGACCCGCCCGGGAACGACGATGCGGATCGGGGGTGCGTGCTTCTCCATCACCCGCGCCTGCACGGGGGAGGTGTGCGTCCTCAGAAGCGAGCTGCCGGGGAGGTAGAACGTGTCCTGGTCGTCACGCGCCGGATGGTCCGGCGGAAGGTTCAACGCCTCGAAGTTGTGCCAGTCATCCTCGATCTCTGGCCCGTCCTCGACGGAGTACCCCATCCGGAGGAAGATCGACTCGATCCGCCGCCGGACGAGGTGCACGGGGTGCTCAGCGCCGCGCGGAGGAACGTGGCCGGGGAGCGTCACATCGATGACCGGCCGGCTCGCCGCACGTCCGCTGCTGCTCGCGCGTTCCTTCGCTGCACGCAGCTTGGACTCCACAAGCTTCTTGAGCTCGTTGAGGGCACGGCCATACTCGCGCTTCTCCTCGTTCGGTAACGTGCGGAGCACGGCCGTCAGCTCTTGGAGCACCCCCGAACGCCGGCCGGCGTACCGGACGCGGACCTCCTCGATCGCGGCGGCGTCGGGGCCGGCGGCGTCGAGGTCGGCGAGGAAGGCCCGGCGGACCTCTTCGAGACGTGTGAGGCTCATTTCAACGACTGCTTCGCGAGCTCGGCCAGCTTGGTGAACGCGTGCGGATCCCTGACGGCCAGGTCGGCCAGGACCTTCCGGTCGAGCGCACACCCGGCGGCCTTGAGACCGGCCACGAACCGGCTGTAGGTGACGCCGTTCTCACGCGCCGCCGCGTTGATCCGGGCGATCCACAGCGCGCGGAACTGACGTTTGCGCTGGCGCCTGTCGCGGTACGCATAGACGAGCCCTTTCTCGACCTGGAGCTTGGCGATCCGGTGGAGGCGGGACTTGCCGCCCCAATAGCCTTCGGCTGCCTTGAGGATCTTCTGACGCCGGTCCTTCCGATGTGTTGAACGTTTGACACGCATGATCGTCCTCCTCAGGCGCCGTACGGCAGCATTTTGGCGAGGACCTTCGATTGCGTGGCCTCGACCATCACGGCGGAGCGCAGGTTGCGCTTCCGCTTCCGGGTTTTCTTAGAAAGGATATGCGAATGGTACGCATGGTGCCGCTTGAACCGCCCGCTGGCGGTCTGCTTGATGCGCTTGGCGGCGCCCCGATGGGTCTTGAGCTTGGGCATGATGTCTCCTTCTCTGCCGTCCCTGGGGCTAGAGCTCCCGGGACCGGGTTTTCACAGCGTTGACGATACGAGCCACGACCTCCTCGAGGGGGTGCACCCCCTCGTCGCGGCGATGTCTCAAACGGAGCGCGACGGTGCCGGCGTCCGCCTCCCGCTGGCCGGCGACCAGCAGATAGGGCACTTTCATCGCCTCACCCTCGCGAATCTTGTATCCGAGCTTCTCCTGCCGGCTGTCCACCGTCGCCCGGAGGCCGGCTGCCTGAAGGGCGCTGAGCACCTGCTCGGCGTACGGATTGATCGCATCGACGATCGGCAGCACGCGAACCTGCTCTGGGGCGAGCCACGGCGGAAGGTCACCGGCGAAGTGCTCGAGCATGACGCCGAAGAACCGCTCGATCGAGCCGAGAATCGCCCGGTGGATCATCACCGGCCGCTTCTCCGTCCCATCGGAATCGACGTAGGTCAGCTCGAACCGCTCGGGAAGCAGGAAGTCCAGCTGGATCGTTGCCAGCTGCCACTCGCGGCCGATCGCGTCGTGTACGACGAAGTCAATCTTCGGGCCGTAGAACGCGCCGTCTCCGGGATTGACCGTGTAGGCGGCCCCGCGTGCATCGAGCGATTCGGCGAGTACCTGCTCGGCGTGCTGCCAGATCGCGAGATCGCCCATCGCCTTTTCCGGCCGCGTCGACAGGAAGATCTCGATGTCGGAAAAACCGAAGAGCTCGTAAATCTCAAAGATGAAATCGAAGAGCGAGCGGATCTCGGGGCCGATCTGCGCGGGCGTGCAGAAGATGTGGGCGTCGTCCTGGGAGAAGGAGCGGACGCGCGTCAGCCCGGTGACGACACCGGACCGCTCGTACCGGTGGAGCCGGCCGAAGTCGGCAATTCTCAGCGGCAGGTCCCGGTACGAGTGGGACGAGGACGCAAAGAGCACGCAGTGCGACGGGCAGTTCATCGGCTTGACGGAAAACTTGCGGTCCTCCACATCATCGTAGGCGTCGGCGAAAAACATGTTCTCGCGGTAGTTGTCGTAGTGGCCGGAGCGCTTCCACAGCGCCACGTCGAAGATCTGGGGGGTGATGACCTCGTTGTAGCCATACTCGCGGTACTTGGAGCGCATCAACTCGACGAGCTCGTTGTAGACGATGGCGCCCCGCGGGTGGAAGAACGGGCTCGCCGGCGCCTCCGGATGGAACGAAAACAGGTCGAGCTGCACACCGAGCTTCCGGTGATCGCGCTTGCGCATCTCCTCGAGGCGGGCGAAGTAGGCGTTCATCTCCTTTTTTGACGCGAACGCCGTCCCGTAGATTCGCTGGAGCATTTCGTTGGACTCGTCGCCCTTGAAGTAGGCGCCGGAAGCCTCGAGCAGCTTGACGGCGCCGATCTGCGAGGTCCGCTGCACGTGCGGGCCCCGGCAGACGTCGATGAACGGTCCGTGCTCATACAGCGTGATCGTCTCCCCCTCGGGGATATCGTCGATCCGGATCAGCTTGAGCTCCTCGCCCCGTTCGGCCATGATCCGCTGCGCCTCTTCCCGGCTGACCTCCATCCGGCGGAACGGAAGATCCTCGGCGATGATCTTCCGCATCTCGTCCTCGATCTTTTCGAGGTCCTCCGGACGAAACGCCCGCGGAAACCGGAAGTCGTACTGGAACTTGACCGAATGATCCTGACGGCCGGCGTCGATCTGGGTTCCCGGCCAGAGTCTTTTGACGGCATCGGCGAGCACGTGCTCCGCCGAATGGCGGATGACCTCGCCGCCCTCGGGATCCCGGGTCGTGATGATCTTGAGCGTCACGTCTTCTTCGAGCGGCGTTCGCAGATCGACGAGCTGGCCGTTGACGAGGCCGGCGACGGTCTCCCGCGCCAACCGCGCACCGATCGACTGGGCCACATCCAGGACCGTCGTCCCGGCCTTGGCCTCCTTGATGCTGCCATCGGGCAACGTGATGCGAATTGTGCTCGCCATGTCTCACCTCTCCTTGCGAGGCTTGCGCTCAAAAACAAAATCCCGATCGCATGGATCGGGTTGCCGGTGTGGTAGGCGCGCGCGGACTCGAACCGCGGACCTCATCCGTGTGAGGGATGCGCTCTAACCAACTGAGCTACGCGCCTGGAAAAACCAGGTGGTAGGCGCGAGCGGACTCGAACCGCTGACCTCTACCGTGTCAAGGTAGCACTCTAACCAGCTGAGCTACGCGCCTACAGGCTACCGGCGGGTGACCTCAAGGGTCCTTGCAACCCGCCCTCGTCCATACGTCATCCTGACAAAGAACATGCCCCTCATGGATCCCACGAGGGGAACGGAATCGTAGCAACGCGGCCGCGGCCTGTCAAATCTCCGGGCGCGCTGCAACCGGCGTGAGCCAAACCCGCCGGGACCGTGGTCCATCGAGCTCGACGAAGAAGACGCCTTGCCACGTGCCGAGGTGGAGCCGGCCCCTGACGATCGGAACGAGCAGCGAGGGGCCGAGCACGGAAGAGAGAAAATGGGCGTCTGAGTTGCCCTCGGCGTGCGCGAAGTGAATCGGCGGTAGGAGCTTGGCCCAGGCGTTGAGCAGATCGTGAACGACGTCCGGATCGGCATTTTCGTTGATGACGGCTGCGGCCGTCGTGTGGGGGACGAAGATGTGGCACACACCATCCTCGATCCCAGCGGCGTCGAGCGCCGCGTTGATCTGCGAGGTGATCTCGATCATCTCGCGCCGGTGATGGCTCTGCACTGCGATCTCAATCATGCTGCCTCCACTGTGCGGCATAGACCCGGCGGTAGACCCCAGAGAGGTAGATCACGCGCCGCACGTACGTGTAGGTTTCAGGAACCGGAATGGCTTCGGTGAAGCGTTCAGGATCCGGCCACCGCTTCCACCACCGCGCGGTTCGCGGGGCGCCCCCGTTGTAGGCGGCCAGCGCCGGCTCCAGCGCGCCGAACCGGGCGATCAGCATCGCCAGCTCGCGCGCTCCAAGCCGCAGATTGATCACCGGATCCTTGAGATTGGGGTGACGGCCAAGCCCCAACTGCCGGGCATGGCGGCGGGCGGTTCCGGCGGTCAGCTGGAGGAGCCCAACGGCGCCACGCGGGCTGCGGGCGTGTGGGGCGAACGTGCTTTCCTGGCGTGCAAGCGCAGCGATGAGCCACGGGTCGAGACCCGTTTCCCGGGCCGCCGCCGTGATGGCCCCGGCCCAGCGCAACGGCAGGTAGGCGCGGATCAGATCGCGGGGGCACCGGTCCATCTGAATCGTCCCCAACCGGGGATCGGCCGTCCGCAGCCAGCGGATCGCCTGCGTTGGATCGGGACCGCGGGCCTCGAGCTTCGCTGCCGCCAGCGCCTCCTGGGGCGACGGAACCTGAATCCGCCTCAGCCGTCTCCACTCGAGACGGGCCGCGGCCGTTTCGCCCCACTGCAGCAGATCGCCAACGGTGACCGGCGGCGTAGCTGCTCCCACCGGGGTCGTGCCGATCGGGCCGCTGACCGCAGGCAGGCCAAGCCGCCTCCGGGACCACTCGGCGTAGAGATCTGGAACCGGTGCTCTGGCCAGCTCGCGGAGCTCATCTGATCCGTTGCGCCGGTGGACGGCAGCCCAGAACTCGAGGCAACGCCGTTGGCCTGGCAGCTCCCGCTCGAGCTCGCGAACCTGACGCGTCCAGCCGGGGCGGCGGGTCATCGCGACGCCGAGCCTCCGGCCGAGCCAGCTTCGGCGGGGCGATGTCCATCCGGCGCGGCGAAGCTGGACCCATGCGTTCCAGGCAGCCTTGAGGCGCCCCTGCTCGGTCATGGCTTCGAGCACGATCTCCCATGCGGTGTTCCTCTGTGTCCGCTGTGCAGCGGGAAACGCCGCGACCCTGAGGGCGTCATCCGCGGCGGCCGCGAATGAGGCGTGACTCGAACGGCGGGGAAAGAGATTCCAGGCGCGTTTGAGCTCACACCGCGCGCGCAGGAGCAGCTCACCGGCCGTCGAGCGCATGCGGTGAGGGAGTACCCGGAGCGCCGGACGCGGCTCTCCCGCCGCCAGCCAGCAGTGCGCCAGTTGATCGCGGCGCAGCCGTTCGATCCCACCGCGCCACCGGCGCCGGGAGAGCTCCCTCGCTCCGGCGCGCGGACGGCCCAAACGGCACCAGGCGCGAGCACGGCTGATCCACTCCGGGGGGGTCAGGTGCCCGAGAAGCGTCCGCTCCAGCCTCCCATCGAGCCGGTGGAGCCTGGCCGGGTCGCGAACGGCCATCCGCCGTGCAGCCCGCTGCCGTGCGGGTCCGGGAATCTTCAGCAGCGCTGCGTCGGCGTCCAAGTCCCCCTCTGCGGAGGCATCGTTGAGGACGGCGATGGCCTCGCGGGTGCGGCCATCCTCGAGCAGCGCCGCGCCGAGGGTGGTCTTGGCCCGCCGGTCGAGATCATCCGGGAGACCGGCCGCGATGTAGCGCTGCCACAGCGCGGGTGAAGCGTGACTCGTACGGAGCAGCCGTCCCCACAGCTCGAAGCGGAACCGTTCCAGGCCAGCGCCCGGCCCGGCTTCCTCCAGGTGTCTGATCGCCTGCATTGGGTTCGAATGCTGTTCGGCGGCCGCCTGACGAATGAGCGCGATGCGGCGGGTTTCCGGCCGGGCCGGCCGGTGGGATCCACATCCAGTCAAGAGGAGCGGCGGGATCAGCCAGATGGCTCCAATGGAGAGGCAGAGCGGCCTCAACGAACGTGCTGCGCGATGTGTGCGGCGCTTCCAAGAAAACGGGAATGAAGCGCCCTGAACGGTCACATGCCAAGCGCCTCTTCGTCTCCGTCGGCGAGGATCCGGACGAGCTGCTCGCGGAAGTAGTCGCGGGAAGACCGGACCGACTCGGAAATGCGGTTTTCATACATCTCGCGGCTGCGGTCGATGTCTTCCTTCAGTCTCTGATAGAGGTCCTTGGCAGCCTTCCCATGTTCGACCTCCTCCGGGTTGTAGAGCTTGATCTCGGACACCAGGAGACGGGCGAACCGCTCGGCTTCCTCGTGTGCAGCGCGGTCCTCTGGTGACAGCTCCTCCGGCTCACCGGTCATCGCCTCGGCCTGAGTCGTCTCCGCGGAGGGAGGAACGACCGGCTGAACCTCGGGGGGCATGGTGACCTCCGCCGCGGGCATCTCTGTGACCTCGCCCGCTTCCTCCACTGGCGCTGCCTCTGCCTCCACTGGCGCTGCCTCTGCCTCCACCGCCTCTTCGACGGCCTCTTCCTCCGCTGGTGTTTCTCTGGGATATTCAGCCGCTTCAGGCGCAGCGGGGACCTCTGCGGAGACCGTACCTTCTTCGTAGCCGGAGGGGGCCTCCCCGGCCGTCTCCACCGCCTCGACACCGGCCGCTTCGGGCTCGGCAGCGCTTTCCATGGAGGAAACGGCCTCCTGTGGAGCGGTCTCTTCAACGGCTGGCTCTTCGGCTGCTTCGGCAGGCGTCCCGGTAACTGTCACCGGTGGGTACCCCGTTGCAGGCGTCTCCTCCATGGCCGACGGTGCGGCCTCTTCCATCGATTGAGGACCGGCAGCAACCGGTTCTGCCAGCGTCGGCGACGGGACCGTTGTCCGGAAGCTCAGCGTATCGATCAACCAGCAGGCCAGCGCGACCAGGCCCTGAGCGGTCTCCGGATCCCATGGACCGTCCTCGAGCCGGTCGATATACATGGCGCCGACAATGCGTCCCCTGAGGTTGACAGGGATGAGCCACGCCTCTGATGGCTGTGCCTCGCCCGAGAGCCACTGGGAGAAGGTGGGATCGGCCGCCGGTGCAAACGTGACGACGCCTCCCAGCGAGACAAACCGGTCGAGCACCTCGGAAGCGCTGACGTCGGTACGCCAGGTCTTGAGATTCTCCGCGTTAGCAAAACCGATGCCGCTCCAGGCGGACACGGTTCCCTCACGGATGACGAGCACGGCGGCCCTGCCGGCGTATGCCGTGAGGAGGGGGAGCAACTCTTTGAGGAGCTCCGACTGGGAGCGGGCCGCATCGAGCCGCCGCAGCACATCCAGAGGGAGCCCGGCGGGTTTCTTTGCCTCGGATTGGGCCGCTTCCAGTTGCCGCTCCAGCTCATCGATCCGTCGCTCGAGCGCGACGGCGCGTTCCTCCGCCTCCGCCTGCAGGCCGTGTGCGGCGTCGATCAGCCCGGTGAGCTCCCCGAGGGGGAGTAACTCCCCGGGATCAGCCGGAGCCGCTTCGGAGATGGCATGTTGGGCCTCTTCGACCAGCTTCGCCAGGCTCTCGTTGATCACGTTGATCCGGTTGGTCAGCGCATCGACACTGCGTTGCTGCGCTTTCTCAAGCTGTTCACGGATTTTCTCATACGGGTCCATGGCCCCTCCCACTGTTCGTACACCCCATTATCCCCATCCCCAGCGCTCACAGTCAAGGCGTCAACCCGGATCAGGTACAATGTTGCCGCGAACCGGCGTGTGTCTCCCGGCAGCAGGGCGCTGGATCGCAGATATCACCAGTGAGGATGCCCATGCAAATTATCGCCACCCAACTTCGTTCCGGTCAGATCATCGTTAAGGACGGGGAGCTCTACCGCGTTCTTTCGACAACCCACGTGACCCCCGGGAAGGGCAACGCCCTCGTGCAGAGCAAGCTGCGTAGCCTTCGCAGCGGTCTCCAGACCGAGCACCGGTACCGGCCTTCCGACAAGATCGAGGTCGCGCACATCGACACGCACGAGATGCAGTACATCTATTCGGACGGCTCGCAACACTACTTCATGAACCTGGAGACGTATGAGCAGCTCGCATTGGGAGAGGCTGCCCTGGCCGACGCCATGGGGTATCTCTTGCCCGAAACGGTCGTCGAGGTTGACTTCTACGAGGGTGAGCCGATTTCGGTTGAGTTGCCCAACAACGTAACGCTCGAGGTCATCGAAACCGAGCCGCGGCTCAAGGGCGCTACGGCCGCTGGAAACTCAAAGCCCGCCAAGCTCGAGACGGGCATCACGGTGACGGTGCCGGCGTACATCGAGACCGGGACCAAGATCGTCGTCGACACCCGTACCGGGGAGTACGTTTCCCGCGCTGAGGGGTAACGGCTCGTTGGCGCCCCATCGGCCGCGGTCCCGCCTAGGGTGTGCAATACCAGCGGGAACACGGCCGATCGATCGCCAGCGGCACGAGACAAGCTGAGGAGGAACGATGTCACAACGGATGATTGAGCAGTTCATGGAGATGGTCCAGATCGACAGCGAGTCGGGGAACGAGGCTCGATTCATCCAGTACCTCAAGGGCGAGCTTGAAAAACTGGGCGCGGATGCCGCTCCGGACGGCTACGGGAACCTGATTGCCACGCTTGGACCGAAGAACAGCACGGCTCAAGAGCCGATTCTGCTCTCCTGCCACGCCGACACGGTGCAACCTGGCGTGGGGATCGAACCGGTGCTCGAAGACGGTGTGATTCGTTCCAAGGGGGAGACGATCCTTGGCGCGGACGACAAGGCGGGCATCGCGGAGATGCTGGAAGCGCTGCGGATTGCCGAGGTGCGGCCACCGGTGGAGATCGCCATCAGCCGTCAGGAAGAGGTCGGGCTGTACGGCGTCAAGAACCTGGATTTCTCACGGATCACGGCGAGGAGGGGTTTTCTGCTGGACAACGACACGCTGGATACGATCGTCATCGGCGGCCCCAGCTACTTCGCCATCGATGTCGAGATCAAGGGCCGGGCGGCTCACGCGGGCATGGAGCCGGAGAAAGGGATCAACGCGATTGCGGCGGCGGCGCGAGCGATCAGCGCTCTCGATCTCGGCCGCCTCGATGAGGAGACCACGGCCAACGTCGGCGTCATTCACGGCGGCATCATTCGCAACGGCGTTCCGGATACCTGTACGTTCCTCGCCGAGTGCCGTTCGCTGAACCATGACAAGGCCCAGCGCCTGGCCGACACCATGGTCGCCACAATCCACAGGGAAGCCGGCGCGGCTGGCGCAACGGCGGAAATCACCGTCGACAACCTCTGCCGGGCGGTCAACATCCCGGAGGACGCCCCAACGGTCCAGATCGCCAAGCAGGCGCTCGCTAAAGCCGGCATCGAGGCGCAGACGACTTTCATCACCGGGTTCACCGACGCGTCGATCTACAACAACCACGGCATCGAGATGGCCGTCGTCGGCGTCGGCGCCCGCGAGGAGCACGCCGTCACCGAGCACATCCACGTCGCGGACATGGAGAAGGCGCTGATGATGCTCGTCGAGATCCTTCGCCTGACTGGCGAAGGCGCGTAACCAGCGCTGGGAGCCTTGATGAACCTCGGATCTCTCGTTGGGCCTTTCGGAGTGGCGTTGGCTGGCTTTTTTGCCATCATGAATCCAATTGCCAACACGCCGATCTTTATCTCGGTCACAGCCGGCGACGATGCGGCGACCGGGAGGGCCGTAGCACGGCGGAGCCTGGTTGTGGCTTTCATCGTGGTTGCGATCACAACGGTCAGTGGAAACCAGCTTTTCCGGCTGTTTGACATCACTCTGGGAACGCTGCGTATCACCGGGGGCATCCTGGTGTTTCTGATCGGTTTTCACATGCTCCAGGGATCAGGCTCCACGGTGCATACCCCAAGTCAAGAAGATCTGAACTCCAGCCGTCAATCGCAACTTGACGTCGCCATCTCTCCGTTGGCCATCCCCATCCTTGCCGGGCCGGGAACCATAGCCACCGCGATGAGCCTGGCAGCCGGCGGATGGGATCACGTCGTTGTGACGTTGGTGGCTTTTGCCTTGATTTGCCTCCTCACGTATCTCTTCTTCTGCCAGTCCGGCCGTATTGTCCGTTTCCTGGGACAGAATGGGCTCAACGTGATCACTCGCCTGATGGGCTTGATCGTCGCCTCCATCGGTACCGGAATGGTCCTCGCAGGCCTCGGGATGCACGCTGCCAGTTGAGGGCCGCTCAGGCCTCCCCATGTCATCCTGAGCCGCCTGCCGCAGGCGCAGCTGTCCCTCCACTGTCATCCTGAGCCGAAGGCGAAGGATCTGGGAGGGGGCCTCACGTGCATCAACGGCCCTTTGCCGCAGCTTTTGTCCAAAACGATCCGCGCGGATCTCTGGCGAAACCCGGCGAAACTGCCGAGTAGGGGACAGTGTTGAATACAGCCGACGACGTCTCGCGCAGACGCCGAGTAAGGGACAGTGTTGAATACAGCCGACGACGTCTCGCGCAGAGAACGCAGGGCACGCGGAAGAACACAATCGGTTTGCCTGACATCTTTGCGTTCCCGGCGAGCTTGACGCGAGGATTCCTCGGAGAGTACCGCCAACCGGGTATTCAACAGTGTCCCCATCTCGTGCCTGAGCTTGGTTGCCTCGCTGGCGAGGGATTGCCGGGGGCCGGGCGCCGTGGGAGAATCGGTCCACCGCCAACCGCGGACCGGACCCGGCACCAGGAAGGAGGTGCTCAGCACATGGCCAGACGCAGGTCGAAGCCTTCAGCTAGAGCGATTGCGCGTGCGCTCATCCCGCTCGCAGGACCCATCGCAAGCGGGCAGGTGTGGCTGGTGCTCCCGGCGGTTGTTGGCGCCTTCCTGAGCCTTGAGGTCGAGAGCGACCGCACGGCATGGTTCGCGGAGCTTGCGGCCCAGCTTCCTCCGGAGCTCGCCGCGGCGTTTCCCGAGGGGACGGTTCCCAAAGGGGCCGTTCTCTCCGATGTGGAGATCTGGGCGGGCCGGATCACCGAGCTGGTGCGCCGCGAGATCGCCGGGCTCCGCATCGCCCCCCACAAGGATGGCGAGCTGGCAAGCGAGATTCTCGCCCACGATGCGGAGGAG
>WGCW01000140.1 GCA_015493585.1 Acidobacteriota bacterium
CGCCAAGGCAACCGGTCGCGGGGAGAGCGCCCGAGGGAGCGCGGACTTCAGTCCGCATCGTACGCTCAACGCGTTCTGGTACAAAAAGATGCGGACTGAAGTCCGCGCTCCAAAGCTGCCTCCGGCCGACGGCGCACAGCGCAACAACCTCCTCACCGGGCGCGGTTGACTTCGGGAGGGAAGAAACCCTATATTACGGTTCCTCTGGCGGTGTAGCTCAGAGGCAGAGCAGGGGTCTCATAAGCCCTGTGTCGGTGGTTCAAGTCCACCCACCGCCACCATCTCTCTTATGGATCTCTCGGACTTCCCGGGTTTCTTTCTGTCTCGGTTCCCAGACCTTGTTGGTCATCGTGTGCTTGTTGCCCTGTCAGGGGGTCCGGATTCGGTCGCCCTGCTCCATCTCCTCCGGGATCCAACGCTTCGGTTGAAACTCGAAGCGGCGCACGTGCATCACCAGGTTCGGGGTGACGAGGCCGACCGGGATGCCACGTTCTGCCGCGACCTCTGTCAAGCGTTGGGCATTCCATTCCACCTGGAAAGAGTGTCGCCACCTCCACATCCGGACGAGGGGCGTGAGGGCGTCTGGAGGCGGCTGAGGTATGAGGCTCTCAAAGGGATCGCGGGCCGCATTGGTGCAGATGCGATCGCAACGGCGCATCAACGTGACGACGTCGCAGAGGGGGTGCTGGTGCAACTGCTCCGGGGCGCCGGCCCGAGAGCTCTCGCTGGGATCGCCGAACGGACGCCGGACAACGTGATCCGTCCGCTGCTGCCCTGGGGCCGGGGAGATATCCTCCGCTGGCTCTTTGAGCGCGAAATTCCGTGGCGCGAGGATTCGTCAAACCGGAGCGAGGAGCATTTGAGGAACGTCGTCCGGAACCGGCTTCTTCCGGCTCTTGAGGAGGTGTCTCCCGCGATTCGCAAACACCTCGTGCAGCTGGCTGGGGCCCTTGCTGCCGATGAAGCGTATCTGGGTTCCCGTCTGCATGGGTCTGATCTCTGGATCGATCCTTGGGATCCGGACGGTGGTGTTCCGGTCGAACGGATTGCCGTGCTGCACCCCGCATTGCGGGTCCGGTGGCTTCATGCGCAGGTGGCTCGTGCCGGGCTGGGACGGGCCACGCAGCGCCAGGCAAAAGCCCTTGGTCAGCTGCTCGATAGCGAGGGTGCGGGTGCGGTGACGCTGGCAGGCCGCTGGGTGCTCCATGCCGTGCGCGGGCGCCTGTGGCTGGAGCCGCCGGTCCTGCCTGGGCCGTACAGTGTGACCATTTCTCCAGGGGAGGAGGTTGCACTCCCACTCCCCGGTTGGTCGATCCGGATCCGGGAGGCCACGGCACCGGAGGATCCTTCCGCCCGGTGGCGCCACCGCGTTCCCCGTGCCGTGCCCGTGACAGTCAGATCCCCCAAACCGGACGATACCGTCACGGATAAACGGGGTCCTCACCGCCTTTCCCGGCTCTTGGCCGCACGGCTGCCACGCCACTTGCGCCGGTCGTGGCCGCTGGTCACCGTAGGTGATACAATTGTTTGGGTTCCCGGAGTTTGGGAATCGGATTTTCAACGGATTTCGGGTGATGCAACCATGGAGGTGCTGCACCGATGAATCAGGTCAAGGTGCTCTATACGAAGGAGCAGATTGCGCAACGTGTTCACGAGGTGGCGGAAGAGATCACCCGGGATTTTCATGGCTCCGAAGTCGTGCTCGTCGGAATCTTGAAGGGTGCTGCGTTTCTCCTGACCGATCTGGCCAGGGAGATCGGTTTCCCCGTTTCCTACGAGCTGGTCGATGTGACGACGAACCGCGGGGAGCGGGGAGAGGTGGTCAACCTGACCTACGCAACTCATTTCGACCTCGAGGGAAAGCATGTGCTGATCCTCAAGGATGTCGTTCACACGGGGATTACGGAGAATTACCTGATTACGCACTTGAGCCAGCTCAAACCGGCTTCGATCGATCTGGTCGCTTTGATTGACAAGCCGGATCTCAGGAGCGTCAATCTTGAAGCCAAGTATGCGCTCTTCAGCCAGGTTCCGGACGGATACCTTGTCGGGTACGGGCTTGGCAGTGAGACCGCTGATTTTGTCAACCGGCCTGAGCTGTGTCTCCTGGACGGTGATGTGACGTGACGTCCAGGAAGGCATCATGACCCAAATGTGTTCTCACTGAGGTCTGGCGCCGCGCCGGGCCTGGAGGGATGAAACGCGTGAATCAAACTGTTCGAACCGTTCTCATGTGGATTGTGATCCTGGTTGGCATTCTGCTGGTGTGGCAGGTGCTCCAGGGATACTCGACATCGAGCCAGGAAGTCCCCTTTTCTGAGTTCCTGGATAACGTTGCCTCCGGTGACGTGGCCCAGGTGCTGATCAAGGGCAACGATATTTTCATCCGGACGGCCGCTGCTCAGAAAAAGGGGAAGGCGACGCCACGCTACGATGAGCACACCTACGATCCCGGATATCCCGACCTCGTCAAGGATCTCCGGAGCCATCACGTCGTCATCAACGTGGAGAAGCCGTCGGACGGGCGTTTTATGACGGCGCTGCTCTCGTGGGCGCCGCTCCTGATCCTGGTGGGTCTGTGGTTCGTCTTCTTCCGCCAGATGCAGTCCGGTGGAACGAAGGCAATGTCTTTTGGCAAGTCGAAGGCCCGGTTGTTGACCCCGGATCAGAAGCATGTGACCTTCGCCGATGTTGCGGGGGTGACGGAGGCCAAGGAAGAGCTCGAGGAGATCATCGAGTTTCTCAAGGATCCGCACAAGTTTCAGCGGTTGGGGGGGAAGATCCCCAAGGGCGTGCTCCTGATGGGTCCTCCTGGAACCGGGAAGACGCTCTTGGCGAGGGCCGTTGCAGGTGAGGCGGAAGTACCGTTCTTCTCGATCTCGGGCTCCGATTTCGTCGAGATGTTTGTCGGAGTCGGCGCCTCAAGGGTTCGCGACCTGTTCGAGCAAGGAAAGAAGAACGCCCCGTGCATCGTCTTCATCGATGAAATCGACGCCGTTGGGAGGCACCGCGGCGCTGGGCTCGGCGGCGGGCATGACGAGCGGGAACAAACGCTCAACCAGCTCTTAGTCGAGATGGATGGCTTCGAGTCGAACGAAGGCGTCATCTTGATCGCCGCTACAAACCGCCCGGACGTGCTCGATCCGGCATTGCTGAGGCCGGGGCGTTTTGACCGCCGGATCGTGGTCAATCGTCCCGACGTCAAAGGCCGTGAGGGGATCCTCAAGGTTCATGTCAAAGAGATCCCGCTGGCGTCCGATGTCGATCTCGAGATCGTTGCCCGTTCCACCCCAGGGTTTTCAGGCGCCGACCTGGCGAACCTCGTCAACGAAGCGGCGTTGCGTGCCGCGCGGTTGAACAAGATGAAGGTGGGGATGGAGGACTTCGAGTACGCCAAGGACAAGGTGATGATGGGCTCGGAGCGGCGTTCTTTGGTATTGTCGGAGGAGGAGAAGAAAGTCACGGCGTTTCACGAGGGCGGGCATGCCCTGATCGCCTGCCTGCTTCCCGATGCCGATCCGCTCCACAAGGTGACGATCATCCCGCGTGGTATGGCGCTCGGGCTGACCCAGCAGCTTCCCATGGAGGATCGCTACACGTATTCGCGGACCTATCTTGATGCCACCCTCCGGGTGTTGATGGGGGGACGGCTCGCCGAGGAGATCATCTTTGGATCCGGCCACATCACGACCGGCGCCGGGAACGACCTCGAGCGGGCGACCGCTCTGGCACGGAAGATGGTGTGCGAGTGGGGGATGAGCGAGGCCATGGGGCCGTTGACCTACGGCCAGCGTGAAGAACCAATCTTCCTTGGCAAGGAGTTCGCCCGGCACCAGGATTATTCGGATGCGACGGCCGTCAAAATCGATGAAGAGATCCGCCGGATCATCAGTACTGCCTACGCCGATGCGCGGTCGATCCTGGAAGAGAACCGGGAGTCTCTCGAGGCCATCGCCGCAGGGCTGCTGGAACACGAGATTCTCGATGCCGCCGAGGTGTACGAGCTGATCAAGAAACACAGCGGGATCGATGTTCCAAGCTTGAAGAAGACGAGCGAACGCGAGGAAGAGGAGGCCGCGGAAACGGCGTGATGCCAACGGCAGTGAAACGGACCGGCCGAACGGCGCGCCTCGCCACGTTGGAGGCGCGATGGGGCCGGCATGTGCCCGCGGTGATGGGTATCCTCAACTGTACGCCCGATTCATTCTCAGACGGAGGGCGCTTCCTTGACCCCGCCGCTGCCGTTGACCATGCACGCCGCATGATCGAGGAGGGGGCGGACCTGATCGATGTCGGTGGGGAGTCGACCCGCCCAGGAGCACACCCGGTCCCGGCCGAGGAGGAGATTCGGCGGGTCGTGCCCGTGCTGAGGAAGCTGCGCGAACGTTTCCCTCACCTGGTGTTGTCGGTTGACACGTCGAAAGCGGCCGTCGCGGCTCTCGCGCTCGATGCGGGCGCCGACATCGTCAACGACGTCACGGCGGCCCGGGACCCGCAGATGTTGTCCACCGTCGTGCAGGCCGGCGCGGCCATTATCCTGATGCACATGCGTGGTGAGCCGCGCACGATGCAGAAGGACACGTCGTACACGGATGTCGTTGCCGAGGTCCACGCGTTTTTGAGGGAGCGCGCTGCCGCCGCCGGGGAGGCCGGCATTCCCCGGACGCAGATCTGGCTCGATCCAGGGATCGGTTTTGGAAAGGACGACGCGGGGAATCTGGCGTTGCTCGCTTCAGTGGAAGATCTGGGCGCAATCGGATACCCGGTGGTCATCGGTCCGTCGCGGAAATCGTTCATCGGCAGGTTGACCGGCGCTGTGCTCGAGGACAGGCTCGCAGGCACTCTGGCCGCGCTCCATCCCGCCCTGAGCGCGCCCCGGGCGGTCGTGCGCGTGCACGATCCTGGGCCGGCGCGGCAATATCTGGAGATTGCGGCGGCGATCCGTGGAGCAGGCCGGTGACGTGGCTGGTCGATTTCCTGCGGGAGCTGACCCAGCTTCAGGTGACGTTCGCTGACCTTGCGGACATCCTGACGGTTGCAGTCTTGATCTACATCCTCCTCGTTCTGCTCCGGGGAAGCCGGGCCATGCAGATGGTGTGGGGCATCGTCATTATCGTGGTGCTCTACCTCGGCGCGACAGCGCTTGGCCTCGTGACACTGTCCACGATCCTCAGAGATTTCTTGTTCTATCTGCCGTTTGCGATCATCGTCCTCTTTCAGCAGGAAATCCGGCGGATGCTGACGGCGTTTGGAGGCTCCACATCATGGGTCCGGCTTGCCGGGGGGGGTGATGACGGCCCGCCCCTCCTCAACGAGCTGGCGGTGGGAGCGCAGACGCTGGCCGCGAGGAAGATCGGAGCTTTGATCGCTGTTCAGCGCCGGGACTCGTTGACGAGCTGGGCCGATACGGGGATCCGGTTGGAGGCGCGGTTCTCACACGACCTTCTGATGAACATCTTCATTCCTGGGACACCGTTGCACGACGGCGCCGTCATTGTGTCCGGGAACCGCCTCGTTGCAGCCGCCTGTTTTCTGCCGTTGACGACGCAGTCGGAGCTCTCGACCGAGCTGGGAACGCGGCATCGTGCCGCCATTGGGCTGTCTGAGGAAACCGATGCGCTGGTGATCGTCGTGTCAGAAGAGACCGGAACGATCTCCCTTGCGGTGGAGGGGCAACTGCTCCGTCCCCTCGATGAGACAACCTTGAGGAACGCCTTGGCGGAGCAGCTCTACCAGCTCAGCGTGGCGGGGGAGGATGCGGAATGAACCTTCGCCCGAGGTACCCGTTCACAGCGCTGATCGCGCTCGTCATCGCGTTTGGCCTCTGGTACGCCGTTGCCGGCCAGAGGCGGGAGAAGATCTCGGAACGTCAAGCGGTCGTGCCGCTGACCTTGACCAACGTGCCGCAGGACCTCGTCATTACCAACAATGTCCCTGAATCGGTCTCGCTCCGGTTACGGGGGGCGCTGAGCCATGAGCTCAATCCAAACCATCCGATCGAAGTCGTGCTTGATCTCAGCGGAGCCCAACCTGGGACGAGGACGTATCCGATCAAGGAATCAGAGATCACGTTACCTCCCCACGTGTCTGTGGTCGCGATCGATCCTCCGGAGATCGAGCTGACGATTGAGCGGCTGGCCACGAAGGTCGTTCCCGTCCATCCGGTGACCGAAGGCACGCCCGCCGCTGGTTTTGTGCTTGCAGGGGTCCGGACTGTGCCGGCGACTCTGCTCGTCCAGGGGCCGCAGAGCGTGTTGGATCGGCTGACGGCGATCGAGACGACGCCGGTCTCAATCGAAGGGGCCATCACGTCGGTCGAAGCCGTCGTCCAGGCACGGCTCCCGCACCCGCTGCTCCGCCTGGCGACCAAAACCCCAATTCTCTTGATGGCAGACATTATTCCAGCACCGACGCCGACACCCGTCCCACGGAGGAGAAAGCGCCGGCCGCGGCGGAGGAAGTGAGATGACACACATGTTTGGAACCGACGGCATCCGTGGCCGTGCGCTGCAAGCTCCTCTCGACGAGACGACGCTTCGGAAGCTCGGCGCGAGCCTGGCCCGTGAGCTCGCGGCCGGATCCCGCCCGCGGATCCTTCTCGCCGGTGATACCCGGGCGTCCACGCAGGTGCTGGCTTCCTGGATCGCCGAAGGATTCCAGGCGGAGGGCGGCGTTGTGACATGGGCCGGTGTTCTCCCGACACCTGCCGTCAGCCACCTGCTCCGGGACGGCGGATTCGCGGCGGGGGTCGTCATCTCTGCGTCACACAACCCCGCGGATGACAACGGTGTCAAGGTGCTTGCTGCCAGCGGTGAGAAGGCGCCTCGGGCGGTCGAGAAACGGTTGGAGCATCTGTTGGATGCCGTGGACGTACCGGCACAGGGAGCTCGAATGCCCGGAATCGACAGCTCTCTCAAACGCCGGTATCTCGAGATCGTCGAGCGGACTCATGCTGGACCGAAACCGCTCGAAGGCATGCGCGTCGTGATCGATGCCGCGCATGGTGCGGCCTCGGGCCTGGCGGCGGAGCTTTTCGAGCGTCTCGGTGCCGATGTCACTGAGATCGCGTGCTCTCCCGATGGCACCAACATCAATCTGGCCTGCGGTGCGACGGCGCCGGAGACGCTGGCGGACGAGGTCGTCCGGCAAGGCGCGGATGGTGGACTGGCGTTGGACGGTGATGCCGACCGCGCCGTCGTTGTTGATGAGCACGGCCGGGTGCTCGACGGTGACGATATCCTGCTCGCCTGGGCGCGTCACCTCAAGACTCAGGGGAAGCTGCCCGGCATGCGGGTCGTCGCCACGGTCATGAGCAACTACGGTCTGGAAATGGCCCTGGCGGCCGACGGGATCGAGCTGATCCGGAGCCCCGTGGGCGATCGTTCCGTATGGGAGGCGATGCAGGCGAGCGGCGCCGTGCTCGGTGGGGAGCAGTCGGGGCACGTCATCTGTTCGCATCACAGCGTGACCGGTGACGGACTGATCACCGGCAGCCACGTTCTCGCGATCGCGAGCAAGAGCGGTCGTCCGGTATCCTCGCTTTCCGATCTCGTTCGGGTGCCCCAGGTTCTTCTCAACGTTCCCGTCAAGAGGAAGGAGCCGTTCGAACGGCTCCCCGAAGTCCAGCACGTCCTTGCCAGGGCCAAGGAGGAGCTCGAGGGCCGGGGACGGGTGCTGCTTCGCTATTCCGGGACGGAGCCGTTGGCCCGGGTCATGGTCGAAGGAGATGAGGACCGCCTGATCAAACGGTGGGCCGAGGAGCTGGCCGGTGCCGTCGTTCGCGCGCTCGGGTAGGGTGCGGTCAGATCGTGAGGCATCATGAAGCTTGATCGTTCTGCCGGTGTGCTGCTCCACCCGACGTCATTGCCGTCGCCGTTCGGAATCGGTGACTTCGGTCCGGCAGCTGAGCAGTATATCGAGTGGCTGGCGAACGCGGGGGTCCGCTGGTGGCAGGTCCTGCCACTTCATCCGCCCGGTGCTGGTTTCTCACCGTACTCGGCGGCATCGACCTTCGCCGGCAGTCCGCTGCTGATCAGTCCGGAGCTGCTCGTCAAAGACGGGCTCCTCATCCGGGACGAGCTTGCATCATACCCGGCGCTGCCGGCCGATCACGTTGAGTATGAGGCGGTCGCCGCAGCGAAGCGTGCGCTCCTCCGGCAGGCCTGGGAGCGGTTTGATGGATCACGCGCGCAGCCGCTCGCCGGGGAGTTTGAGGCCTTCATCGAAGCGCATCAGGCCTGGCTCGAGGACTACTCCAGGTTCGAAGCGCTCAAGCGCGCGCACCGAGGAGCGCCGTGGTACGAGTGGCCAGACGACCGGCTCCGTCTGCACGATGAGGCCGCTTTGAAACGTTGGGACGATGGCCACCGCAAAGAGGTTGGATTTTCGCGCTTCTGCCAGTTCGTGTTTTTCCGGCAGTGGGAGCGCCTGAGACGGACGGCATCCGGACGTGGCATCCGGATCCTGGGCGATGTTCCGATTTTCGTGGCACACGATTCGGCAGAAGTATGGGCGCACCGCGAGCTCTTCAAGATGGACCGCCGGGGCCGGCCGGAGGTCGTGGCGGGTGTGCCGCCCGACTACTTTTCGGCGACCGGCCAGCGCTGGGGCAATCCGATCTACGACTGGGAGCGCCACGCCAAGGACGGCTTTGCGTGGTGGATCGGCCGTCTGGCACATGCCATGCAGTTGTATGACGCCGTCCGCCTCGATCATTTCCGTGGTTTTGCCGCCTTCTGGGAGATTCCAGCGGCGGAGAAAACCGCTGTCAACGGGCGCTGGGTTCCCGGCCCAGGGCGCGCGCTGTTCGACGTGCTCCGGCGGAAGCTTGGGGCTCTGCCATTTATCGCTGAGGATCTCGGAACGATCACCGGGGACGTCCGGGAGCTGCGTCGTGCGCTCGGTTTGCCCGGGATGGCCATCCTGCAGTTTGCCTTCACGCCTCGCCCTCGATCGCTCTACCTGCCGTACAACTTGAGGCCGGAAGTCGTGGTCTACACGGGGACGCATGACAACAACACAACGCTGGGCTGGTGGCTGGAGGACGCCACCGGGCCGGAGCGCGACTTCGCGAGACGGTACATGGCGACCGACGGCCACGAGATCTACTGGGATCTGATCCGGCTCGCCCTGGCCAGCGTTTCGAACCTGGCGATCGTCCCCCACCAGGACCTCGCTGGGCTCGGGTCCGACTGCCGGATGAACACGCCGGGCCGGGGGGACGGGAACTGGGCGTTCCGGCTGACCGGCTGGATGCTCGATCCGGGGATTCAGGCTCGGCTTGGTGAGCTCATCGGAATCTATGGACGGAACGCCGCGGGATAACGAGTAACAAGAGGCCGATGAGGGCGAGGCCGAGCCCCACGCGGGACCACGGATCGCCGGTCCATGAAATCCCGATCGTGTGATGTCCCGGCGGGGCCCAAACGCTGAGGAGGCCCCGCTCGCGGATGGCATCGGCCTCGTGCCGGTCGAGGGTGACGGACCATCCGGGATCATCCAACAGCCGGATTGAGATCTGAGCCCGCCGCGATCCGTCGATGTCGAGGACACGGTCCAGCGGCTTCCATCTGACGATGCGGATACGGGTCAACGGGGAATCTGTGGCGGCGAGGGCTCCGTGGAGCATTGGGAGCTGCTCAATCAACTGGGGATACCACGGTGGCCTGTTCTGGATGGCGTCGACGTACAACGGATTGGCACCGATCGCACGCATCATCTTCCGGCCGGCGGTCTGCCAGCCGTCCCGGATGGTCAGGTGTGGCGCGTGAACGAGCGGCGGGAGGGGAAGGGCGATCAGCGGGAGCACCCACAAGGCTCCAATCGCCCAGCTCCGTGAGCTCGTGATGGGGACCGGCCGGACGAGCGGACCGAGGGTGAGCAGGAAGGCGGGCACCAGCCATCTCCAGGGGAACTGGAGCCAGGCCAGAGGGGAGCCGGACCCGTAGAGGGCTGCTGCAAGAGGCGAGGCGAACCCGACCGCGAGCGTGATGAGCCCGGCCCGCAGCGGATCGGTACGCGGCCAACCCTCGATCAGCACGATCAGGAGGAGCGCAATGCCGGCCAGGGAGAGGGCGGCGTTGAGCGAAGGCGTATGCGCGTACGGTGAGCCGAGCACGTTCAGACGTGCGTTGAAGATGCCTGAGACCAGCGCAGAGCGGTTGGCCATCATGCGCATCTCGAAACCCAACGGCAACCAGTGCCAGGCCGTCAGGAGGGCCGCGGTCGCTCCAGCAGCTACGAGCTGACCCAACGGGTGCAGGCGGCGGCAGATGACAGCAATGCCCAGGAGGATCAGGATCATCAAGGTGGTCGGAGCGTGGATCAGCCAGAGACACGCTAACACCAGGGCCGTCACGCGCCAGGGGAATGGTTCCGGCTTCGAGGAACGCCGCGTGACGGCGCGCTCTAGCAGCCACCAGGCGGCCGGCAGCGCCAGCACCTCCGAGAAAGCGGCGCGTGCCGCAAGGTCCGAGAGGACCGGAGCAGCCGTGACGAGGAGAGCAACACCCATCCAGGGCCGTTCGGCGCCTTCCGCCCTCATCACGAGGCCGGCAGCGAGGAATGTCAGCAGGAGCGCTAGGCGAACACCAGCCGCCGCGTTGCCGAGGATGAGCCCGAAAATCCCGCTGATGACGGGACCGGCCGGGCTGTAGAGCCGGATGCCGGGGCTGCCACAGCCCGCGTTGAGGTCGGGCATCCACACGGGGAGCTCTCCGTGAATCAGCGTTCGCATGACCTGGTGCGTCCAGGCAAGGTGGACGTACACGTCTGGCCCGGTGGGGATCAAGGGAACGGCAGCAGCAACAATGACGAGGATGAGCGCCACCAGGATCCACCGGTGTGACGGCTGGATCATCGTTGTTCTTGCCACATGGGTCATACGGCTCCCCAGGACTCCCCGCCCGTCTAGGATAGCAGCGCAACATCTCGGGCTTTTTCCCGTATCATACCGGAGGCGGCTTGCAAGGATGGAGAGGCCGCCGGAAACGGAGGATGCCACCGTGAAACGATTCGTCATTCTCGTCACCGCCCTCGCGCTTGCCGGCGCCGGGGCCGTACCCGCTGCGGCGCAGGAGGTCCGCCGGGATCACGCCGTGTACGTCAAGGCCCACCACGACGCCGTGCTCAAGCAGATGTTTGAGCGCGACAAAAAGCTCCGTGAAGAGGCGAAGAAGAAGACTGAAGAGATCGTCGCCAAGATCAAGGCGCAGCAGAAAAAGGAGCGGGAGAACCGGAAACGGTTGCGCTTCGACGTCAGCGCCATTCCACGTCCGGCGAACAACGCTGCCTTTCAGCAAGTCTGGCACTTTCCGCCCATTCCCCAGTACCTCAGCGGGACCTGCTGGGATTTCTCGACGACCTCGTTTATGGAGTCCGAGATCTACCGGCTGACGGGGCAGAAGATCAAGCTGTCTGAGATGTGGACCGCGTACTGGGAGTACGTGGAAAAGGCCAAGGGCTACATCCGGACCCGTGGAAACTCCGAGTTCGGTGAAGGTTCGGAATCCAACGCCGTCACGAGAATCTATGCGAAGTACGGCGTTGTCCCCGAATCGGCGTACAAGGGCGTGCTGGCCAAGGATGGGCGGATCGACCATGCCCAGATGTACACTGAAATGATGAGCTTCCTGAAGTGGTGCAAGGCCAACAACTACTGGGACGAACGGCTGATCATTCCGACGATCCGCAAGATCATGGATTTGACGATGGGACGTCCTCCGGAAACCGTCGATTGGAACGGCGAGATCTACACACCGAAGGATTTCCTGACGAAGGTGTGCAAGCTCCATCCCGAGGACTACGTTAGCTTCATGTCAACGATGTCGGTGCCGTTCTGGACGCGCGGAGAGTACAAGGTCCCCGATAACTGGTGGCACGACAAGAGCTACATCAACGTTCCGCTCGATGTTTGGTACAAGGTGATTGTCAAGTCGATCAAGAACGGGTACTCGATGGTGATCGGCGGGGATGTTTCTGAGCCCGGATACTACGGGAAGGACAACATCGCCGTCATTCCGACCTTTGATATCCCGGATCAGTACATCGATCAGAGCGCCCGCGAATTCCGGATCTACAACCGGACGACCCAGGATGACCACGGGATTCATCTCGTGGGCTACACGCACTACAAGGGGCACGACTGGTTCCTCATCAAGGATTCCGCGCGTTCCTCCCGGTGGGGCCCCGACAAGGGCTACTACATGTTCCGGGACGACTACGTCAAGTTGAAGATGCTGACATTCACGGTGTCCAAGGATGCGGTTAAGGACATCATTGCCAAGGTCGATGCCAACGAGGCCAAGCTCGCCAAGGAAGCGGCTGCCAAGGCGAAGACGGCGAAAGAAACCGCTCCAGCGAAGAAGGCACCGAAGAAATAGGGCAGCAGCGGCTTCACACAAGAACAACGCCCGGCACCAGCCGGGCGTTTTTATGATCAGTGATCCAGGCCGGGGCTCAGGAGCAGCCGGTCGTTGCGCCGCAGGACATGCACTTCATGCACGTGCCGTTGCGGACCATGGTCAGCTGACCGCATTCGGGACAGAGCTCACCCTCGTACCCCTTCAATCGTGCCTCTTCAAGCGCGGCCCGCATTTTGTTCTGTGTGGCAACGGCTTTCTTGGCCACAGGGGGCGCCTCAGCGCCAACCGCTTGAGCTACTGCGATCGGCTGGACGTTCTCCATGCTCTTGGCCGGGTCTTCATCGCCGCCCTGCTTCGGCTCATGCTCGTTGATGCCGCCTCCGACGGCGTCGTGGCGGGTCTCCTCCGGATTGACCTGAGCAAGGTCGTTGCGTCCGAGGTAGGTGATCGCCAGCTCACGGAAAATGTAGTCGATGACGGATGTCGACATCTTGATGCGATCATGCCCGCCCACCATGCCGTTGGGTTCAAAACGCGTAAAGACAAAGGCGTCGACGAACTCTTCCAGCGGCACGCCGTATTGGAGACCGAGCGAGATGGCGATGGCGAAGCAGTTCATCAGCGAACGGAACGCGGCTCCTTCCCGGTGCATGTCGAGGAAGATCTCCCCGAGGCTGCCATCGGGGTATTCGCCCGTTCTCAGATAGACTTTATGTCCGCCGACAGTCGCCTTCTGGGTGTAGCCTCCCCGCCGCTGTGGCAAGCGGTGACGCCGGGCCTGGTACCTGAGGACAATCCGTTCCGCCATCGTTTCGGCGACGGTTGCGGTGTCGCCCGTGGCCACGGCCTCGCTCAGAGCTTCCTCCTCCTCGGTCGTGATCCCGATGGAAAGCGGCTGGCTGAGCTTGGAGCCGTCGCGGTACAGCGCAACGGCCTTCAGCATTTTCTGCCACGCCAGCCGGTAGGCGTACTGAACGTCCGCAACGGTGGCTTCGGAGGGCATGTTGATCGTCTTCGAGATCGCGCCCGAGACGAACGGCTGGGCGGCCGCCATCATCAGGATGTGGCCCTCGTACCGGATGAACCGGGTGCCCTTGCGTCCGCACCGGTTGGCACAATCGAAGACGGCAAGGTGCTCATCCTTGAGGTGGGGTGCGCCCTCCACGGTCATGGTGCCGCATGCCCACGTATTGGCCGCATCGATCTCCGCAGCCGAAAAGCCGAGCCGGCCAAGCACATCGAGGCTCCAGTCGGCAAGATCGGCGTCGTCGAATCCAAGGCTCTTGAGGAAGTCCTCGCCGAGAATGTGGGGTGCAAAGGCGTTCTTGAGCTCGAACGCCGTTGGCAGGGCATCCTCGACGCGGGCGATGGCGGCGTCATCAAAGCCATGGTCCTTCAAAGCGGTGTGGTCGATCGCCGGGCAGCCATCGAGCGTTCCATGTCCGATAGTGTAGGCAACGATATCGTCGATCTGGTCCGGTTCGTACCCAAGCCGGCGCAGCGCCTCCGGAATGCTCTGGTTGATGATCTTGAAGAAGCCGCCTCCGGCGAGCTTCTTGAACTTGACGAGGGCAAAATCGGGCTCGATGCCGGTCGTGTCGCAGTCCATGACGAGACCGATCGTCCCGGTAGGCGCAAGGACCGTCGCCTGAGCGTTTCTGAATCCGTGCGCTTCGCCGAGCTTGAGGGCGCGGTCCCACGACGCTCGGGCCGCGGCGAGCAGATCGTCCGGCGCCAGCTCGGGATCGATCCCCATCGGAGTCACCGAGAGCCCTTCGTACTCCTCGGCGTCCGCGTCGTAGGCGGCTCGCCGGTGATTGCGGATTACCCGCAGCATGCTGTCACGGTTCTCGGCAAAGGCGGGGAACGGCCCGAGCTCGGCGGCCATCTCGGCAGAGGTTGCGTAGGCTTCGGCGGTCATCAGCGCCGTGATCGCACCGCAGACGGCGCGGCCGGCGTCGGAATCGTACGGCTTCCCCAGCCGCATGAGCAGAGATCCGAGATTGGCATACCCGAGGCCAAGCGTCCGGTACCGGTAGCTGAGCTCTGCGATCTTCCGGCTCGGGAAGGACGCCATCAGCACCGAGATCTCCAGCACGATCGTCCACAGCCGCACGGCGTGACGGAACGCATCAATGTCGATCGACCCGTCTTCCTTGAGGAATTTCACCAGATTGAGCGAGGCCAGGTTACACGCGGTGTCGTCGAGGAACATGTATTCCGAGCACGGATTCGAGGCGTTGATCCTCCCGCCTGCCGGACAGGTGTGCCACTCGTTGATCGTATCGTCGAACTGTAGCCCGGGATCGGCGCATTCCCATGCCGATTTCCCGAT
This sequence comes from Acidobacteriota bacterium, assembly GCA_015493585.1. GTDB lineage: Bacteria > Acidobacteriota > Thermoanaerobaculia > Thermoanaerobaculales > Sulfomarinibacteraceae > JAADFN01. The sequence continues at coordinate 14,698 of WGCW01000140.1, forward strand.
GAGATCCCAAAGCTCCTGTGCGGGGATCTTCTTGGAGATCTTTCCGTCGGTTCGCCGCGTCAAATACCAGTCGCGGCCGGCGTCAAGCGCGTTGAAGAACGCGGCGGGAACGCGGACGCTGTTGTTCGAGTTCTGACCCGAAACGGTGAAGTACGCCTCACCATCCCAGTCGGTCGAGTATTCCTCGACCGGATATTCGCGAATGCCCTGACCAGCGAGCTGTAGGGCGCGCTGGAGAGCGCCATCCGGGACCCCGGCCCGGCGAGCTGTGGCCAGTGCGACGCGCAGGGCCGAGTTGGTTTTCGGATTGAGATCTGCCTCGTCTTTGCCGTCGGGGAAGCACGCATCCATCACGGTTTGCATGCGGTCCCGGAGGACACGGGAACCGGTGACAAGCGCCGCGACCTTTCGTTCCTCCACGGCCTTCCACTGGATGAACTTCTCGATGTCGGGATGGTCGAGATTGAGGCAGACCATCTTTGCGGCACGGCGCGTTGTCCCCCCAGATTTGATGGCGCCGGCAGCGCGATCGCCGATCTTGAGAAACGACATCAGGCCGGACGAACGTCCCCCTCCGGAGAGCGGCTCACCCTCTCCGCGCAGATTCGAAAAATTCGAGCCGGTTCCTGAGCCGTACTTGAAGAGGCGTGCCTCACGCACCCAGAGGTCCATGATGCCGCCCTCGTTGACGAGATCATCCGCCACCGACTGGATGAAGCACGCGTGCGGTTGCGGGTGCTCGTATGGATCCGCCGCCTGTTTGAGCTCACCGGTCTCGGGATCGGCGTACCAATGTCCCTGTGCTGGTCCCGTGATGCCGTACGCCCAGCTCAGCCCGGTGTTGAACCATTGGGGCGAATTTGGCGCCGCCATCTGGTTGGCGAGCATCCAGCAGAGCTCGTCATGAAACGCCTGCGCGTCCTCATCATCGGCAAAGTAGCCGTACTTCTTTCCCCAGTCGGTCCAGCATCCCGCCATCCGCTCGAAAACCTGCCGGGCGTCGCGTTCGGGGCCGAGGACCGGCTGACCGTCTTCGTCTTTCAGAGGCTCGCCGTCCGGCCCCGTCTGGGGTACGCCCGCTTTGCGGAAGTACTTCTGAACCAGGACGTCGACGGCGACCTGCGACCAGCCCGCCGGCGCCTTGACCCCTTCCATGGCAAAGACGAGCTTGCCGTCCGGATCACGGATCTCGGAGCTGCGTTCGACGAATTCGATGCCCTCGTACGGATCCTGTCCGGCGCTCGTGAATCTCCTCGACACCTTCATCGTTCTCATGTCCTCCTTCGCTCCTGACGCCACCAGCCCACGCGTTGAATCAGCCTCTTGCCGGGCTGCCGAACCGCATGGAATTGGTCCATGACGGCACTATATATTGGGGTTGAGAGGGCTGTCAATACCCAGATCTTGTGGTTTTCTGCTTTTTCGCTAAATGACTGAACAGAGACAGGATGCTCCTTGCTGGCACCTGAGGGGGCCGATGAGGCGACGGGAGGCCGCGCACGCGCAGCCGCACTTTTTGTCCGGCGGCAGATCATGAACGAGCCCGCAACAGGGGCGGGCTGGGAG
>WGCW01000141.1 GCA_015493585.1 Acidobacteriota bacterium
ACGCAGTGGGGTGGGGGGATCACGTTCGGGCGTCACCGCATCCATCTGCGCTGTGGGTTGGTGGAGGAGGACAGGGATGACCTCATTGAGCGTCAATGCGGAGAGGATGATAGCTGCTCCCGCGATCTGAAGGCCCCGGAGCCGCTCACCTTCGAGGAGAAACCCAAAGAATCCGGCAAAAACCGGTTCCATTGTGAGAATGACCGCTGTGCGCGCGGTTGAGAGATGGCGTTGCGCAAACGTTTGGATAAAGTACGCGAGCGCCGAAGCGAGGATTCCCGTGATGAGCAGCGCACCCCAGACTCCCCGGGGAGGGACCGCGGGCCGCGCGGCGGCTGGCCAGGCAGCGAGAAAGATGACGCAGACCCAGACGAGCTGGGCTGTGGTCAATGCACCGGAATCGTGACGTGGCGAGGCGTGCGACAGCAGCGCAATGTGAGTGCCAAAGGCGATGGCGCAACCGAGCGTCATGATGTCGCCAAGTGCCAGGCGATCCGGCGACCAGCCGGTCAGCAGGACCATACCGATGAGGCTTGCAGCGGTGGCGGCAAGGTTGATGCGGCTCAAGCGGGCGCCATACAGAATTCTGTCGGCCAGTGGCGCCGCGACCACGAACAGACCCGTGATGAGCCCGGAGTTGGTCGCCGTCGTCAGTCCCAATCCCCACGTTTGCAGGAGGTATCCGCTGGCGAGGACCAGCCCAAGGAGCGCCCCGGCGCGCAGACTTGCAAAGCTGAGCCTCCTGCCCCAGAGCAGAAGAAGGATCACGGCCGCCAGAAGAAACCGTGCGGCGAGGAACGGGACGACACCGTCGATGGCGATGGCGTTCTTGACAACGACGAACGTCCAGCCCCAGATGGCCGTGACGCCAATCAGCGATACCGCTGCGATCCAGCTCTTCATCGCGTCGTAGCATACAACGGGGCGGGTACAGGGCGAAGAGATGGAGGCCTCACAAGGGACCGGAGCTGGACACTCCCGAGGATGGGTAGAGCTGCTACGATGCTTCTTCGAAAGGGGGCCGCACTGATGTCTGTCACGCTGTTCGAAGAACGCATCGATGGCGAGGATGTGTACTCTGGGAAGATTCTCAAGCTCGAGGTCGACCGTGTCAGGCTCCCAAACGGGCACGTGACGATCAGAGAGGTCGTGCGTCATCCGGGCGCGGTGGTTGTCGTTCCCGTGCTTTCCGACGGCCGGGTGGTTCTCGTCAGGCAGTACCGTTACCCGGTCGCACAGGTGCTCTTGGAGCTTCCCGCTGGGAAGTTGGATCCTGGGGAAGAGCCGGCGGCGTGCGCGCGGCGTGAGCTCGGCGAAGAGATTGGAATGTCGGCCGCGCGGTGGGCGTCTCTCGGAAGCATCTACACGACGCCCGGATTCAGCGATGAGATCCTGCACATCTTCCTCGCAACGGATCTGCGTCCGTTGGAAGGGGTTGGGCCGGATGAGGATGAGTTCCTCGATGTCACCATGATCGCCAGCGATGAGCTCGTGGAGATGGCGCGCAAGGGGCAGGTTCATGATGCGAAGACGCTGGCCGGGCTTTTCCTTTGGCAGCTCAGGGCATAGGGGTGAAAGGTGTGGTGCTTGAGATGATCAGGCGGCGCCGCGCTGAGCCTTGCGACGAGGCTCTCGTGGCGTGGGACAGCATAGATCCCGCCGGCGTTCGAGGTCCTTGATGACCGCCCGCTTGAACCCGTCGGCGCCATATTCATCGAGGAGACGCCTGCGGTAGGCAGCGATGTCGACCGCTTCGAGCGTCACATCGATCGGCTTGAAAAGCCGTGGCAGGAGCTCACCGGGCGCTTGGATATGGTGGAGCCCGCCGCTGTAAACGATCAGCATGTATCCCTCGCCGACGGCATCGAGGATGTCCGCGATCCCGCCGCGAACGGTCATCGGCTGTCCGTTCGCATCGAGGCCGTTTGGCCTCATCATGCGGCCTTCGGGCAAGATGCAGACGACCGCGCGCGAATCGATCCTGTCCATGACGGCCTTCCACGTCGCATCCTTCTTCCGGGTGACGACGACGACGTTGTGCGCGATCATCCGGAAGAAGAGCCCAACCTTGCGGCGCATCGTCTTGGCGGCGACCGGGAGAACACCCCATCGTGCGATTTTCCAGAGGAGGGCGTTGGGCGCCGCCCCAACGAGGAGCGGCTCGTACAGGCTCGTGTGATTGAGAATCGAGACGACGCGAATCTTCTCCCAGAGGTCGGACGGAACCTCTCCAACCCACTCGACGGTGTGGCGGTAGAAGACCTTACTGACGACCTTGATCGACAGCAGCAAGAGGTAGGAAAGGATACTCCGCAACATCTTTCTCAGCTTCACACTGGGCTCAAGGCTCCGGTGAACACGCGTATCATAACGTATTTTGTTCGCGCTGTCTTGCCAACTGAGCAGTGACGCTCCTTCAGTCAGCCGATTGACTCGTCCGCAAAGGGGTTTTCGGCATTGTCAAAATCTGGCCGGTAGCTCTCCGGTGCAGCGATGAAATCCTGGATGAAACAGCGGTCACACGAAAGGGTGTGCTCGAGCGCTTCGAGGGCGCGGTCCCATTCTCCTGCGGAGATGGGGCGTGAGAGCAGCGGATAGCGGCCGGGCCGTGCTGCAAGATGCGTTGGGTAGTACTGGGCCATCAGCGAGACGGCGACATCCGGAGAGAGAGACGTAGCGATCCACTCGAGGCTCTCGCGGGCTCCCGCAATATCGTTCGGAAGCACGAGGATCCGGATCAGGAGCCCGCGCTGAAGGAGCCCGCCCGGAGAGAGGCGCCACGCAGCGCCGGTTTGACGGTACATTTCGGCGATGGCGGTCCGGGCGTGATGCGGGTAATCCGGAATTCGTGAGTACGTGGCGCCCATGGCAGGGTCGGCGTACTTGAGGTCGGGTAAGTAGATATCAACGATGCCGTCGAGCAGCCGAAGCACGCGGACCGAATCGTAGGCGTTGGTGTTGTAGACGATGGGGAGGCTCAAGCCACGGGCAGCCGCAATCACGAGGGCACGGACGAGTTGCGGGACCTGATGCGTTGGCGAGACCCAGTTGATGTTGTGACAGCCGCGATCCTGGAGCTCAAGGAAGATCGCTGCGAGATCCTCGTCGGAGATCTCGCGTCCGATGAATGATTTTGGGCGTTGCGAGATCTGGAAGTTCTGGCAGAAGACACAGCGCAGGTTGCAATTGGCCAGGAAGACGGTTCCCGAGCCCATCCGTCCGGACAACACCGGTTCCTCGCCGTGATGGGGGACCCACGATGCGACGACGGCGTGGTCCCCGGTGGCACACACGCCAAGACGGACCCGCCGGTCGACGCCACAGGCGCGTGGGCAGATCTCGCAACTTTCGAGGAGCCCATCGAGCTCGCGGGCCCTGGCGGCGAGCTCTCCGGTCCGTGCAAGCTTGACGTACCCAGGGCGGAACGGTCTGCGGATCTCGTTCATGGCACGTTCTTACCACATGCCGTGCGATCTGTCGCGCCATGACGTTCGGGGCTACGATACTGTGTTACCAGTCGATGGCGAGCCCGAGGTAGTAGCTGCGCGTCGCCGCTGGAGTCCAGGCGGGCTGATCCCCGTCCATGTAGCCAAACGTCGTATAGAGCTCATCGGTCAGATTGTTGATCCGCAGGTCCAGACGGGCCCGTTTGGCCTGGAGCAGATCGGCGGCCGGCCGGCCGAGGTCATAGGTCATCGCAAGGTTGGTCACGAAGAAATCCTGGTTCAACCGGTTGACGAAACCGGGCTGGTGACGCTGCTGAGGGTCCTTCCGGAGGTTCTCGGTGTTGTCGAGGTAGAACCTTCCGACGTACCGGAATGTCAGCAGGCCCTGCAGCGGGCCGATGGTTCCAGTCAGTTGCAGCGTCCCCAGCCAGTCGGGAACCCCTGCAATCTTGTTGCCCGAATGGTCCACCGGGTTTCCATCCCAGTCGTACTCGGTGAAGTGCGAGAAGGTGTTGAATGAATACGAGAGTGAAAGATGTGCGCCCCATCCTTGCACCGGGTTCCACGCTGACTCGAATTCCACGCCCCGGTGGTTGGATACGGCTCCATTGGCCGTGACCGGGACACCGCTGTCATCGAGGGCGCCCGCCCAGACGATCTCGTTGTCGAAGTGAAGCCAGTAGAGGTTCAGCTTGGCGAATCCGTGACGCCAATGGTGCTCTCCACCCAACTCGTAGTCGGTCAGCTTCTCCTTCTTCAAATGGGTTCTTTCTGACCAGTAGTCCTGCGGGTCGTAGATGTCTCGGAAAGCGGGTTCCCGCGCACCTCGCGAGACGTTCGCAAACAAGCTCCAGCTCGTGACCGGATGCCAGCTCACGCCGAAGCGCGGCAGAAAGTACGTGTAGGTCTCGTGAAATGTCACGCCCTTGCGGCGGTCATGATCCATCTGGTAACGCTGAGACGTCCAGGTGAGGCCGCCGAACAGCGTCCAATGGGGCAATACGTCCCAGGTTTCCTGGATGAACGGCTGGATCGTGTGCTTGCCGACCTCGTAGTCGTAATACCGGTGGTTGGGGGCGAGGGAGGCCGGGTAGTGTTCCGCCCAGATGACCTCTCCGTAGTGGCGCGCACGGTGTATGCGTGTGGCGATGCCGCCCTGGAGGGTTCCAAGACCGTGATCATGGTGCCACTGGAGTTGGCTGATCCAGCCGGCGTCCCACCCGTGTTCGTTTCTCCTTCGAATGAGATCGGTCGTGTCGATCGTCGTACCGTCCGGACCAGCCACAGGGGGAAGACCGTACTCTGGCATCCAACGGTGGGATTTGTACTGCTTGTAATAGCCGCGGCCCTGGAAAAAATAGAGTGTGTTCTGAACGGTTAGGGTGTCACTAAGCTGAACCGTATGGATCAATTGTTCCTGCGGCTGGAGGTAGTGATCGACCTCCCCGGAGTATGTCAGAGGGTTGAAGCGCCTGTCGTGACGGCGGTTGCCGGTGATCTTTCCGTCGAGGTATGCCTTGGATATGCCGTCATAGGCGAGGTGCGTATCCTCCGGTCCCCCGAAAAGGACGAGGCGGAGCGTGCTGCGGCGGCCAAAATGCTCGATCGTTGCGAAATAGTTCCACATGTGAACCCACGACTGGTCCCGGTACCCATTCGTGTCGATCTTCGACCAGCGGAACGTTGCGGCCCAGCCATTCTTCGACATGCCCGTGTCGTACTGGAAGAAACGCCGGAGCGTGTTCCACGATCCACGCATGAGAGAGACCTGCACCCTTCGTTGCGGGGATGGCGTCGTCGTGCTGAGATCGACGGACCCGCCGATGGCTGCACCGCCGTACAGATTGGTTCCGACGCCCCGCTGCACCTGGATGCTGCCCGTCGTCGAAAGAAAACCTGCAAGATCAATAAAGTACACGCCGTGCTCTTCGGCGTCGTTGAGCGGTACACCGTTGAGACTGACCGCTGTCCGGCGCATATCAAACCCCCTCAACGTGAAGTACGAGTAGCCGATCCCGTTCCCGTTGTCGTTGTACGCGTAGAAGCCCGGTACTTGGGATAGGAAGATCGGTACGTCCTGACCCCAGTAGCTCTTCTCGATCTCTGAGCGGGTCACGGTGCTGAAAGTAACGGGCGTTTCGCCCGGCTTGGCGCGATTCGCCCGGACTTCGACGGCCTCCGAGAAGATATGCTGAGGCTTGAGGACGATATGAACCATGCGGGGCACGTGTTTCAAAACGATGGATGCCGGAACGTAGCGGCCGGCTTTAACTGTGAGAGTCAGTGGCCAGCTCATCCCGGCGGGAATCACCAGAGCAAACGTGCCGTGACGGCCGGTCGTTGCTTTGGCGTGCGGATGGCCCACGATGGAAATCTGAGCACTTGAAACTGGTGTGTGATCTGGGGAGGTCACTTCCCCGCGAATGGTCAGGGTGCCAGCCATGCCCAAGACAGGGGTCAGAAGAACGACGAGCAACACGGCACGAAATGAACGCATGACGACCTCTTTTCTCGTGCCGGTGAAGGGTTGTGGGTGGTGAGGACTGCGCCGGGCCGCGATTGCTCCTACGTTCCCAGTTCCCTCCGCCGGTATGATCCGGATCAGGTTCGAGGGGTGTGTTCTCAGCCCGATGGGCACCCCCCTGGAAACGCCTGTCGGCGTTACAAGCCAAAGAACCGGACGAATTATGGAACCGGTGCTCCCCAGTGTCAAGCGACACGTGTTGTCCTCGAAGGGATCGTCGTGTATATTCGAAGTATGAGACGTCACCCGTATTTGTGGCTCGCTGGGCTTGCGATCGCCGTGGTTTCAGTATCGGCCGCCTTCGCGGGGGAACGGTTTGTTCCAATCGTCGCTCAGATTCAGGGAGCGAACGGGAGTTACTGGAACACGGAAATCTGGTTGACGAATGTCAGCGAGAGCCCCGCGAGCTACGCGATGACGTTTCTGCCGGCGGGCCAGAACAATGCTGATCTGTTGCTCCGGGGTAACGACAGTCACAGTATCGGACCGCGGGAAACCGTGGACCTCAAAGCGATCGTGCCTCCCGGGAAGACCGGTGCCCTGAAGATTGTAACGAGCGACAGTGTGTTGATCCGGTGCCGGGTTTTCAACACCCATGGCCACGGCTCGGTTGGGCAGCTCGTGCCGGCATTGACCCGAGATCAGATGATCGGTCCAGGATCACGCGGAATCCTCACGCCGCTCGTCCGCAACGGGCAATTCAGAACGAACATCGGGTTCTTCAACCCCTCGGAAAATCCAGTGCGCATCAGGGTCGAGATCTGGACCGGTCAAGGCAAGCTGGCAGGCACCGCTTCCTACGCGCTCGACCCTGGTTCACAGGTGCAGATCAATGACTTTCTTCTCCAGTTCAAGATCAACCGGGCCGATGGCTTTCATGTCGTCGTAACGGCCGACGGGCCATGTGCCGCCTACGCGACGCTGGTTGACCGGCGTTCTGGAACTGCGACGTTCATCTCTCCAGCCGTTCGCTGAGCGCACCGGTTGTGCGTGCTTCACGAGATCCATGAGCTGTGGCTGGAATGAAAGCGCGCTCAGAACATGTTTTTCCTGGTGTGAGCACGACATCCCTTGATCAGAGGCTGCTGGCGCTATCGCTTCCCCTGTTGATGGAACGATTGGATCAGGCGGTTCTCCTCCTCGATGCTAAACGTACACTCCGGTACATGAGCCCCGCGGCCCGGCACCTTCTCGGATATGCCGAGGATGAACCGGTTGGAGGCCGTTGCCGGATGGCGACCCGGGGCACGGATTGTCAGGACGCCTGCCCGTTGAGTTGCGCGCTGGAGGCCGGTGCCGATCTGATCCCCGAGTTCTCGGCGGTGTATCACAAAAAAGATGGGCAACCGGTTCCGGTCCATGTCACGATCGTTGTCCTTCGCGACGAGCGCGGCCAGATGCTCGGTGCGCTTGAGCTCCTGTCTCCCAGGGAGCCCGAGCTTGGCTTTTTCCTCCAGGGTGTGAGCCCTGTTGCCGCACGTCTGCGTGAGGAAGTCCGCGACCTGGCGGCGGTGGACGATACGGTGATCATCGTCGGAGAGGAGCCCGCGCGGTACGATGTCGCGTGGTCCATTCACCGGGCGGCCGGCCTTGATGACAGTCTCTTCCGCCACTGGAGGGCGGACGATGAACGGGAGCTCCCCTGGCCGCCGGGAACGGTGTACATCGAGGTTGACGGCCACAAACCTCCATTTCCCGTAGACGGGGAGCGGGGATGGCGGATCCTTGCCGGCACCGATCGTACGGAGGATTTTGCGCGTGAAGACGGTATCCGGCTGCTCGTTCTGCCCTCTCTCGCCGAACGGGAAGAGGACCTGCCCTGGATGCTGAGGAGCTGGGTATCGAGGTTGAGCGGTGGGCGAGTGAAGGTCGCACCGGACGCACTCGACCGCCTCATCGGCCTGGCGATGCGTGAAAGCTTGACCGATGTTCGCAGAACGCTCGTTGCTGCCGTAGCCCGGGCCGGGGACCAGCTCGAAGTCTCAGATCTGGGAGGCGGTGATCCCGGTTCTCTTCCAGCCATGGACGAGATGATCGCCAGCGAGGATCCGCTGATGACGATGGAGGCACGGATTCTCGAGGAGCTGCTGAAGAGGTCGAACTGGAAGATGCAGGAGGTTGCCAACCGTCTTGGTATTTCCCGCGTTACCCTCTGGAGAAAGCTCCGCGAACACGGCATCTGTAAGGACGGATGACCGTTCCCTGTCCCACTCACGGCCTCGGTGTTGATCTGCCGCGTGTACCGGCCAAGTCTCTGACTAGACGAGCCTCCCTGTGACTCCCATTGCGATCAGACGGTCGAACTCGCGGCACGGTTCGAGCTGGGGTTCGCCGTACCGTTTGAAGAGCTCGGCGAGACGCTCCCGGCACTCTTTCAACCCCCGTAGGCTGGCGTAGCGCGCGGGGCCATGCCAGCAATGGGGAAATCCGATACCCAGGACAGCGCCCAGATCGAGGGTGGCGGTATCGGTGACGATCCCTTCTTCGAGGCAGCGGAACGCCTCGTTGACCATTCCGAGCAGGAGCATGTCGCGGGCATCCTCGTCATTCGGCCGGGGACCCTCCCGGTGCTCGATGAATTGCAAGACCGATTCGTCGAATTCCCGGCCAGCGGCATCCTTGTAAAAACAGGGCTTTCCAGCGCCAACATAGCCAGCCTCATAGAGGTTTGCGAGCGTCTTCGGCAGTCGTTGGTTGGGGAGCTGACTCGCCATGAACGTGCCGGCATGGTAGATAACTGCACCACCGGCGGTCCCATAGACGTGCAGGGGACCTTGCGGGAAGCCGGCTTCGAGCGCGATGCGATCGATCTTAAGCGGATGCATGCCAAGCTCAGCCAGAACGATGCCAGTGAGCACGTACGTGCCAAAGGTGCGGCTGGTGTAGAAACCGGGGCCGTCGTTGACCGTGATGCAGGTCTTGCCGATCTTGCGTCCAACGGTGACGGCGGTGGCAGCCGCCTCTTCAGATGTCTTTTCGCCCCGGATGACTTCGAGGAGCTTCATCAGCGGAACGGGGGAAAAGAAGTGCATCCCAACGACCTGCTCGGGGCGGCTGGATCCCTCGGCAATCATGCTGATCGGGATGGTCGACGTGTTCGAGGCGAAAATCGCGTCTGGATTGGCAGCTTGAACGTTCGCGAGGATGCTCTTCTTGAGGCCGATATCTTCGAAGACCGCTTCGATGACCAGTGGAACCCCCTGCAGGCTCGCATAGTCGAGTGAGGGGTGGATGTGCTCGAGGAGCGTCCGCTGCCGCTTTTCCGGCCACCGGCCCTTGGCAACGAGACGGCCGGTGTCCGCTGTGATCCGCTCGACCGCCGCTTGAACATGCTCCTCATCGACATCGAAGAGCAACACGTCGAGCCCACTATCCGCAGCAACCTGGGCGATGCCGCGTCCCATCAAGCCACCGCCAATGACCGCGATCTGCTCGACGTTGCGGGCGAGCTTCGGCTCAATTCGGGCGAGGCGCGGCGCAAAGGCCGTGTTGAGGAAGAAAAAATCGATCGCGTTGCGGGAGTTCGGGTTTTCGAGGAGGTCGAGGAACCGGGGAATATCGGCCCGTGAGGCGGCAGCCACGCTCTGATTAAGCCCTGACTCGACGGAATCGAACAGGGCTGCGAACCAGGGACGGCATGGCGCGATGGTCAGCTTTTTGCGGTATCCATCGATGACGGCGTGCATCCGCTTGAGGGAATCTTCACTGGCGGACGGCGCCGGGAGGTTGCGATTGTGGGACGCAGGGTTCGCCTCAAGCCAGTCACCCGCCGCCTGCACGGGATCACCATCGACGACCGTAACGAAGCCGAAACCTTCATACGCTTCCGCCGGGAGGATCTTGCCCGCCGACATCAGCTCAAGCGCCTTTTCGAGTCCGGCGGCCCGGACGAGCGTGTGTGTACCGCCGCCCGCCGGAAAGAGGCCGACGTTCGTTTCAGGGAGGCCGAGCCGGGATCCTGGTGTCGCGATGACGTGATCGCAGGCCCAAAGGAGGAGCTCAAAACCGCCGCCGAGCGCCGTTGCGCCTTCCACGATGCCAACGACCGGGAGAGGACTGGCTGCCATCTCCTGGAGGACATCCTGGTACCGTTGCAGGAGAAAGGCGATTTCCTCCCGGTCTGCGTTTGGAATCTCCATCAGATTGGCCCCGTCGAGGAAAGAACGGGGCTTCGCAGAGCGGATCAGGACTCCGCGCACACCATCCTGTTCGGCGTGGCGCCAGGCGCGGCCGAGATCGGTGACGAATTGTGCGCCGATCGTGTTGACCGGGCCAGCGGTATCGATCGTTAAAGTTGCCAGACGGATCGTTGTATCCAGGGAGTAGAGAACCTCAGGCATGCTGACCTCCAGAAACACGGACAAGGACGGCCTCACCCTGACTCAGTCCACCACAGATAGCGGACACGCCAAGACCGCCGCCCCGTCTTCTCAGCTCATAGGCGAGTGTCATGGTGATACGGAGCCCCGATGCGCCCACAGGGTGGCCGATCGCCACAGCTCCTCCGTTGACGTTCGTCTTCTCCAGCAGGGTGAGCCAACGATGTTCGTCACTTTCGGCGAGGATCTTTGTACTCACCAGTGGCATGGCGGCAAACGCCTCGTTGATCTCAATCAGGTCGATGGCATCAATCGATGTTCCGGTTCTCTGGAGCACGTGCTGAATCGACAGCGCTGGAATCCACGAAATGCCTTCTGGCTCCGCTGTTGCCGACGCCGCATCGACGATTTCAGCGAGCGGCTCGAGCCCAAGATCAGCGGCGCGCTCTGCGGTCATGAGCACGGCTGCAGAACATCCGTCGTTGAGCCCTGGCGCGTTCCCGGGAGTCGTCGTTGCTGAGCCAAAGACCGTCGGAAGCGCCGCCATCTTGGCCAGTGTGCTGTCCGGCCGTGGAAACTCGTCGTGCGCAAAAATCTTCGTGCCCCGCCGGGTTTTGATGGTGATGGGCACGATTTCATCAGAAAACCTGCCGGCTCGATCCGCTGCGAGCCACTTCTGGTGGGAGCCGAGCGCCCATGCGTCGAGCTGGTGACGTGAGATGTCGTACTTGGCGGCGCCATCGGACGCATCGGCCGCGACCGAGTTGTAGCCCCGGTATTCGATCGGATAGATCGGATCGACGAGGTTGACGGCTCCGGCTTTGACGCCGCCACGCAGGCCATGGGCGATGTGTGGCGCCCGGCTCATGGTCTCGACGCCGATGATCAGGGCCGACGAGAGCTCGCCAAGCCGCATCCCCCATGCAGCGGTCCGTAACGCGGTCAGGGGAGAGCAGCAGGCGGTATCGAACGTCGTTGCAAAACCGGGGATGCCGAGCTTCAGCGCAATCTGCCGGCCGGTTACGGACCCAGTCTCGAACGAGGCCGGGATGCAGTTGCCAACGAAGACCTGGTCGATCTCGTCCGTCAAGTCGCGCCCCGGTGCCGTCAACGCCGCCCGGGCGACCTGGGTGGCAAGATCAACAGGATCGACCTTTGAGAGAGATCCGAGGTACTTGCCAAACGGAGATCGTTTCGCCGAGACGAGAACCAGCTTCGGTGCCATGTTGTCCTCCTGGGGTGTGGTCTCTGTGAATGAACGCTCATTCATAACCATTGCCTCATGATCCTGCGGCACCCCGGGTCCTGTCAAGCGTGCTTGGTTGAGCTTGTTGCGCTGTGTAGTACCGTTTTTCTTGCGAGACCGGTGGAAAGAGGAATGAAGCTCAGAAGTGCAGCCATCCCTCCCTCGTCGTTCCGAGCCGCGCGCTGCAGGGGAAACATGCCTTCCACTGTCTTTCCGGGGAGGCAATGCCATCCGTATCTTGTCATCCTGAGCCCATCCACTTTCCGTGTCATCCTGAGCCGCAGGCGAAGGATCTGGGCGGGGGGACGACCGCAGGGAGAATTTAACCGCAGAGGTCGCGGAGGTTGGCAGAGGAAGGCCGAGCTGAATGCAAGACCGTCCCCAACTCTGGCCCCCCACCCAGATCCTTCGCCTTCGGCTCAGGATGACAAGGGGGGAGGTGTCATTCTGAGGAGGCGAAGCCGACGAAGAATCTGGG
>WGCW01000142.1 GCA_015493585.1 Acidobacteriota bacterium
CCAGAACGCGTTGAGCGTACGATGCGGACTGAAGTCCGCGCTCCCTCGGGCGCTCTCCCCGCGACCGGTTGCCTTGGCGTTGGGGTGAGCGTGCTTCCATCGTGGTCGTATCCGCTGGGATCACACGAGTTCCGCACAGCGCAACAACCTCTCAAAGAGCACGAGCCCGGTCGCGGTCATATGAGGCCGCTTGCGGGAACAGCGGTCAGAGAACTTCCAGACCGTGCACCAACATGGTTGGCGCTTCCGATCCGGTCGGGATGGCAAGACCGTTCTTGACACACCAGCCGAGGCGCCAGTCGGGTGTGGGATCGTTTCCCAGGATTGGATCGATCTTGGTGAGCAAAGGGATGACGTGGCCGGTCAACAGGAGGGGAGCGAGAGCGCGTCTCCGCCGTCCATTGCGGATTTCGAAGCCTTCTGAGACGCGGAGGACGATTTGGCCGGAACCGGCGTCGATGGTGGCACCGCCGAGATGGGTGATGAGCAGGGCGTGGGAGAGATTCCGCTCAATTACCTCGGGGTTCTCGGACCCGGGTGCGACGATGATGTTCGACATTCGGGCGACCGGTGGCGCCGACCACGAAGCTCTCCTCCCGCGTCCAGCATCGCATCCGAGAAAGCGTGCGCCGCTCCGGTCACAGAGCCAGCCGGTCAGAACACCGTTCCGAATGAGGGACGCTGGTTTTGCGGGGACGCCTTCATCGTCGTGGGAGAAGCCTCCGGGAAGGTCATGCCGCCGTGGGTCGTCAATGACGGAGATCGACGGAGGACAGATCTCCGCACCCCCGAGGCCCGCGAGGGGGGACAAACCGCCGGCGACGAGGTCGGATTCGGTGAGATGACCGATCACTTCATGCAGGAACGCACCTGCGGTTCCCTCGCTGAAAAGCACGGGGAGACGGGTTCCGGAGCGCGGGCTGAACGTGCGGCGGGCCGGGGGCGCTAGAAGCCGTGCGATCCAGGATCCGATCTCAGGACGTCCCCATACTGCGAGGACGCTGTGTCCCTGTGGGAATGTGGTGGCGCGGAGGAGCACCGGCGTTTCAATGGCCGCCCATCCGTCCGGGCGGATGACCACGGCGTTCCGGATGAGGAGCCGGAGGCTGAGCCGTTGGCTGGCGTACCGCCGTGTCGTTTCCCATGCCCACGTCTTCCAGTCGTGGGGTGGATCGAGCTCCGGGGCCGGCAGGAGCCGGGAGGGCCGGGGAGCTGCTCCCTTAAGCTCGAGGAGCTGACGAACGCCCTCGGGGGAAAACCCCGTTCGGGCGGCCATGATGATTCGCGACCGGGTACGCCACCGGGCCGACATGCCCTCGGTCCGGATTTCCCTGAGGCTGGGGCCGTCCGGACCGGGTTGCACAAAGAGATCGAGCCTGCGTTCGACGTAGAGCTCCTCGAACCGTGCAGTGTGCACTCGCATGGAGCCCGTCGCGTCAACGAGCATGTCCAGCCAGGCCGGATCAAAGATCGGGAAACGTGCGTCCACGCCGCCATCTTACCCCGGCGTTCCAGGAACCCGTGGGAGGGGTTCACATAGGCGGCGGCCCGGAGCGTGGTGACGATGAACCTCGAACGTGCATCCTCGCCGTGCCACGTCTTGACGGTTGGTGGGGGTTGTGTGCTTGGGAGACAAGCTAAGCTCTGATGTATTCAACAGTGTCCCCTACTCCGGGAGAACAGCCGTTGCGCCAGGAACGCCGGGACGAAAAGCACGGTCCTTCTTCCTCTGCATGCCCCGGCGCCTTGGCGAGGATGTACCCTCAAACCGTGAGGGTGGATTCTGGCCGGGGCGGGATATAATGCCGCGCGGTTCGTTGGATGCTCACCGGGCAAAGCCCACGAGGAGGACGTATGACGAGAGAGATCGAAGCTCGTCTCGAAGAACGGCTCGCCGCTAACCGGCGTGGAGGAGGCGAGACGAGGATTGAACGTCAGCACGAACAGGGGAAGCTCACCGCCCGGGAGAGAATCGAGCTCTTCCTCGATCCGGGCACGTTCGAAGAGATGGACGCCCTGGTGGAACATCGCTGTACCGATTTTGGAATGGCGGAGAAGCGGGTTCCCGGAGATGGGGTGGTCAGCGGACACGGTCTCGTCGATGGCCGGCCGGTCTTTGTGTTCGCCCAGGATTTTACGGTTTTCGGCGGCTCGTTGTCGGAGGCCAACGCAGCGAAGATCTGCAAGGTGATGGATCTCGCGATGAAGGTCGGAGCGCCTGTCGTCGGCCTCAACGACTCCGGCGGCGCGCGGATCCAGGAAGGCGTGGCCTCGCTCGCCGGGTATGCTGACATCTTCCTCCGGAACACGCTGGCTTCAGGCGTTATCCCGCAGATCTCCGCGATCATGGGACCGTGCGCGGGTGGGGCCGTGTATTCGCCCGCGATCACCGATTTCGTCCTGATGGTCGAGGAAACGTCCTACATGTTCGTCACCGGGCCCGACGTCATCCGGACGGTGACCCACGAGGAGGTCACGAAGGAGAAGCTTGGGGGCGCCATGACCCACAACTCGGTTTCGGGTGTCGCCCACTTCCTCGCAGCGAGTGATGCCGACTGCCTGGCACGGATTCGGGAGCTGCTTTCGTACATTCCGTCGAACAATGCCGAGCGGGCTCCCGTCGTACCGAGCAACGATCCGCCGGACCGGGAGATCCCCGAGCTCGATACTGTCGTCCCCGAGGATTCCAACCGTCCGTACGACATCAAGAAGATCATTCGTGGCGTTGCCGATGACGGGCTCTTCCTCGAGGTCCACGAACACTACGCGAAAAACATTGTCATCGGATTTATCCGCCTCGGGGGGCAGTCGATCGGCGTTGTGGCCAATCAGCCGAATCACCTGGCCGGAACGCTCGACATCAACGCCTCGGTCAAGGGCGCCCGCTTTGTCCGCTTCTGTGATGCGTTCAACATTCCGCTGTGGATCGTGGAAGACGTTCCCGGTTTCCTTCCGGGGACCGCGCAGGAGTGGGGAGGCATCATCCGCCAGGGTGCCAAGCTGTTGTACGCGCTGGCCGAAGCCACCGTGCCCAAGGTCACGGTGATTACCCGCAAGGCGTACGGTGGCGCCTACTGCGTCATGGGGTCGAAGCACATCAGGACCGATATCAACCTGGCCTTCCCGACGGCCGAGATTGCGGTCATGGGTCCCCAAGGCGCCGCCAACATCCTCTACCGGAAGGAAATTGCCGAAGCGGACGACCCCGAGGCCGAGCGCAGGCGGCTCGTTGCCCAGTACGAGGAGAAGTTCGCCAATCCGTTCGTTGCCGCGGAGAGGGGGTACATCGACGAGGTGATCCGTCCGCGCAACTTGCGCCGCAAACTTGTCGCCTCCTTTGAGATGTTGCAAACCAAACGCGATACGATGCCCACCAAGAAACACGGGAACATCCCGCTATGAAGAGTGCCACAAGAGATGTAGCCCGTTCTGACAGTCTGCACGCGCAGCGGGAGGCCGGTGGTGGCAGCTCGCTAAAGCTGCTCATCGCGAATCGTGGTGAGATCGCCGTCCGGATTATCCGGGCCTGTTCCGAGATGGGTATCCGGACGGTGGCGGTCTACTCGGAGGCCGACCGGGCCGCCCCGCACGTGCTGATGGCCGACGAAGCGCATCCGATCGGTCCTGCTCCGGCCTCCGAGAGTTACCTCAACATGGAGCGCCTGCTCGACGTGGCCCGGAAGAGCGGGGCGACACTGATTCACCCCGGGTACGGGTTCCTCGCCGAGAATCCCGAGTTTGCCGAGAGGGTTGAGGACGCTGGCTTCACCTGGGTTGGACCACCCGCGGACGTGATCCGCCTGATGGGGTCGAAAACGGCCTCGCGGAGGTTGGCGCAGGAGGCGGGTGCTCCGCTGATTCCCGGGTTGATGGAACCGATCACGCAGCCGGAGCAGCTGGAGGCGTTCGTCAAGAGCCACGGGTTGCCGGTGTTGCTCAAAGCTGTCGCTGGCGGTGGTGGGAAGGGGATGCGGCGTGTCGACCACGCCGAAGACTTGGCCGCGGCACTCGAGCGGGCACGCTCGGAAGGGCGTGCGTACTTTGGCGATGACCGCGTGTACGCGGAGCGGCTGATCGAAAGGCCGCGGCACATTGAGGTCCAGGTTGCCGCGGACGCTTACGGCAACGCCGTGGCCATTGGAGAGCGTGAATGCTCGATTCAGCGGCGGCACCAGAAGGTCGTGGAGGAGTGTCCCTCCCCTGTGGTGACGGCCGGCGTCAGGCAGCAGTTGTTCGATGCTGCCCTGGCCGTCGTGCACGCCTCGGGGTACCGGTCGGTTGGCACCGTTGAATTCCTGATGGGCCCGGACGGGGAGTTCTACTTCCTTGAAATGAATACCCGGCTCCAGGTCGAGCACCCCGTGACGGAGGCCGTGTACGGCGTCGATCTCGTTCGTGAACAGATCCGGATCGCGTTGGGCGAGCCGCTGTCGCTGTCTCAAGCCACGCTCGAACCGCGCGGACATGCGATCGAATGCCGGATCTACGCGGAGGATCCATTTCGAGGTTTCGCTCCCTCTCCAGGGAGAATTGACTTTTTGAGGCGGCCTGCGGGGCCGGGCGTCCGGGTGGACTCCGGCGTGCTGCAGGGCACTGTGGTTCCTCTCGAGTACGATCCGATGCTGGCCAAGCTGGTGATCTGGGGTCCGGACCGGACCGCGGCCGTCGCCCGGTTGCGCCGGGCATTGTCGGAGTACTGCATCTCGGGGATTGCGACGACGCTCTCCCTGTTCCGGTTATTGGTGCGGCGTCCCGAGTTTGGAACGGCCGACTTCCATACGGGCTACCTCGACGAGCTGCTCCCTGGGCTCGACGGGACGGAAGATCGTTCGGAGGTTGAAGGCGACGGGATAGAGGATGTGGCGGCGATGGCTGCGGCGTGTCTGGCAACCCTGGAGGCCGGCTGGCTGGAGAGCGGCTCAAAGCGCCGGCCGGAAAACTGGTGGGATGAGGGCCTGCGTCAGCTTCATGGGAGGTTCCCGAGATGAAATGGGTGGTCAGGCTCAGTGGCAGGGATCGAG
>WGCW01000143.1 GCA_015493585.1 Acidobacteriota bacterium
CAGGCCCAGCTGCATCCCCAACACTCCCTACACCACCATGACTCCCACCCGCATCCGGCTGCGAAACATCTACTCCATCCGGCCCATACCCATTAGCATGCGACGACGTGCCACCCCCGTACCCAAGACCAGACACATCAAGACTGGCACCGCACGCCACGTGGAACGTGCCGGAGATGGCGAGCTTCAGCGGATGCAGCGTGCCGGCCGTCAGGGTGGCACCCTCAACCAGAACGAGGCTGGCCGGCGTCAACGCGTCGAGGCCCGCAGCCACGGTGTATGTTCCCGGGCCGAGGACAAGGTCCTCACCATCATGGGAGCCTGTGATCGTCTGATCTCCCATAAGCACCGTGCCGGCTGGGACTGTCAATGTGATCTGCGCCGAACCAACGTTGCCGGCATAGTCACGGGCCTCGATCCGGATCGTGAACGCGTCGCCGGGCTGAGCATCGGCGGGAGGAGTCCAGTCGTAGGTTGCATCAAGATGTTGGGCGTCTACGGTGATGCCGCTTTCAACTGCGACGTCGTTGACGAAGATGTCGTAGCTCTGCACCTTGTCATCGTCGGTCAGCGAGAAGCTGACGGCCTGGGTAACACCCGGCAGACAGGGATCGCCATCGGCAGGGCAGCTGATCACCACAACCGGAGCGTCGGGATTGACAAGCGGCTCGACGGTGAACGTCCCGGCGGCCGAGCCGGTATTGCCGGCTGGATCGGTGATCGTCAGGCTGTACCCGACGGTGGTCGCCGAGGTAACAGCAGGCGCCTCCCACTGCGCCGTGGCTTCGGCGCTCCAGCTCTCCCCAGGATTGACGACGTTTGTGATTTGAACCGGCACATCCTGCCCGTCGACTGTCAATGCAACGCTGCTCCCGAGGACGTTGTCGGTCAGATCGAATGTAAACGTCAGATCATTCCCCGATGTAACGCTCGCCCCGTCTTGCGGGCTCACAGTTGTCACGGCCGGCGGTTGGGAATCGGCAAGCACGGTGACCGTGGCTGGCGTTAACGGCGTCGTCTGTCCCAATGTATCCTCGACACTTCCGCCGACCACTACCTGGGCACCTGCGGCAGCATCCGCAGGGATGCGGAACGTCGTTGTCACCTCTCCTGTCGTCCCCTGCGGGAAGTCGAGATCCCGGGTTCCAGAGATGGCCCCTGAGAGCGTCAGGTGGGCCGCAGCCAGCCCACGATCGTCCTGGCCATCGACGGTCACGGTGAGCACGTGATTGGGGAGGATCTGCGTGGCGGGCTGCACGCTCAGCGTGCCGCTCGGCGGGGCATCGTTCGTGACCAGGAGCACGTGCTGCACCAGTGGCGAAACGTTGCCCGACACGTCTGAGGCCTGGGCGCTCAGGGTCACCTGCGTCACGCCTTGGGGGACCACCCAGCCCAGGTGATACTCTCCGGTCGCCTGATCAAACGTGGGATTTCCAGGAAGCGGGGTCCCATCGACGGCAAATGTGACAGAAGCCAGTGCATCGTTTGACGTCGCGGTCAGCCGGAGGGTCAACGTGGCTCCCTCGACCGCAGACCATGCATCGCCATCGATGATGGCGCCGGCCGGCGGCAGAAGCGTGACGACCGGTGGTACAGCATCGCGAACCCTGAACGTCGAGCTAAACGGTGTAGCCATGACGTTGCCCGACCTGTCGCTGACTCCCTCCACGTTGATCGTGTAGAACGTGTCAAGAGCCAAACCGGAATCAGGCCGCAGACGCACGGCGAATCCATCGTTCTCAATGACCCGCTGGACGTTGACATCACTCCCATCAGCGTTGACCAGGCGGATCGTGGTCGCATCAACCGTCGCCGGGTCGATGATCTCCGAGAATGTAATGACGGGCTCCACGTCCGGCCCGACCGGCGTGACACCGCCTGGGTCATCGCCGGGGCTTACCGTCGCGACCCACGGCGCAACCGTGTCGGCCGTCTGGAACGTGGAATGAAAATCAAGCGTTAGCGTCCGTCCGCCAAGATCCTCCGCCCCGCGCAGAACGTCGACAAGGTATAGGGTGTCACTGTCAAGGTCAGGGTGGTCAAGTGTCACGCGCGTAAACGGGCCACGCGGGCCGGAGCCATCTGGATCCGGAAGGTCTTCGATCGTCAGGTTCGCGGAGAGATGCTCTCCGCCGTGACGGAGGGCGATCGTCTGATCGGTCAACGACGCGTGGCGCATCAGCTCTGAGAAATCGATCACGATTGGAACATCCACCGCAGCGCCCTGAGCGCCGTTGGCGGGGGAGATCGAGGCCACGGATGGATTGACATCATCGAGCTGAAGCGTTCCAAGATCGGTCGTGCCGCCGGTGACTTCGATACCGTGATCACGGTAGACCCCGCGGCCGTTCCCGGCTTCATGAATCTCGAGCTCGTACGAATAACCAGCAGGGAGCGCCGCGAATGAGAAACCGCCGGAAGAACCGGTGACGGCTTGAAACAGCCGGGTCTCGCCACTTTCCTTATAGCTCATGCTGACCAGCGCACCCGGCGCTGCGGCGCCGGACGCGTCGATCACGGTCCCAACGACCGCGCCCGCGTTTTCAAGGGTCACGGTGACCGGCAGAGTCTGCCCATGGTCGGCCTGGGCAACCTGGACCTGTCCAACTCCACGGATGGTATTGCCTGAGCCATCGGTCAACGTTGCAGCAACTGTGTAGTTGCCAACGCCAATACCGTTGAACGGACCGGCCGTCCCGTCAGCTCCGGTCTGCGAAACGAGATGCACACCGCCGTAGAAGCCGCTGCCGGAGATCGTGACATCGGCGCCGCTGGCCGGATCGCCATTCCCATCAACCACCGTAACCTTCAGCGCAGCGCGCCCAACGAGCTGCAGGTCGACAACCTGCGCCTGGGGCGGGTCGGGCACTGCGATCTTCGAGTAAGCGCCGAGATCTTCTTCGTAGTGATGTGTCAAAAGGTCGGTAATCGTTGCGTCGGAGCACCCACCAAGACAGGCGCCCAGCTCGACCTGCCCACCTGCTACCCCGTTGAACGTGACCGGCGATCCTTGCACCAGATGCGTCAGGTTACCACCGCCGCCGCGCGGCTCACGAAAATGATCGCTGCTTTCCCGAAGCGCAACAACGGGATCACCGGTCGCGACAGGTTGCCCGTCCGGATCGAGCACTCGCACGGTGAGGTCCGCTGTGGGTGGCAGCTCAAGGTTCAGCGTCGTCTCCGGATCCGTGCCCGGGTCCACCGTTGCGTCCGCTTCGACGAAGAGCGGAGAATCCGGGTCGAAACCTTCGACGCTCACCGGCCCGGCTGGGACACCGCTGAAACTGTACGCGCCAGATGCGTCCGTGTAGGCCCACTGCTCTTCGGAAGAAGAGATAATCGTCCCACCCTGGTTCTTCACAACCTGGGCGCGCAGGCGAACAAAGGCGTTCGCCACGGCGTCGCCCCCGGCCGTCTGAACCGTTCCATCGACCGTTCCGAGCGGTTGCAGACCCACCTCGATCTGATACGTCTGCGAGCATGTCGATCCAAAACCAGGATCGGACGCGTCGCAAAGCGGCATGTGCTGCGATTGTCCCCCGCGGTTGCTCGCGGCGTCATACGCTCTGACCAGGTACGAGCCTCCCACGGGCAAGCTTTCGAAGCTGAACGTTCCATCGGCATCCGCCGTATCCGTCGTGACCAGCGCCGGGGGGGAATCATCGCGGAAGAGTTGCACCTGAGCGCCCGAAACGCCTTCCCCGGTTTCCGGCCAGATCACCCGGCCCGAGATCGAGCCGGTCGGATGCAGACACAGTGGCTCCGAAAGCGTCAGGGCCGAGCCATCGGATGGCACGGTGACACTGATGAACGCCGAGCCATGAAGCGGGGAGGTGGCAAACAGGCCCCAGGTTCCGGCTGTCAGGTTGGTGAACGTGAATGACTGAGATCCAGAGGAGATGTCGATGTCTGCCTGCCTCGTCTCAAGCGCCGCTGGTTGTGCGGCGCCATCGATCAGTGGATCGGGTGCATTGGGCTTTTGCAACGTCAGGTGCACCATGTCGCCAGGCTGAGATGGCGCATGCGTTGGCACGCACACCGAGACCTGGCCGGTCACGCCACCCATGCCAAGCAGGTGGATGTCAAGACCCTCGATCACCTGCGCCGAGGCCACGGAGCCGTTGACCCATGCGACTCTCCCGGAAGCAGGATCATACACATCGATCCGGAAGGCGCCAGGCCTGACCTGGTCGAAATGGTAGACGCCATCCGCTTCCGTAGCCACCGTCTGCTCGGCGCTCAAGCCGCCCTGGCCACCGGTCATCCACACTTGAACGCTTGCACCCGCGACCGGAACGGGCCCACCGGGAAGATCGACGAGAATCCTGCCGGCGATCGACCCCGGCGCCGAGAAATTGATCGTCAGGTTTTTCGTCGTGCCTTCGTCGGATAGATCGAGCTGTTCAGACGCCGTCTGGGTACCATAAAAAGCATTGACCGCCCGGACGAGCACGCCGCCGACGCCGACGGGAAGGTTGTGAATATGCGCATGCCCATCATCGTCAATAGAGCACTCGGCCCCGGGATCACCCTGGACGCAATGGAGCCATCCCTCTTCTGGGATCAGCCCAATCTTTCCGGTGCTTGGAACGATCCCGGGTTTTTCATAGTCAATTTGGGACAGCACCTCCGCCGTGCCGCCACCCGTCGTGTCGGCGACGGTTACCACGTCGACATTGGCCGTGCCGCCGAGGATGACCGTTGTCTCGGCAACGTCGCCGTTGTACAGGATCGTGGCGTTCGCACGTCCCAGGCGCGCACCGTCACCGATGCTCGCAAGGACATCATGGCCTCCAGGAGCGAGGCCCGCGAGCGTAAAGGTCCCATCGCCGGCCGTGGTAGTCTCATTCCCGGAGCCGAAGAAGCCGGCCGCCACACGCACGCCGCTGATCGGGTTCCCCTGCGAATCAACGACCGTCCCCTGGATCGACCCCGAAGCCTGGCCAAGGTCGAAATCCACGGTCAAGATCTGACCTTGCGCCGTGAGAGAAACCTGTCGCGATGCGCCTTCGCCGCTCGACGGATCCGTGGCCGATAGGCTCACCGTACCAACGGGTACCTCATCGAGGCGGTACGAGCCCGTCGCATCAGTGATTGCGTAGGTTCCGGCCTCCTGAGCAACGACGTAGACGCCCGCAACCGGGGTCCTCTGGCCCCCCATGGTGTGATACACGGTTCCCTGGATCGATCCGGTCGAAATCGTCGCGGTGACGATCTGAACCTCGTTCGTCGTGTCCGCAAGCAGATTCATCCACTTTTGACCAATGTAGAGCCCCCGGTCCAGATCCCACACCTTGAACCAGGCGGGACCCGAAGGCACATGGCTCATGACAAAGGTGCCATCCGTTCCCGTCGTCGCGACGGCCACCGCGCCGGACACCCCTTCGGGCGCCAGGTAGACGTGAACACCGGCGACCGGCTCGCCGGTATCCCCTGACACGACGACTCCATGCACGTCTCCGGTCGGCTGCGGCGGACCGGACGGCAGCACAATGTCAACGTGCGCCTGCTGTCCCGGCGCAGGGATGTACGCCGTCGCATAACGAAACGCGTCCCCGTCATGCGCGGCGATCTGTACGGCCCCAACCGGAAGATCATGCAACACGTACGCTCCACCGGCATCGATCGTTCCGACGGCGTGCTCCTCGGGATTTGCGATAGATCGAGCCACGATGACAGGATCCACGAGCTGCTGTCCGTCCTCCCTCGAGAGCGTGCCAATCACATCCCCCCGGCCAACCATCGCAACCGTGAGATCTCGTACGGTCCCATCGCCGGAAAGACGCGCCATCAACCGCGCCTCGTGAGACGAGCCCGGACCCTGGGCGCGAATCATGAATGCGGCATGCTGAATGGGAATCTGGCCGTCACGAAAGCGCACAGCGTCAAAGACAAAACGGCCAGCGTCATCCGCCGTCACGCGATCCGAGCCAAGAGGGTGCCACGAGCAACCTTGAATCGGATCGCAGACCAATACGCTCTCATACAACTCCACCAGAGCTCCTGGTACTGGAGCACCGTCACCTCCGACGACCACGCCGCGAACCGCACCGGAGTCCAATCCGCTCCCGACCGTAATTGGATGCCCCGTCAGATCGAGTGTTGCTCCACCTATGAACGGAACCGGAGCGTTCCCGCTCGACAGGCTGAGATCGGCGTGCGGGTTCAACGGTGCCGAGGCAACGAACACGACAAAATGGGGGTCAATCTGCTGAACCAGGGCACTGCCGTTGCGCGGGCGGTCGACGACCAGCGTCCCACCGTCGGCCGGCAGCTCGAGATGCGAGCTCACGACCCACTGCGCCGCATCCAGATTTTTCAACGCCTGTTCATCCAACCTCTGAGAAAAGAGCAGGAGAATCTGCTTGTACGGCCCACCGTCAGGCTTTTGCAGCGTCGAATCGAAGCGAGCCAGCAGCAAACGGGGCGCAGGCGCATCCTGAACCGTGACCGGCACATCCTCGACGTCGTCCTCGATATGATCTCCGTTACTGTCGACATGCAGGTCGACGCTCTCGCTCACCGGATCGATCGAAAAGTACGCCAGGCTCCCAGCCGCCGTGTCGATGGCCGACGGCATGACCCGCCGCGTCGACCCGTCCGGCATCACGATGACCGCAGAAAGCGCAACGCTCCCAGCCGTGATTCCGTGCAGCTGAACCTGGTAGCTCTGCTCCGCCCATGTCCCATCATCGTTGAGCGGAACCGCAACAAGACCGATCTCCCCCTCCCAACCGGCGGAGGAGCCGTCAACATCAAGAATCGATGCGCCGGGAAGCGCGCGGGAGAACAAACCCGTGTCCGCCGCCTGCCCAGCAGCGGTACGTTGTGAAGCGCCACCCGATATCACGAGGCGGGCGTTTCTCCCATACCCGGCACCCTTGGCCCTGATCATGAGCATCGGACGCCCGGTGATCGCGACCTCCTCAAGCTCCGCGAACGCAGCATCAACGCCCAACGCATCCATCCGTCTGCCAAGCGCGGCTGCAAGCTGACCCTCCATCTCCAAGCCTCGCCTGGACTTCCGCCGAAGCGCATCAAAGCCATCATTCCATGTTGCTGCGCCCTGCCACTCGAGCCCAAGATCAATCAGACAGCGATCTTGGTCCTCGCCGAAAGACGCTCTCCGCGCCACCGCCGCGAGCTCCTGCCCGCGGCGCATCACGATCGCTTCCCCAACTGGTGGAAGATCAAGGTCGGTCCCCGGAGGGGCATTGGCCAGGGAATGCGCCAACCCGAGTAGCTCGATCGCTGGACCCGTAACCGCCGCGGGAAGCTCGTCAACGTCCGGAGGCAGCACCAGCGAGTCGGGCGACAACGGGATACCGAGCTCTCCAACACCAACGTGAAACCGGAATGAAGCCGTCATCTGCGACGACGTATTGAACGCAGAGGCGATGACCCGGCCAGTCGTCAGCGACAACAAGTCCCAACTGACGGACGCCGAGTCGCCGGGGGCCAGCGTGGAGACTGTCTGTGTCGCATCCCCCACAAGCTGTACCCCGGACAGCTCGCTTTCAGGCAGCTTCAGCGAAAGATCGTACACGGGCGTGGTTGACGTGTTCGTAATCACCACCGTGAAGGTGTAGCTCTCGCCCGCACGCACCGTCCACGGGTGGACGAACGTCAACGCAAAACGAGGGTCCCGAACGATGACAACCCCCGGAGCAGTTGCGTGAACCGGTGCCGGCTTGCCGCTCGCCAACCCGTCGAGCTCCCCAGTCAGATCGACAGAGATCTTGTGCTGACCTTCCTTCAATCCCTCAATCGACCAGGATGCCTGTCCAGAAGATTGGGCGACGATGAACGTCAGATCGTCCGAGGTCCCGAGCTTCCCGTCCGGCCCGGGATCCACCACGGGCGCAGGCTCGCCCGGTACCGTCGGCGGCTCAGTCGTGGCCTGCCTGAGCCCGTCATCATCAAACTTGAGCACAGCACTGAGGTTGCGGAGCTCGATGCCACTGTTTTCGAGAGCCCCATTCTGAACGACGAGCAGCGCCGAAAAAAATTGGTGGAGGAAGGCAACGTCGCTGGGAATAATGAGGAAGCCTGGGATTGTGGCGGGATACGACCCTTCGCCTGGTGGGGGTCCAGCAGCTCCGTTATGGGGCAGACTGAGGTCCAAACCAAGTGGTGTCACTTGAGACGGTGCAACGGTTGGAGGCGAACCGGGGGATGGTAGCTTATATGGGTCCCGCTTGGGAAGCTCAAAGGTCCCGTCAGGCCCCGAAACAAGATCAAATGGCACATTCACGGTCCCCGACTGCGTCGCAAACCCAACCGAATAGCGGTAGACTGTGTAGCTGTCATTGTCAATCACAATGCCGGCTGCTGCAATCTCCTCTGGAGTTAACGGACGCGACGTCACCGACGTAATCACAAGACGGTGAACAAGAATCTTCACCGAACCAGGCACAGCCTGCTGCAGAATCTCGTCGCCTTGAACCAAGCGGATACCGGCGAGAACGTACGTCCCCTCCTGGCTCAAACCGGGAATGCGAAAATCTTCCCCTGGCGCTGCGCTCAGGCTGATAGGTGAATCGAGACCGGGACCGGTCAGCGTACCAACAACACGCATCCCTGCCGGGATTTCTCCAGGCACCAACTGCCCAAGCGAGGTTTTGACCACCGTCGGACGCCCCGGATCCACCTCCTGGCTGGCCGGCGAAACCGTCAGAGAAGCACCACGAATGACCAGCTGATCGGACGCCAACTCCTGACCCCAAACAACCGGTACGGCCAAGACAGCCACGAGAAAAATGCAACCCCATATCCGGCCAACTGTCCGATACGTCATGCCAACTCCCCAACCGTTCGCAAACATCCCGTATCAAGCGAAAGAAACGAGCCACCGGCCACCCGTCTCTCATCTCATGTGCATCCTTTGAACTTGGTTGGCTCACATGCTGCCGGCCCGCCCAAAGCAGCCAAATCGACAATAAAACCCGCTACATTTTGAAATCGTTCTGCGCACTCACCATGGATTGATGTCATCACAGCTTTTTCAATATGTCAATCCCCGCGATCTATCTGCGTCTCACACCCGCTGACACATGCCAGTGTCCAGGCTTGGAAATGGCCGGCCAGTGATGGGCCGGCACTCTGGGTGATGTGCGATTTTGCTGTCCCACGTTCATGAACAAAGCGATGCCACACGAAAGAGGGGCGCCTGCCGGCGCCCCTCTGGGTGCTGCTCAACCTGGGGGGATGGTGTTACTGCCCGGTCACTCCGGCGAACTCGTGCTCGAACGCTTTCCAGGAGTCCTCGTCCAGCGTGAGGGCTGCGCCGATCACGGGATGTGCTCCATCGGGAAGGGTCGCACCGACGAGCTCGGGCGAGGTGTGGCGGGACAGGAACTCGGCAAACCGCTGAATCTCGCCCTCGAGCCAGGCCGCCGCGCGTTCGCCAACCCGCAGACCGTGTAGCGCGTCCGATTGGTCGGCCGGCCAGATACGTGCCAGCCAGCCCGAACCGTACGGATCGGCGCCGATCACGTCGGGCCGGTATTCGACGGTGTCGTTGGTCGCGACGATCCGTCCGCTCACCGGCGCGATCACGTCGAGCTTGTGGCCCAGACGCCAGATCGTCGCAAGCTTCTGACCCTTTCTCACCTGGGTCCCCGGCTCGGGCAGGTCGACACGATCAGCTCCACCCAGCGCCTGGGTCAGGAGCTCATCGAGCCCAACCTTGAGCTCGCCCGATTCCGTCAGACGAACCCATCCATGAGCGTTGTCCAAGAAAAGCCCCCGTGGCACGCGAACGCCGGCGAACGCGTGCACCGGCTCCGCGGCACCCGCCGTGTGGAGGCTCCGGGCCTTCCGCCACACACGCAGGGCATCGATTGCCACGAACGCAACGACTGTCAGAATAACGAGGATGGCTACCATTTTTACCTCCCCCAGGTTTCTTCAACCTGGTGATCGCTCATCTCGAAGTTGATTCGAACCGCTGCCTTCCAGCCGGTGATGTCGTTCCGGGTTTGGTCTCTGCGGTTCATCTTCAACCTCCACCCATATCGTATGCACACAACATGCCAGATGGAGCCCATTCCTAAGTTACGTTACTTCAGTATGTTATGAGAGTCTCTACAGCGGTTTCTGGCACAGAACGATGAGAATCTCTGCGCACACCCACCCATGACCGGCCTCTTTTGCCAGTAACTACCTGCATTTACAAGCTTTTAGAACCGTTGAATTGTGCATCGCCCGGTGGTTGCATTTCCTGACGTACGACGGTGCCTCACTGGGAGCGGCCGCCACCAGGAGCGGGCTCAGCCGTGGGACCGGCCGTTCATCCGCTGGATCTTCCGGGCGATCAGCATGGCGGTTTCGAGCGCCTGCTCGTAGTTGAGACGCGGGTCGACCTGGGACTTGTAGGCGCGGCCCAGATCGGCCTCGTTGAGCCCGCGCGCGCCGCCGGTGCACTCAGTCACGTTCTCACCGGTCAGCTCGAGGTGAACGCCCCCGAGGAAGCTGTCGAGCTCATGGTGGATATCGAACGCTTGCTCGAGCTCGGAGAGGATCGTCTCGAAGCGGCGCGTCTTGACGCCGTTGGGAAGCTTCTCGGTGTTTCCGTGCATCGGATCGCACGACCAGACGACCGTCCGGCCGGCCGAACGAACCGCCTCGATCAGCGGTGGCAAGACGGCGGCGATCCGGCCCGCGCCCATGCGATGAATCAGCGTGATGCGGCCGGGCTCACGCTCCGGGTCGAGCACGTCGAGGAGGTCGAGCAGCCATTCCCTCGTCATCGCCGGGCCGATCTTGATCGCGATTGGATTGCGGATGCCGCGGAAGTACTCGACGTGAGCGCCACCGGGGTCCGCGGTTCTCATGCCGATCCATGGGAAGTGCGTGTTGAGGTTGTACCAGCCGGAGCGGTGCGGCACCTGCCGGGTCTGGGCCTGCTCGTACGCAAGATGCAAACCCTCGTGGCTCGTGAAGAAGTCAACACGGCTGATCTCACCGAGGTCCTCGCCAGCCAGCGTCTCCATGAACCGGAGTGAGTCACCGATCGATTCGACGATCTTCTGGTATTCGCCCGCCCGCGACGAGTGGTTGACGAAATCGAGATCCCAGTATTCCGGATGGCGAAGATCGGCAAAACCACCTTCGACCAGCGAACGGATGAAGTTGAGGGTCAGCGCCGACCGCTCGTACCCGCGCAACAGCCGTTGCGGGTCGGGCGTACGCCCCTCGGGCGTGAAGGCAATGTCGTTGACGAGATCACCCCGGTAGCTGGGGAGCGTCACACCATCGCGCGTCTCGCTATCAGCAGAACGGGGCTTGGCGTACTGGCCTGCAAAGCGGCCAACCCGGATGATCCTGCGCCGCAGCCCATAGGTCAGCACCAGGCTCATCTGGAGAAGGATTTTCAACGTATTGGTCAACACGTCGGCACGGCAGTCGGAGAAGCTCTCGGCGCACGCGCCCCCTTGGAGCAGAAACCGCTTCCGCATGGCGGCCTCGGCCAGTTGGGCTTTCAACCGCTCGACTTCCCACGACGTGACGAGCGGAGGCAGGTCGGCCAACGCCCGTTCTGCCGCTTCCAGCGCTTCCGGATCCGGATAGTGCGGCTGCTGCGTTACGGGCTTGTGCCGCCATGACGAGGGTGTCCACGCCTCCATACCACTCCCTCCAGGATCTCGGATGATACACGCACGAACGCTCGTTTGCGACATGCCGACGTACGCCCCGGGCGACGGCCCGGAAACAGCTCCCGCCGGGCTTTGCTACAGTCTGGACGTCATGGAACCTTCAAAGGGCGCACCGGAGCGCCTCCCCTCCGTTACGATCTACACCGATGGCAGCTGCCGGCCAAACCCCGGCCCCGGCGGCTGGGCTGCCGTCCTTCTGTTTCCCGGCCGGGAACCGGTCGAACTCTCCGGCCACGAGGACACGTCGACGAACAACCGCATGGAGCTGACGGCGGCCATCCGGGCATTGGAATCACTTCCGGGCCCTCACCGGGTCCGGCTGATCACCGATTCGGAGTACGTCCGCAAGGGCATCACGTCGTGGCTCGCCGGGTGGAAGCAGCACGGCTGGAGGACGGCGGCCAAGACGCCCGTCAAGAATCGGGACCTCTGGCAGGCGCTTGATGCGGCGCTTGAAAAGCATAGAGTTACGTGGAAGTGGACCAAGGGGCACGCCGGTGACCGGTGGAACGAGCGTGCCGATCAGCTCGCCGGACGGGCGATCGGCCGTCCGGAGCTTCCGCTCGATGATGCGGACGCCGTGCATCTCTTCACCGCGGTTGCCTACTCGGGAAAGCGTGGCGAGGGTGCGTGGTCCGTCGTGCTGCGCTGGCGGGGGACGCACAAGCTCGCCTCCGCCCGTGTGCCCGGGGTCAGCTCGAACCGGCTGCACATCATCGCGGCGATCGAGGGGCTCCGCCAACTCAAGCGCCGATCCAAAGTCCATCTGTACACAGTCTCCAGCTACCTCAAGGACGGCGCCACAACGTGGATCCGCGGTTGGAAAGCGCGGGGATGGACAACGCGCGATGGACATCCGGTCAGTCACCGCGATCTGTGGCTCACGCTGGAATCACTGCTTCAGCGCCATGAGGTTAGCTGGCACGTCGTCGATGAAACATCGGCCCCCGAGGACCTCGAGCTGGCCAAGCAGAACGCACGCGCCGAGCTGAAGGCGGGGTAGCCGTCCCCCGCTCACTCGCCGGGAACGGAGTTGTCCATCAAAACGGCGAGCCATTTCAACTCGTCGTTGTACTCGAGCGAGATTTTGATCACCATCGTCAGCGGAACCGACAGAACCATCCCCACAGGCCCCCACACCCATCCCCAGAACACGAGGGACAGGAACACGACCAGCGTGGAAAGGCCGAGTTTGCGGCCCATCAGCGCGGGCTCGACGAAGTTTCCGATGACCATGTTGACAACGAGGTAGCCGATCAAAACGGCCAAGAACCGCCCAACGCCAAACTGAATCAACGCCAGCACGACCGCGGGGATTGCTGCGATGACCGAACCGATGTTGGGCACATAATTGAGCAGGAACGCCACCACGCCCCAGAGCACGGCAAAATCGACGCCGAGAATGGCCAGCCACGTACCGATCAGGATCCCCGTCAAAAGACTGGTTGCCGTCTTGATCGCAAGATATTTCTGCACCTGGCTGGTCATCCGCTCGTAGCGTTCCAGGTCCCCGCCACGCTCCCCGAACGCGACTCTGAGCCGCTTGGGCAAGTCCCCAATCTCCAGGAGAATGAACACCAGGATCAGCAGCACGACCGCCGTGTTCGAAAGCGCCGACACGAACCCCTTGAGCGTACCCCCGAGCATCCCAAGCATCGATCCAGGGCTGATCACTTTGAAGATATCGACATGCCTGACGTCGATCCGGTGGGCGGCGAGCCAGGAGGAGAGTGAGTCTCCCAAGGCGTTGAGCCTGGTCTGGTAGCGTGGGATGGCCGCTGTGAACTGATTGACCGAAGTCCCCAGGACGGTCGCAAAGCCCGCAATGACCCCCAGGACGATCAGCGTCACGAGCAGCACGGCGATGACCGAAGGAACCCGGTGCCTTCGGAGCCACATCACGGCCGGCGAGCAGATCACCGCGAGAAAGACGGCGATCAGCGTCTGCACGAGGATCCCCTGCGCTGCTCGAAGGCCTGCGATCATGACGACCAGCGCAGCAATCGAGATCAGCGCATTCGCAGCTCGTCCCCGTTCTGCCATACCGTCAGGATACAGGATTTCCGAGCGTCTTCAGCAGCTCGGCCTTCTTTTCCCCCATCAGCTCGCGCGTTCGTGCTTCCAGAACCAGACGCAGCAACGGCTCCGTATTCGACGGGCGCACGTTGAACCACCAGTCCTGGTACTGCACCGTGATGCCGTCGAGATGGTCGATCTCACCGTCGGAGTACAGCTCGCCCAAATGCCGGATCATCCCCTCCTTGTCGTCGACGCGGAAGTTGATCTCCCCCGTGGAGAAGTACCGGTTGAGCGGGGCGATCAGCTCAGAGAGCGGCTTTCCGGTCTCGCGCAGGTGGTTGAGCAGCTGAATCACCGTCAGAAGCGAGGAATCCGCCGTGTAGTTCGCCCGGTAGTAGAAGTGTCCTGCGAGCTCTCCACCGAACGGCGAATTGAGCCGCCGCATCGTGGCCTTCATGAAGGAATGACCGACGCGCTCGCGTACCGGGACACCCCCCGCCTCTTCGATCGCCTCGCGCGTCGCCCATGAGGAACGCAGGTCATAGACGATCGCGGCCCCCGGCTCGGTCCGCAAGAACCGCGGCGCGAGCAGTCCCGTAATCCGGTCCGCCGGGATCGCCGTTCCGGTTTCATCGACGAACATCGCACGATCAGCATCTCCATCGAACGCCACGCCAAGATCACAGTGGTTTTCCTTGACGGCGCGTTCGATATCGACGAGATTCTCCTGTTTGAGCGGGTTGGCCTCGTGGTTTGGAAAGGTGCCGTCCAATTCAAAAAAGAGCGGAACCAGATCGACGTTGAGCTCTTCGAGAATCGGCAGATAGGTCGTTCCCATGCCGTTCGCCGCATCGGCAGCGAGCTTGAGACGCGGCGTTCGCACCTCCACAAGACTGAGCAGATGCTGCCGGTAGGCCTCGAAGACATCCTTCTTCTCCTCGGATGCCAGCGGCTCAAGCTCAGGATCCACGGTACTGGCCGTGACGAGCTCTTCGAGCTTTGCGATCCCGGTATCCCGGGAAACGGGGATGGCATCACGCCGCGAGAGCTTGAAGCCGTTGTACGTGGCCGGATTGTGGCTCGCCGTCACCTGAATACCCCCGGACGCCCGCAGGTAGCCGGTGGCGAAGTAGTTGAGCGGCGTATCGGCCAGCCCAATGTCGATCACGGCGACGCCGCGTGCGCGCAGCCCGCGCATGAGCGCCTCCGCCAGCGGGACCGAGTGCACGCGCATGTCCCGTGAAACGACGACGACGGGGCCCCGGGCGAGATCCTCCGCGTCGAGCAGATCGTAAAAGTGATACCCGACCTTAAACGCGATCTCCTCATTGACCTGATCGGGATAGGTTCCCCGGATATCGTACGCCTTGAAAATGCCGCCCATCATCGCCTCCACCCGGCGCACCAGACCGGCGCCGTTTCGTGTCAGTTCGTTTTTTCCTGGTTTTCGAAAACCTCGTTCCGCAGAAACTTCTGCGGATCCCAGGGTGCCGCCCCTCCGCCGAGCCACCGGTGGAACCAGTCGAGGTGCAGGTCGTAGTAGAAGGCCATCTCGTACCAGCTCGGCCAGTGACAGGCGTGGGAGAACACGATCAACCGGGATGGCACCTGCATCTCCTGCAGGTCGGTGAAAAACTCGAGGCTCTGGGTGTAGGGAACGCGGAAGTCCTGCTCACCGGTGATGACCTGGCACGGCGTCTTGAAGTGCTGCACGTAATTGGATGGAGACCACTTTGCGTACGCCTTCGATGTCCACGGCTTGCCCTCGAGGTCATGTTCGGGGAACCAGAGCTCCTCCGTGGAGCTGAACATCGCCCGCAGGTCGTACACGCCCATCATCGACGCGATCGCCTGAAACCGGGTCGTGTGCCCCTCGAACCACATCATCATGTACCCGCCATACGACCAGCCCATCGCGCCCATCCGGTTCGGATCGACGTACGGAAGCTTTGCCAGCGCATCCGTGACCTTCATCAGATCCCGGAACACACGCCCGCCCCAGTCTCCCCTGATGGCATCGACGAAATCCTGTCCGTACCCTGGCGAGCCGGTCGGATTAGCAAAGGCCACGACGTACCCTTTCCCGGGATAGACCTGCCAATCTCCACGGTAGCCATCGGTCCACTGCTGCTGCGGCCCGCCGTGGACGTTGAGGATCAGCGGGTATTTCTTCGCGGGATTGAAATCGTGCGGCTTGACGATGAAGACCTGCACCTTGTAGTTGCCCGCCCCCTGGACCCACATCACCTCTGCGGGACGGATATCAACCTCCTGTTCCAGCTTCTTGTTGAAGTTGGTCAAACGGGAACGGTCCGTTCCGTTGGCAGCGGCGGAAAAGATTTCGGGTGGTTCGCCGGTCGTCCGGCGTGTGTAGATCACCCGGCCTCCCTTCAGCACATGCCATTGCTGGATCGTCCCGTCGGCGAAGAGCTTGCTGATCTTCCCACTGGCTGGATCGATCCGGAAGAGCGGGTTGTGGCCCGTGACTTCGGCCTGAAAGTAGAGCATCCGTCCCGCCGGTCCCCACGCGATGTCGTCGACCCAGTTATCGAAGGTCGCACGGTTCGTCAGATACCGGGTCGTTTTGCTCTGGCGATCATAGAGGGCGATCCTGAACAGATCCGATTCGTATCCGGGCGTCTTTTGACTCCGGTAGGCGATGAACCGTCCGTCCGGCGAGTACGCCGGCGAGCCGTCCCAGCCGTGATTCGCGCTCGTGATGTCAACCGGCTTCACCTCCGCCTTCCCAGGGTCGATGGGAACGACCCACAGGTCGGAGTTTGTCGAGGATTCCGGATGCGCATCGTGGTTGGAGACGTAGCAAAGCTCGGTGCTATCGGGAGAAAATGCATATCCCGTCTCCCCTTCGAGCGAAAACGTCGGACTGTCGAACATGCCTGGCGTCAGGTCCCGGACCACCTTGCCCGTCGAGGTAGAGATCAGCAGGATGTGGCTATACCTGCCATCGCGCCACGCCGACCAGTGCCTGTACAGCAGCCGGGTCGCCATGTGGGCCTTGAGCTTCCCCTTCGTCCAGTCCTTATAAATCGTCTCATTGCACTCGGCCTCCGCACCGCATTCCGGGTACACCTTGGAAGCCGCCGCGATCCACTTCCCATCGGGGGAGATCACCGGATGGCTCAGCCCCAGAGGCCAACCGGTCAGCTTGTGCGGCTCTCCCCCATCGACGGCCATCACGTAGAGCTGCGGCATCTTCCCGCTGCGATCCGATACAAAGAGCAGCTTCTTGCCATCCGGGAAGAACACCGGCGTACCGTCATGATGATGCCCGAAAGTCATCTGCCGCTGATGCGATCCGTCCGGCGCCATCAGCCAGATTTCCGACCAACTCTCCCCTTTCGGGAGATCGAACCGCCTCACGGTCAACGCAACGAGCGTTCCGTCGTGGCTGACCTCAGGCCCGCCGATGAACGCCGTCTTGTAGTAGTCCGAGATTTCGAATGCCCGTTTTGTTTCATGGGCCGGGGGCACCGTCGCACCTGCGATCGTCGCCGCCGCGAGCATGACCAGCATCACTGCAAATCTTCGTTTCATCAGCGCCTCCATCCCTGCCATTCGGCAGGCGTATCATGCTACCGCAGCGCTCCACCGGCGCGCAAAGGTTGAGATTCTCAAGGACTGGTGCGAAACTAAAGCGTTACGGAGTGTCATCAAAGCTCATGAGGCGTATCATTTCAATCTCGTCCGGCAAGGGTGGCGTTGGGAAAACGACGTTTGCAATTAACTTTGCCCTGTCGTTGTCGCGGGTCGCACCGACAATCCTGATCGATCTCGACACCGGGACCTCATCCGTCCGGAACACGATTGACACGCCCGTGGCCAAGGATCTCTACCACTTCTTCCGCAAGGGTGCCCGGCTCGACGAATGCCTGACGACACTCGACACAAGCCTCGACCCCAGCGGGGCCTTCAGCAATTTCGCCTTCGTGGCCGGTCCACGCCACGTCATCGACGAGATCACCAATATGCGCGAGGAGGCCCGCTGGCGGCTCATGCAAGCGATCAACGATCTCGACGCACGCTACATCGTGCTCGATCTCAAGGCTGGGCTCGACGCCAACGTCATCGACTACCTCCCGCTCTCCAATTCCGGCGTCCTGGTCTTCACACCCCACCACCCCGCCGCCACGCTCGCCGCCGGTGACATTGTCAAGAGCCTGCTCTTTAGGAAGCTGCGCTTCATCTTCGCCGAAGGGTCTCCGTTCTTCGGACCCGGTGGCGACCGGCAACATCAGGCGATGATCAACGCGCTGCTCAACCAGGTCGAGGATGTCTACGACGAGAGGCTGAAGAACCTTGACGAGTTCATGAGTGATCTGTACGGAGCTCTCGGAGACAATCCGTACCTCCGCGCAATCTCGGACGTTCTCAACTCGTTCGGCGTGTACTTCGTCCTCAACATGTTCGACGGCATCGAGGAGTCATACCAGACGACGATCCGTCCGTTCGTCGAGTATCTGAGGACCTACGTGTCGTCGAAGCTCCATCTGACGAACCTTGGATGGGTGGTCCACGATCAGCAAATTCACGAGGCCAACTGCCAGCGCCACCCGATCCTGCTTCAGTCGCCAAGCCGGAAAGAGCAATCGATCGACGCGATCCGCCGCGAGATCGCTAGCCTCGAGAGTGCGATTCTCGGGCTTGAAGACCCCAGACTTGCCGACAGCGCCCCTCCCGCTGATCTCCGCGATGAGCTGACGCGGATCGATCCCAGCTGCACGGTTGAACGGCAGCTCGAGATTCTCCAGCACATGTACCATTCCCACGGGCAGCAGCGCGTCCGGGAGAATTTCGCCTACATCACCCACCGCGCACTCCACGTCATGCAACACCTCCCGCCGGATAGCTTCGGCCATCCCCGCCTCTTCAGCCCACTCGAGATCTTCGATCAACTCATGCCGGAGAGGGCTGTCGAAGAAGACATGGAAGAAGAGGCAGGCCAAGAGGCCGGCCTGCTTTGAGCTCACCAGCCAGTTGACTCAGGCCGGCCACTGCTTTGATGACCGGAGCGGGTTGTACCTCAGGTGTTACTCGACGACGACGCCGATAGCCTTGAGCGACGCCTTGGCATCCAGGCCGATCGACGCGGGCGAGCGGACTCCCCGTGGGGCATCATTGCCCAAGAGGTGCTCACATCCCAGTGCGATGATCGCAGCGGTCAGCCCGTACGGATCGGTCCCGGACGAAACGGCCCGCGATCCGTCGGCGCCCGCAACGATCGTGAAGCGGCTGCGGCGCCGCTGCGCCTCCGTTGGGCCAGCCGCCCGTTTCCGGGCGACGAACGGTCTGATCGCCGGACGGACCACCGGCGCTACCCGCCTGAATGTGCGAAGCAGCATCGCCGAGCTCCGCTTCATGCGCAGGTAGGTCATCGCCGTTTTGACGTTGCCCCGCCGGGCCAGGAACAGCACCTCGCCGAACGGTGCCCAGACGCAGAGGCGCTCGCCAAACGGAAACGGGATGGTTCGTCCGGCAAACGCGAAGGGACGGCGGCGGAATTGGCCAGCTTCCCAGCTCCATCCCCGGCGTCCAAACATCTCCAAAATTGAAAGCGCCGTTCCGCGTGTGATGCCCTCGCCTTGGAGACTGTAGGCGACAGCAACCTCCTCGATGGTGGGCATCGGGCACCGGTCGATCGCAATCTGAGCGGTCCAGTCCCCAACGGCGTATTCCATCGCCATCGCGTTGACGACGGTGATTCCTCGATCGAGCGCCGCCTGGTCGAGCCAATCGGCGACACGTTTGATGAACGGCTGTTCGCCGGTGGTATCGAGGTAGTGAACGCCGCCCTGAACGGCCGCCTCAACCACAGGCCAGCCGTACCGGAGGAACGGCCCCACACAGTTGACGAGCACACGCACTGGCGCTCGAGTCAGCGCACCAAGGGACTGGGGCCGCGTGGCATCGGCGATGACGATCTCCCCGGCGCCCGTTTCTTCAGCGCGTTTCTTCAGCCGGGCTTCGTCACGGCCTGCAACGCTGAACGGGATCCCCCTCGCTGCCAGCGCCCTGCAGATCAGTCCGCCCGTAAAGCCGCTGGCGCCGAAAACCATGACGCGTTCCGTCACAACCGTCTCCTTCCGCCGGCAGTGTATCGTGAACCTTTCCCGCCTGGTATCGTACACGCTGTGGAAAGGAGGCCATAGATGCGAAAGAAGCTCGCTCTGACCATGCTCGCTGTTCTGATGAGTGCGGGCATCACGTTTGCCCAGACATCTGGTACCGATCCGTTCATCTGGCTTGAAGCACGCCGCAGCCCACGGGCCATGAGCTGGGTCAAGAAACAAAATGCGAAAACACTCCCAGTCCTCGAAAAGGTTCCGGAATACGCCCCGATTCACCGGCAACTGCTGAAGATCTTTGCCTCAAAGCAACGGATCCCCTTCCCTGAGATCCTGGGACAGTACATCTATAACTTCTGGCAGGATACGACCCATGTCCGGGGCATCTGGCGGCGCACGACGCTGGCCTCATACCGCACGGCAAACCCGAAATGGGAAACTGTCATCGATCTCGACGCCCTCGCCAAAAAGGAGCATGAAGACTGGGTCTGGAAAGGTGCGACATGTCTCAGACCAGAAGACCAGTTGTGCATGGTAGCTCTCTCGCGCGGTGGGAAGGATGCCGTCGTGTGGAGAGAATTCGATACTCGTTCGAAAGCTTTCGTATCACATGGGTTCGAGCTGCCCGAAGCAAAATCAGACGTTAGCTGGAAGGATGCCAACACCCTGTGGGTCGGCACCAATTTCGGGAAAGGCTCGCTGACAACGTCCGGGTACCCGCGCATCGTCAAGGAGTGGCGGCGCGGGGAGCCGCTGAGCGCCGCAAAGACCGTCCTCGAAGGCTCGGTCAAGGATGTCTCCGACAGCATCTTCTCCCAACACACTCCCGAGGGCCGCTACGACATCGCCAACAAGGCCCATACGTTTTTTAAAGGTGAGACCTATCTGATCCTCGGCGGAAGGCTGGTCAAGCTGGAGATCCCGGACGACGCCCAATTCTACGGTTTTTTCAAGAACCAGATGCTCCTCTCGCTCCGCTCGAGCTGGACCACCGGAGGGCAAACGTACCCGCAGGGCGCGCTCCTGGCCATTGATCTCGACCGCTTCTTGCAGGGACACCGTGATTTCAAGATGCTTTTCACCCCAACGGAGAGGACCTCCCTCGACAATGTGACCTGGACCCGGAACCACCTGTTGATGACCGTGCTCGACAACGTCCACAGCCGGCTCTATACCTTGAGCATCAAGGACGGCACGTGGCGCCATAAGGAGATTCCGTTGCCCGGTCTCGGAACGGCCCGCGTCGTCGCCACGAGCGATCTTGACGACACGTTCTTTACCGTCTACACCGACTTCCTGACGCCATCGACGCTCTACCTCTCGGAAAACGGCGCCGCCCCCGAGAAGGTAAAGGCAGCCCCGGCGTTCTTCGACACCTCCGGCATGCGGGTCGCCCAGTACGAGGCCACATCGAAGGATGGAACGAAGATTCCGTACTTCGTCGTCATGCCGAGAAACTTCGAGGCCAACGGCAAGAACCCGACGATCCTCTACGGCTACGGCGGCTTCGAGGTTTCCCTCCTCCCCCACTACAGCGCCACCATCGGTACTGCCTGGCTTTCCCGCGGCGGCGTCTACGTCCTGGCCAACATCCGGGGCGGCGGCGAATTCGGTCCACGCTGGCATCGCGCGGCCCTCAAGAAGAACCGCCCGAAGGCATTCCAGGACTTCATCGCCGTCGCCGAGGACCTGATCGCGCGCAAGATCACCTCACCACGCTACCTCGGAATCATGGGCGGCTCGAACGGGGGGCTGCTCGTCGGCGCAGTCTTCACCATGCGTCCAGATCTCTTCCACGCCGTTGCCTGTCAGGTTCCTCTCCTCGACATGCGCCGGTACACCAAGATCGGGGCCGGTGCGAGCTGGATCGCCGAGTACGGCAACCCCGATAACCCGGCCGACTGGGCCTACATGAAGACGTGGTCCCCGTACCAAAACGTGAGAAAAGGTGTGCATTATCCCCGCGTCTTCTTCTACACATCGACCGCGGATGATCGCGTCGGTCCGGCTCACGCACGCAAGATGGCGGCCAAGATGGAGGCGATGGGTGACCCGGTCTACTTCTACGAGAACACTGAAGGCGGGCACAGCTCCGGCGCCAATCTCAAGCAGACTGCCCACATGTGGGCCCTGACCTACGCCTATTTCTGGAAGATGCTCAGCTAACTGCACGAGCCTTCGTGCAAGAACCGGCCGCCGGATCTCCGGCGGCCTTTTCTGTCAATCCCTCCCAATCAACCCGTCGAGCGATGAGAACCGGCGAAGACAGCCGTGTTCAACACTTTTCACCAGGGCGTTCGCAGCCGGGAAGGCCAACGAGGATCGAGAGAGAGGAAGGCGCCAGCTTCGGCTTCATCCCAAGAAATGGCCGACATCGCAGGTCTGCTCCGAAAGCGGGCAAGATGGCGAAACCACGCGGGGCAACCCGCACGGCCGGCGGGCGGGCAGACCGTCTCTACCCCCTTGTGCCTCTGTGCTCCTCTTCTCCCTGCGCCGCCGCGATCGCCGCGGTGAGATTCTCCAGATGGATCTTCGGAAATGGGGACAGTGTTCAATATCGCTCATCACGAGATGCGGACAGTGTTGAATATCAGCAGCGAACCGGCAAATGAGAAGTGCTCATTCCCCCCACCCAGATTCTTCGTCGGCTCCGCCTCCTCTCAACTAACAGCAATTGCATCACGTGGAAACAAGTAACGTAACCTACTGACAAAGCTACCCTTCGAGAAACTGGAGAAACGACATCCGAATCCCTGTTAGTCCACCGTCTCGGTGCCGCCTCCGGGGCGGGTCGGTGCTCAGAATGACATGCGGAGGAAAGGCTTCGCTTCCTCAGAATGACAATGGAAGGGAAGGCATTGTCTGCTCAGAATGACAAAATGGGAAAACCTGCGCTTCCCCAGAAGGATGCCTCTTCCCGTCATCCTGAGCCGAAGGCGAAGGACCTTGCCTCCTCTCAACGAACAGCAATCGCATCATCCGGGAGAACCTTACGTAACATACTGAAATGCGGATACTTCGAGAAACCGGAGAAACGGCACCTGAATACCTGTTCGTCCACCGTCCCGGTGCCCGCACCAGGGCACGTAAGTGCTCAGAATGACATATTCCCCACATGTCATCCTGAGCCGCTCAATCCTCCCCATGTCATCCTGAGCCCATTACTCCTCCCATTGTCATCCTGAGCCGAAGGCGAAGGATCTGGGCGGGGG
>WGCW01000144.1 GCA_015493585.1 Acidobacteriota bacterium
AGCTTGCCAGCAGATCGGCGAGAACCTTGTTGAGTTGTTCAATTCTTGACATGGATTTTGTTTCCTCCTTCGTTTCGGATCTTCCAAACTCACAAACCTTACACTGGCCGCATAACGGCCCCACGCGAGTGCAGAAGGTTCTGCCCTCACCGAGTTCTGTCATAATACGTCTTCTTCTCAATATGTCAACCGGCGGCGTTTCTGACGTCCTGATACGCACCTGAGGCTGAGGTCTCACGCGCACGGATCTTTTCGTATCTGGCCCGC
This sequence comes from Acidobacteriota bacterium, assembly GCA_015493585.1. Classification (GTDB taxonomy): domain Bacteria; phylum Acidobacteriota; class Thermoanaerobaculia; order Thermoanaerobaculales; family Sulfomarinibacteraceae; genus JAADFN01. Next base: position 268 of record WGCW01000144.1, read on the forward strand.
GGGCGCTCCGGACGTTGCACAGCGGACGGCCACGTTCGCCGCGTTCAAACCGCGGGTTTCAGCGGCGGGCGGACCGGAGCCCATTGGGGTAGAATGACCCTCCATGAGCCGTGTACGAACCGTCCTATCCATCATCGTGGTCACGCTGGTGGCGAGCCTGGCAGCCGGTGCGGCCGGTGTTGTCACGGATCCGCTGGCGATTCCGCCTGGGACGCACGGCTTCTGCCTGACAGAGATGACGGGCGGATCAATCGAGAAAATTCCCGTCACGATCCTCGGGCCACAGGGACCGGCCGCCCCCGAAGGGGAGATGGTCCTGATCCGCCTGGATGACCCCAGGTTCGCCAAGACGGGAATCATCGCTGGCATGAGCGGCTCCCCGGTGTACGTCGGCGGCAAACTCCTCGGCGCGCTCGCCTTCGGCTGGGCGTTCGAACGGGAGCCGATCGGCGGCGTCACGCCATTCATCCGCATGGCTGGGCTGGCGAAGGGACCGGCAGCACCCGAACGCGGCGTCGGGCGCCCGGCGCTTGCAACGATTGTGCAGGGTCTGCGCGCCGGAACGCTCCCCAGACTTGTGCTGGACTGGTTTTCGCCGCCCGGTGCATCCGCCGCGCATGCGCTTCCGCTGGCGGCGTCCTTCCCCGGGCGTTCGCAGGCCGCCGCGAGGTGGTTGAAGCCGCTGATGGGAGGCTCAGGCGTGGCGATCGCTGGAGGGACGAGTCAGACCGGAAGACCTGCCACAACGCGTGCGCTCGTTCCGGGTTCCATGGTGGCCGTCGTGCTCGTCGGTGGTGATGCAACGGTCGCCGCCGCCGGGACCGTGACCGCCGTGCGTGGCAACCGGGTGTGGGCGTTCGGCCATCCCTTCCTCAAGGCGGGGAGCGTGCAGATACCGCTCGCGCGTGCCAACGTCATCGGGGTGCTTCCCAACCTTAACTCGTCGTTCAAGTTCTTCACGGTGGGGCCGGTTATCGGCGAGATCACCGCGGACCGGTCCCGTGGGATCTTTGGGATGCTCGGGACGACGGCGCCGACGGTCCCCGTGACGATCGAGGCATCGGGCAAGCGCTACCACTTCCAGATCGTCCCCGCTCCCGCGCTCGCGCCGCTCCTCGTTGCCTACCTCGTGCAGGCGAGCCAGTCAGCCCACGGGCGGGGGCTCGGCGAGCAGACGCTCCGGATCACGATTTCGCTCGCCTTTGCAAACGGCTCGAGCGTCCGGCTCAGCGAGTCGTTCGCCCGCCCGGATGCGCCCGCCCAGGCGGCGGCGCTGGCCGCGGCACTCGTTGGATACACCGAAGGCTCGCCGTTCTCCCCGCCGGCGCTGGATGATCTCAAGATCGATCTCGAGTCGGTGGAAAAGAAGACGGCTGCAACCCTGATCGAGGCGGTTCCGGAACGAACGGTCGTGCACCCCGGCGAGCGCCTCCGGGTCTGGACCCGCTGGCGTATCCACCACGCGGGCGAGATCGATCACAGTTTTTCGCTGACGGTGCCACAGTCGATCCCACCCGGCCCGCTCGATCTGATCGTCGCCGATGGAGGTGCCTGGTCGACGTACGATCTCAAGGTAAGGCCCTCGCGGCCCGCTTCGTTTGACGATGAGCTGCGGCTGATCGGCCGGCTCGTTCCCTCGAGCTCGGCGGTCGTGGCGCTCGAACGCAGGGATACCGGGCTCGTCGTGCGGGGCGGGACCATCTCCGTGCCTGCGAGCGTCCTGCTCTCCTTGCGCGCCGGCCTCGACGGCGGTGTCGAGACCGCCCGCTCCAGGATCATCGCCAAGACCAAGGCCGATCTTGGGATGCCGCTGAGCGGCGCCGTGCGTCTGCACCTCGTCGTGCGGGAAGCGCCCTCGGGCCGGGCCGCGGCACCGCACACCGTGGAGGTTCGATGAAACGTTTCGCATGCGTGATTCTGACCGTTGCCGTGGCGGGAAATCTGGCCGCGACACAGACCAAGACGTGGACGGCCGATACCGCGTCGCAGCTGCTCAAAGGGACGGGCAACGGGGTGGCCGTCACGTTGGACGGCCGGCTGATCCCGGTCCCGGGCTGGCGGGAGACTGCCAAGCTGTCCGCGCCGGTCGTGCTGGCGGGCGTAGCGAAACCCGACGGGCGTGTTCTCGTCGGCACCGGCCATCCGGCGGGGCTGTACGAGCTGCGCGGGACGGCGCTGAGGAAGGTTGCGCCGGTTCCAGCTGAACAGGTCACTGCCATGACGGCCGCCCCGGACGGGAGGGTTTTCCTCGCGACGATCGGACCGGCTGCCATTTTCGAATGGAACGGAACGAAGCTGATTAAGGTTGGTGGGATCGAAGGCGGCGGCTTCTGGGATCTGGCGTGGTTTGATGGCTCGCTGATCGTCGCGGCAGGCTCTCCCGCCATCCTCTACCGGCTCAAACCTCAGGGTCTCGAACGGTGGCTCGAGCTTCCGGACAAACATGCGCGCTGCCTCGCGCCGGACGGCAAGCTCCTGCTGGTCGGCACATCCGGCCGCGGGCTCGTGCTGCGCGTCGACACCAGGGGCACGATTGGGCTCGTGGCCGACTCGGCGTTTACCGAGATTTCGAACCTCCTCGTCACGCCGGGCGGAACGATCTGGGCGTCCGGTGTCGTCGCCGCTCCGGCCGCTGGGGGCTCGTCCAAAACCGCTGCGAGCCCGGCACCGGCGGGGAAGACGGCCGTCACTGTTTCCACCGTCAAGCTCAAGCTGCCGAAGGTCAACGGCACGACCGCGTCCTCCGAGCTCCTGCGGCTGACTCCGGCGGGTGCGGTACTCTCGGTGCACCGGTTTGCCGGGCAGGTGGTCACGGCTCTCGGCTGGGATGGCCATGGCGTCCTCGTGGGAACCGGGTACGAGGGTGAGATGTGGCGTTTCACCAAACGGGGCGGAACGCGGTTGGCCAGCCTCGATGCCGTCCAGGTGACGCGGATCCTCGCGGGGGGCCGGTTCCTCCTGACGCAGGGGCCTCCGGCGATCCTGACGCGGAGGCCAGCCACCGAGGGGGGCGGCACGTTCCGGAGCGCGGTGGAGAAGTTCCGGCGCCCGGTGATGTTCGGCCGCTTCGAGGTCGATCCACCGTCGAAGGGGCTCAAGATCAGATTCCGCTCGGGGTTGACCTCACGGCCCGATACGACGTGGCTGCCGTGGAGCGCATGGCAGACGGCGACCAGCGGCACGGTCGGCCTGCCGCCGGCGGCCTCGCTCCAGTGGGAGCTCAAGATCCCCGGCTCGAAGACCCCCGTTGCGGTCGAACGCGTCGAGGTCGCCTACCGGGAGGTCAACCTGGCACCGAGGATAAAGAACGTTCGGGTCGATCAGCCAGGTGTGGTGTACCTTGCGTCGCCGCCTCCGACCGGGCAGTATGTCGATGTGACGCATCCTGACTTCAACGGCATCTTTGCGACGCTGACGACCGGCGCCGGAGGCCAGAGCCTGTCCCGCGGGAAGAAATACTGGCGTGTCGGCTACAGGACGGTTCTCTGGAGCGCCACGGATCCGAACGGGGATCCGCTGCGGTTCGCTGTCACGCTCGAGCGGCGCGACGGGTTCGTGCTGCCCATCCGGCAGCATCTGAAGAAGATGCAGCTGGCCGTCGATACAACGGCGGTGCCCGACGGCGTGTACCGGTTTGACGTGTCCGCCACCGATGCCGCCGACAATCCGGCGGATCCGCTGACGGCCACGCGCATGAGCCCCTGGTTCACCGTGGACAACACGCCTCCCCGGGTGACGATCACCCGACAGCACTCGGCTTGGGTTGTCAAGGCGGATGACGCGCTCAGCCCGATCGAGCTCGCCCAGTGGTCGCGTGACGGTACGCGATGGTACGCGCTCGCCCCGGCTGACGGCATCCTCGACGGCCGGCACGAGACGTTCACATTCCCGGCACACCCGGGACATCACCTGGTCGTCGTCCGGGTATTCGATACCCATCACAACCGCGCCGTCGCGAGCGCAGTGGAGCAGTGACATGCAGCGGCCATCTCCCCTTGCCGTCTATCCGGGATCGTTCGATCCGATTCACATGGGTCATGTGGACATCATCGACCGGGCGGCCCAGATCTTCCCGCACGTCATCGTCGGGATCCTTGAAAACACGAGCAAGGACGCACTTTTTACCCCGGCCGAGCGGCTGGACATGATCAGCCAGCTCTACGCCGGCCGGCCCGAGATTGAGGTCCGCTGCTTCTCCGGGCTCCTGGTGCGGTTCCTGACCGAGGTCAACGCCACGATCATCATCCGTGGCATGCGAGCCGTTTCGGACTTCGAGTACGAGTTCCAGATGGCGCTGATGAACCGCAGGCTTTCCCCCTCGGCGGAGACCGTGTTCCTGACGCCCAAGGAGGAGTACACCTACCTCTCGTCCAGGCTCGTCAAGGAGGTTGTGGCCCTCGGCGGAGACGTGTCGGGGCTGGTTCCCGAGCCGGTCCGGGCCCACCTGGAGGCCCGCTACCGCAAGGCGACCCATCCCCCCACGCGCTGAAGCGATGCGGCTCGCGGTCTGCGGCCCGGGGCATCCCTTCCGCGGTGGCATCGCCGCAACGACGACGCAGCTCGTGCTCGCGCTGACCGCCCGTGGGCACGATGTGACGTTCTTCACGCCGCTCCGCCAGTATCCGCGCTGGCTTTATCCCGGCCGGGACGACCGCGATCCGGCGGCGTGCCCCCACATTCCCGGTGCCCGGCCGTTGCTCGATCCGCTCGCGCCCTGGAGCTTTCCAGCGGTCCGTTCGGCGCTGATCCGCCTCGATGCAGACGCGTGGATCTTCCCCTACTGGACCTGGGCGTGGGCGCCGCTGTGGCGGTTTCTCCTCGGCAGCGGGGGACGGCCGCCCGCGGTGGCCATCGTCCACAACCCCGCCGATCACGACGCTGGACCGCACCAGAGGCTGGCCGCCGCGTTCGTCCTTGGCCGTTCGGATGGACTCTTCACGCACGCCGGACAGCTTGCAGCATCACTGCGGGCCGCCTTTCCAGGCGTGCCGGTTGCGAGCTTCCCGCTCCCCCCCGTCCAACGTCTCGATCTGCCCGATCGCACCACCGCACGCCACAAGCTCGGTGTTGGCCCCGATGATTATGTGGCGCTCTTCCTCGGGCTGATTCGCCCCTACAAGGGAGCCGACATTCTGCTGGAAGCCGCGGCCCGTCTGGGGCCCGGGACACGCTGGCGGTTCCTCGTTGCCGGGGAGCCGTGGGGGAAGTTGGGCACACAACTTGAGGAGCTCCATCACAGGCTCAAGCTCGAGGATCGCGTGCGGCTCGATCTTGGCTGGATCGCCGAGTCCCGGGTTGCCGTCTGCCTCGCCGCTGCCGATCTCCTCGTGCTGCCCTACCGCGCGGGGTCCCAGTCGGCCGTGGCGCCGCTCGCGCTAGCGCACGGGCTGCCCGTCCTCAGCACGGCGGTTGGCGGGCTCCCCGAACTGATCGAAGACGGTGTCAACGGCCTGCTGATTCCTCCGGGCGATCCTGCCGCGTTGGCCGCCGCGCTCGAGCGGCTCGATGCTGGACGGCTCCGCGAGCTGGGCGACGGCGCGAAGGCGGCGGCTGCACGGCTGACCTGGGATGCGTACGCATCGACGCTCGAAATCCTTCTCAAACGGCTGAGCGGCTCGCCCGGTCCCGCCGCTGCCGCCACGAAATGACGAGGCCGGCGAACGTTCCGGAGAGACAGACGAGCAGCCACCAGTCACCAAAGCGCACCCGTGGGGTCAGTCCACCGCACGGCCGGATCTGATGCATCAGGACGCCCGATGTCCCAACGCCGCGTCTCGCGGTGACACGTCCCTCGGGCGAGATGAAGCCGGAGATCCCAGTGAGCGCGGCGCGCACGACCCATCGCCGGGTTTCGGCCGCCCGGAGGACCGCCTGGCCGAAGTGCTGATGCGGCGCCCACGAATAGCCGTACCACCCGTCATCACTGATCGTCACGATGACGTTTGCGCCGCGCCGGACCTCGGCCGCCACGTGGTCGCCAAAGACGATCTCAAAGCAGATCGCCATGCCCAGGCGGAGCCGTCCATCATCGAGCGGGCTGACGTCATGACCGGGTGTAAAGTGGCCGACCTCCCGGACGAGCCCTCGTGCGAAGGCAAATTTTCCGAAGAACGGGACGTACTCGCCAAACGGCACGAGATGGATCTTGTCGTACCGGTGCGGTGAGATGCCGCCAGGCGTGACGAGGTACGCGGAATTGGCGTACGCGCCGTCCGGATCGATCCCGATCGAGTTGAGCACGATGGAGGTCTGGAACCGCCGTGCGAAGCTCGTGACGGCCTGACGATAGGCTGGGTCCCGTTCGAGCGTGTAGGGGACGGCTCCTTCCGGCCATGCGATCAACGTCGCCCCGCGGTCTGCCGCTTCGCGGCTCATCGCGAGCACCTGGCCGAAGATCTTCTCTGCAGCGGCCGGATCCCACTTGAGGGACACCGGGGTGCCCGGTTGCAGCGCGGCGACCGCCACCGCCGGTCCTTCCGGCCTCGGGTGTGGTGCGACGAGGCTCATGATCACCGTCAGAACGGTGGCGACGCCCACGATCAGTGCACCGCTCCGCCGGCCCGGCCGTCTCGTCATCGCCCATGCGCCCGCGCCGGCAGCGAGGATGGCCCAACTCAGCCCCGTCGCCCCCCAGACCGGGAGAGAGCCCAGCAAGGACGGGTCGAATGCACAAGCGTTGGCAACCGGATTCCAAGGGAAATTGTACGGTGTCCACCGGCGGAGGGCGTCAAGCGCGATCCAAGCCGCAGGGAAGACCCAGGGGCGCAGCGCGGGCTGGGCCAGCCAGGTGACCCACGCCGCCGCGGCCCAGGTCGTCGCCAGGATGGCCGCCATCGCGACCAGACAGGCGACGGCCAACGCCAACGGCAGATGACCGAAGTTGTGCATCACCGGCACCACCCAGTTCGCGGCGACGATCCATTGGACGGTTCCGGCGAGCCAGCCCGCAGCGAGCGCCCGCCGTCCGCTCCCGGCGCCGTGGACGGCCTCCAACACCAGGGCGGGCATGAGGAAGACCAGCGGGGTCAGCCCGGGACCGGGAAAGGCCAGCGCCAAGGCGGCGCCGCCGAGCGCCGCCGGCACCCAGACGTGGAGCCACGCGCGGGCGGAACGGCCGTCAACGTTCTGTCTCACCCGTGCATCGTAGCTGATTTCTTCCCAGGGGGAGGTGTGTAAGGGAACGGCCTGCAGCGGAAGCCGGAGGTAGAGCCTGGTGCGCTGTGCGCCGCTTCTTTGCGAGACCGGTGGGAAGAGGCATGAAACGCAGAGCCGCAGCCATCCCTCCCTCGTCATCCTGCGTCCCGTGCCAGAGGCGGCTTATTGAACACTGTCCCCTTTTCGACCTCTCGGCTGCCACGCAACTCGTGTGAGTCGAGTGAGGAGGTGAAGCCTTCCCGTCCTCGTCATCCTGAGTGGTGCGCCACAGGAGCAGTTATCCCTCCCGTGTCATCCTGAGTGGTGCGCCAAAGGCACAGCCATCCCTCCCCTGTCATCCTGAGCGGCGTGCCGAAGGCGGCGCTATCCCTCCCCTGTCATCCTGAGTGGTGCGCCACAGGCGCGCCGCGAAGGATCTGGGCCGGGGGCCACGAGCAATTCTCTTTCCCGGTTCGCCACACACAGATATTCAACACTGTCCCCATCTCGTGTTGGCAGGGTCCGCGGCCGCGTCTTGGCCACAGAGGCGACAAGGGATATTCAACACTGTCCCCAACTCTGGCGTCTTGGCGAGGTCCGTGAGCAACGTCTTGGCCACAGAGGCGACAAGGTATCGCCGACGGATCCGAGCCCCCCACCCAGATCCTTCGCCTTCGGCTCAGGATGACAGCGGGAGGGAGTAATAGGCTCAGGATGACAGCGGGAGGTGGGGGCTCAGGATGACATTGGGGAGCCCGCGATTATTCAACACTGTCCCCAGCTCCCCATCTCGTGAAGATCCAGATGGAGGATCGAACCGTGGAGATCGCGGCAGCTCAGAGAGAAGAGGAGCACTGAGGGAGAAGGGGGCAGAGACGGTCTGCCTGGCGGCCGATCGCGCGGGTTTTGCCGCGCGGTTTCGCTATCTCGCCCGCTTGCCAGAGAAAAACCTGCGATTTCGGCCATCTCTTGGGGTGCAGCCGAATCTGCCACCGTCGGATTTCTCGATCCTCATTGGCCTTCCCGGCAGCGGCATGCCCTCGAGGTCTGGGCCATGCGAGCACTCGCACGGTACGGAAGCTAGTGTGCAGCCGCGGCGGGAGCGGTCCCGCCCGACGACAGGGTCATCCAGGTACCAAAGATACCGAGGTAGCGGATGTGCCGCCCGTTGACGACGGCTGTCGCCGTTGCCCAGAGCGCGTGATCGTGGTATTCGCTCGTCATGTGCGCCCGCATCGTGGCCAGCGCTGCTCCGGCACGCTGGAGCAGGTTGCCACCTGGTACCGCCGCCTGTCGTGCCACGTACTGCTCGAAGCTCGCGCGGTCCGGCCGCGAGACCACGAGCGCCGCGAAGAGCAGGATCACAATCAGGATAAGAACCAGCAACGTTTTCATGGTGTCAGTATAGACAGCCTCCAACCCGATCGCCACCTGGGCATGATTCCGAAGGCGTTGCGCTCTGCGGAACCCGTGTGATCCCAGCGGATACGACCACGATCGAAGCACGTTCACCCCAACGCCAAGGCAAGCGGTCGCGGGGAGAGCGCCCGAGGGAGCGCGGACTTCAGTCCGCATCGTACTCTCAACGCGTGCTGGTACAAAAAGATGCGGACTAAAGTCCGCGCTCCAAAGCTGCCTCCGGCCAACGGGGTACAGCGCAACAACCCCGATTCCGGGATGCTCGGGTTCGTCTCACCGGTCAATTCGGGATACAATGACGCGCGCCGCGGCAGTGCGCGGCACATGGAGTCGCCAAAGACATGTGTGGAATCATCGGCTATATCGGGTCGCATCAGGCGGTGCCCATCCTTCTTGATGGACTCCGGAAGCTCGAGTACCGCGGGTACGATTCGGCGGGGCTCGCCGTCGCTGGCTCCGGAGGGATCCAGATTCTCCGCGCAGCAGGCAAGCTGTCCAACCTTGAAGAGAAAGCCTACGGCACGGCCATGCCCGGGATGACCGGCATTGGACATACGCGGTGGGCGACCCATGGAGCTCCGACCGAGGCCAACGCCCATCCTCAGGTCGATACGGCCGGCAGGCTGGCCATCGTGCACAACGGTATCCTCGAGAATTACGCATCGCTCCGTGCCGAGCTACGTGCGGCCGGCACCGAGTTGACCTCAGACACCGATACCGAGCTGATCGCCCAGCTCCTCGGCCGCGAAGAGGGACCGCTGCTTGACCGTGTCCTGCGCATCCTGCCACGCCTGGAGGGCCAGTATGCCGTTGTTGCGATCAGCGCCGATGAGCCGGGCGAGCTCGTCGCCTTCCGGCAGGGGCCGCCGCTCGTGATCGGGGTTGGAGACGGCGAGATGCTGGTCGCGTCGGACGTGACGGCGCTCCTCTCACGCACCCGGCGGGTGATCTTCCTGGAACACGGGGATGTCGCCCGGCTCAGTCTCGATCAGGTTACCGTTTTCGACGGAGCCGGACGGAAGGTCGAGCGTGCGGTCGAGACGCTCGACTGGGACGCAGCCAGGGCAGAAAAGGGCGGCTACCGTCACTTCATGCTCAAGGAGATCCACGAGCAGCCGGACGCCGTCCGCAACACTGTGCTCGCCTACCTCGACCAAGACCGTCGCGGGGTCAATATCGAAGGGTTCGGGCTTGACCCCGGACGCCTGCAGAAGATCCAGCGCGTCCAGCTCGTGGCGTGCGGAACATCGTGGCACGCCTGTCTCGTCGGCAAGTTCTATATCGAACGTCTGGCGCAGATCCCGGTCGATGTCGACTACGCTTCAGAGTACCGGTACCGGGAGCCGCTTCTCGGGGAAGATACGCTGCTGATCGGCGTGACGCAGTCCGGAGAGACCGCCGATACGCTGGCAGCAATGGAGCTCGGGAAACACGCTGGCGCACCGCTCGCCACAGTGTGCAACGTCAGAAACTCCTCTGCGTGGCGGCTTGCGGAGGCCCGTCTTCTGACTCAGGCCGGGCCCGAGATCGGGGTCGCGTCGACCAAGGCGTTCACAACGCAGCTCGTCGCGCTTCTCCTGACCGCGCTGGCGCTCAGGAAGATCCGTGGGTTCGAAGACGATGTTGATGTCCGGCTGGCCGCACAGCTCCAACGGTTACCGTTGGCGTTGGCGAAGACGCTGGAAACCCCGGATCAGGTCTACCACCGTGGTGTGGACCTGCTGACCGCAACGACCGACGCGCTCTACCTGGGGCGCGGCATGCTCTACCCGATCGCGCTCGAGGGCGCGCTCAAGCTCAAGGAGATTTCGTACCTGCACGCGGAAGGGTATCCGGGCGGCGAAATGAAACACGGGCCGATCGCGCTGGTCGACGATGGATTCCCCGTCGTTGCCGTCGCCCCCAGGACCCCCGCCCGCGAGAAGTTGCTGGGCAATCTCCGGGAAGTCCAGACACGGGGAGCGGCCATTCTCGCGGTGGCCGAAGCGGGCGCTCCCGGTTTTGAAGGTCTCGCCGATCTGATTCTGCCGATCCCGGACGTGGACCATTTTCTCCAGCCGGTCGTTTCGGTCATTCCTCTCCAGCTTCTGGCCTACTACGTGGCCGTGGAGCTCGGGCTTGACGTTGACCAGCCCAGGAACCTGGCCAAGAGCGTGACGGTGGAGTGAGATGGCCGGTCTGACGTTCCGGGAACGGGTGCGGTCTCGGGGCCGCCGAGTCTACAGCGGCCTCCAGCCCCAAACGACAGGCTTCCTCATCCTTTCCGTTCTGGTTGGATCGGCCTCGGGATTGCTCTCCGTTCTCTTTTCGCGAACGATCGAGATCATCCACATTTTCAGTTTTGACACGTTGTTGGGATGGATCCACCAGGAGCTTGGCGTCCCCGTCGCCTGGCTGACGCCGACCATGTGGGACACCGCGGTGCCAATGTTTGGGGCGCTGGTGATGGCGTGGCTGACGCTGAAGCTTTTCAAGGCACCGTCGAACCCTGGAATCCCAACGATCATGATGGACGCCAGGACGCAGCCGGGCAACCTGCCGCCGCGATACATCGCCGCCGCCTTCATCGCCGCGGCTCTGATCATCGGAACGGGCGGTTCGGCCGGTCGTGAGGCGCCCGTCGTCGCGATGGGAGGCATCCTTGGCGGCTGGATGGGTCGCTGGCTCGGGTTGACGAAGCGGCGCAAGCAGATCCTGATCGGATGTGGCGCCGGCGCGGCCATTGCCGCCGCGTACAACGCACCGATGGCCGGGCTCTTTTTTGGCGTCGAAATCGTCCTTGGGGATTATACGGCCGCCACGATTTCCCCGGCCCTCCTGGCCTCCGTCGCAGGGACGGTTGTCGCACGCTCACTCGAAGGAGTTGGGGCCGAAAGATTCATCGTGCCTCCCTACCACTTCACGGCGTGGTGGGAGATCGTTCTCTACGCCGGCCTCGGGCTGGCCGCTGGCCTCGTGGCGCCGCTCTTCGTGTTCACCGACCGGGCGATCCACCGGTATTTTCACGAACGCTCGAAGCTCCCCCCGATTCTGCGGCCAGCACTCGGCGGACTTGCCGTGGGCCTGGTCGCCCTGGCGCTCCCCCAGGTCATGGGCAATGGCTACAACTTCGTTCAGTCGGCGCTGACGGGCGGGATCATCGGACCGGTCATGCTCGCACTGGTCTTTGGCAAGATTCTTGCGACAAGCCTGACCCTCGGCTCCGGAGGGTGGGGCGGTGACTTCGCGCCGCTGCTCTTCATGGGCGCCATGCTCGGGGGCGCCTACGGAACGAGCCTCGCACGTGCGTTCCCGCACCTTGGCCTCGTTCCCGGGTCGTATGCCATCGTCGGGATGGGCGCGCTGCTGACGGCGGCGGTGCGGTGCCCGATCACCGCGATCCTCCTGTTGTTCGAGGTAACAGGCTCGTACCAGGTCATCCTCCCGATCATGACGGCCGTTGCCGTGGCGATCCCCGTCTCACATATCTTCCTCAAGCGCGGGATGTACCACGGCCGGCTGGAGGAGATGGGGGGTCCTGCCAGCGAGCTTTCGGAAATGCGGATCCTCGAAACCGTCAAGATTGCCCAGATCGTCAAACCTCGAGCCGTCAGCCTCGCGGCTGGCACTCCGTACCGCGAGATCCTTCAGGTGATCTCCTCGTCCGATCAGCTCGTCTACCCCGTCTTGACCCCGGACGGCCGTTTGATGGGTGTGCTGACGTTGCGTGAGCTTCGCGGCTACCTCGATGCGGTCGAGCTCGCGGATCTCGTTGTCGCTGAAGATGTTGCGACCGAGGACGTTCCCGTTCTAACGGTCAACGACACCCTGGAACGTGCCATGCATCTCTTCGCCGAATCCGACCTCGAGGAGCTTCCCGTGGTCGAGGACCTGAAGAGCCGCCGGTTCGTGGGGCTCCTCACCCGCCGTCAGGCGTTCACCGCGCGCGGCCGCGTGATGGCCGAGTGGGAGATGGAAGAGCGGTGAAGGCGCTTCTCGAGCAGCTCAATCCGCTCCAGCGGGAGGCGGTGACGTGGGGGGAGGGTCCCCTGCTCGTTCTCGCGGGAGCTGGTTCGGGGAAGACGCGGGTTCTGACGCACCGCGTCGCCTACCTGCTTGGCTCCGGAGCCGCCAAACCGGCCGAGATCACCGCCGTGACATTCACCAACCGCGCCGCGCGCGAAATGCGCGAGCGTGTTGCCCATCTGCTCGCGGCGTCGCCCGCGGCCGCCCGTGGGCTCTTCCTGGGCACGTTCCACCGCTGGGCGCTGGCGATCCTCCGCCGGTATCCGGAGGCCGCAGGTTTGCCAGCCCGCTTCGTCATTCTCGATGCGGACGATCAGAGAGCCCTGATGAAGCGGATCCTCGACGAGCTGAAGATCGATGCCAAGACCTATCCTCCGCGGTCGCTCCTGGCCCGCATCTCGGTCGAGGTCAACCGCAGCCGGGGGCCGGAATCGCTTGGCCGTGGACGCTTCGAGGAGGTTGTGGCCGAAGTTTGGGCCGCATATACCACAGCCAAGCGAAAGGCCGGTGCCGTCGATTTCGACGATATGCTGGCGCTGACGCTGGGTCTGCTGCAAAAGGAAGGCGCCCCGCTGGAAGCCGTGCGGCGGCGGGCCACGTGGCTGCTGATCGACGAGTTCCAGGACACCAACCGGCTGCAGATGAACCTCCTCAAGACCGTGCTCGGCGGCACCAAGAACATTATGGCGGTCGGCGATGAGGACCAGTCAATCTACCGGTGGAGGGGCGCCGAGCTCGACAACATCCTCTCTTTTGAGCGTCACTTTCCGGGCGCCCATGTCGTCGCGTTGGAGCAAAACTACCGCTCGACCGCGCCGATCCTCCAAGCTGCAGGTTCATTGATCGGGCATAACGTCGGACGGCGTGGAAAGAAGATCTTTACCAGCCGGGAGGGCGGCGAGCCGGTCCGGCTGTACGTCGGGGAGGATGAGCGGGCCGAAGCTCGCTGGGTCGCCGCCCTCCCGGC
>WGCW01000145.1 GCA_015493585.1 Acidobacteriota bacterium
ATTCAACACTGTCCCCTACTCTCCGTTCTTCAAGACTGTGGAGCAAAGGAGTCAGAGGACAGTGTTGAATTTATGAGCCTTCCTCTGCGAACCCCTGCGGTCGTTGCCCCCCGCCCAGATCCTTCGCGGTGCGCCTGCGGCACACCGCGAAGGATGACAGGGGGGAGGGAACCCCGAGTAGGGGACAGTGTTGAATTCATCTCAGCCTTGCTCTGCGAATCTCTCCGACCTCCGCGGTTGCCTTTTTCTCGCGGTCGTTCCTCCGCCCAGATTCTTCGTCGGCTGCGCCTCCTCAGAATGACATTGGGGGAAGAGCTGCGCCGTGGCAGAACACGAGTAGGGGACAGTGTTGAATAGTTGCTGCGAACGAAACGGGGTGACAGAAAGGCGATTCCCCCGCCCAAATCCTTCGCGGTGCGCCTGCGGCACATCGCTCAGGATGACATGGGGGAGGGTGCGTTCGCCTTGGGTACAGCGTTCAGGATGACAGGGAGAGGGCGGCTTCGCTTTCGGCACACGGCTCGGGATGACACGGAAAGTGGATGGGCTCAGGATGACAGGGGAGGTGAAGCAGCCAAGGATGACAGGGGAGGGAGTGAGCGGCTCAAGAGGACAGTGGGGAGGCCATCCGAAGGAGGGGTTGCTCAGGCTGAGGTTAGACGAGCTCGCGGAACAGCTCGTTGGAGAGGAGCCAGCCCCGGGGGGTCAGGTGAACGCCGCCGGTCTCATCGGCGACGGCCAGGCCAAGCTCGAGGAACTCGCTCAGTTTGTCAGCAAAGGTGGGAAGTGCTTGCCGGACGGCGGCAACGAGCCCCCCAGGTGCGCCCTCTGCGAGCCGAAGCTGGAGCATGACCTTCTGAGCGAGCTCATCCTTGGGGCTGAGGTGGTTGGACCAGGCCAAGGGCCTCGTGCCTTGGCTCAGGGAGAGCAGATACCCGTGCAGGTTGTCGAGGTTGGCCCAGTGCCGTGGGCCGTCGAGCCCGTGTGCCGCGACACCCAGGGCATGAACCGGCGCACTGCGCCAGTACCGGATGTTGTGGCGTGCCATGTGTCCCGGAAGCGCGAAGTTGGAGATTTCGTAGTGAAGGTAGCCTGCCGAGGTCAACCAATCGTGCACCTGAAGGTACAGTCCGGCGGCCTGCTCATCGGTCGGGAACGCTTCCGGATGCCGGTTTGCATAGGTCCGGAGCCGGTGCGGCTTGTCCATTTCGAGCAGGTAGATCGAAATGTGATGGGGTCTGTAGGTCAGGATCTTGTCAACGGAGATCCGGAGCGATGCAACGGTCTGACGTGGAATCGCCAGCATGAGGTCCGCGTTGACCTGAAACCTTCCGTCTGTCAGGACCATCTCGAGCGCATTGGCCGCGGTCTGAGCCGTGTGACGCCGGTCGAGCAGCTCGAGCTCGGCGGGAACGAACGACTGGATGCCCATAGACAGCCTGTTGATGCCCGCGGCTGCCCAACGCTCCAGCAAGTGGGGAGAGAGATCTTCGGGGTTTGCCTCCGCCGTCACCTCCGCACCAGAGGCCAGTGGATACCGGGCCGAGAGGGTTGCAACGAGCCGTTCAAACAGTGGGATAGGGACCTGGGACGGTGTGCCACCGCCGAAGTACAGTGTGTCAAGGCGGGTTCCGGCTTCGAGGTCGATCAGGCTGCTCTCCTGCTCGAGCGCTTCGATGTACGGCTCGATCAACCTGCTGTGTGTCGTCACGACGAACGTACAGTAGGAACATCGCGAGGCGCAGAAGGGGAGATGGACGTACAGTCCGGTACCCCGGCCGGACGAAGACCCATGTTCGTGCCGCTCACCGGGCATACGGCATCATCCACATGGTGGAGCCATTCTCCGTGGCGCGGGGAGGGGCGCCACCTTGGCTTCGAGAGTCTGCCACGGCGGCATTCCAAATGCCCGGGATCGAAGGGGGCTCGTGATGGGCCTCTGCCACACCATACGCCCAGTCTACCGCACGTCATGCCAGGAAGACGTACGCGCACTGCTTTTGAGCGAGCCCGCATGAGATTGATGAGGGTTTGTGACGAAAGGGGCGATGCTGTGCGTGGCGGCGTCCTCGCACGACCAGGGAATGAAGGCGCACTCGTGGTACGTCGAGCAATCGAATCGAGAAGACGCCGCGAGGCGCTGTGCATCGCACCTTGCAGGAAAAGACTCATGAATCGTGCGGGCCAAGCCTGTTCCAAATAGGCACGCGAATTGCTATTGTCGAACGCGTGCGAGATGATGCTGGCCCGTTTCGCAGGGCGTTGGAGCTCTCTGTACTCCTTCACCTCCTGCTCATTTTTCTCTTGATCCCCTCGGTGGGGAAGGTGTGGCCGGTGGCATCCGCGCTCTCGCACAAGCTTGCCTTACACCCCGTTGCCAAGGAAAAGCCGCTGAAGTTTGAGCTGGTCAACCTGCCCAACGACCGGGAAGAAAAGCCGTCTAAGCCAAAGGCGGCGTTGTCAGATAAGAACCGGCGGGCCCACGGCGGTCAAGGGCGTCCTGGCGCGGTGCGGCCTGGGACACACGGCAACACTCCCGAGATCGTCAAGTCGCAGGGTGCAAACTTTCTGGGGCGGGGGGCGCCCGCCAACCGTTCGGTCCCGCGTCCCCTTCGAAGGCGTCCGGTCCAGCCCAGGCAGGTTCCACCGCACGTGACAAAACCGCAGAGGGCGCCCAGTGAGAATCGGGCGGAGGGTGCCGGCAAGCGGGCGCAACCGGCGAGGCCGAGACCCCCGGCCATTCAGCTGCCGCCGCCAAATGCATGGGCCTTGCCGCCCGATGCAGGCGGGATCCCGGAAGCGCCGGATCGCAAGGGTGGTTCCGTCGATACGGGCGGACTCTCGTTCGACACCCAATGGTACAACTGGGGGCCGTACGCTGCCGCGATGCTGCGGAAGATTCGCCGTCACTGGCGGATTCCGGAAATCGCGCGTCTCGGTGTTCCGGGCGTTGCGAAGATCCGTTTTTACATCGAGCGGGATGGAACCGTGACCGGTCTGAAGATCATTGGAGAATCGGGAAAGCCTCCGATGGACTTTGCAGCGCGGGACGCCATCGCCACTTCATCGCCCTTCGAGCCGCTCCCCAAGGATTTGGCTGGTGTCGACCGGGAGGGTGTGACGATTACCTTTTTCTATAACATGCGTCCTCCGGATGAGGAATAGAAAGGACAAACAGATGATTGATGTTCTCGTGTCAGGCGGCCCCGTGATGATCCCGTTGCTGCTGCTGTCTCTCCTGGCAGTGGCGATCATCATTGAGCGGTTATGGGCGCTCCGGCGGAAGAACTTTCTCGATGAACGGACGGTTTCAACCCTTTCGCAACTCCTTGTCCAAAGGGATTTCGGCCATGCGGACGAGTTTTGCAGACGCCATCCAGGTCCGTTCACGCAGCTCGTTTCGACACTGATCCAGTACCGCGATGCGCCGTACGAGGAGGTCAAGGAAGCGCTTGAAGATACGGGCAGGAGAGAGCTCAAAGGGCTGGAACGGGGACTGCCGGCCCTTTCGACGGTGGTGGCCGGGGCGCCGCTCCTCGGTCTCCTCGGAACCGTGCTCGGCATGATCAAGATCTTTTCCGTGGTGGCAACGACGGGAAGCGGGGTTGCGGAAAAGCTCTCAGAAGGGATCGCCGAAGCCCTGATTACGACGGCGACTGGGCTGATCATCGCCATCCCCGTTCTGTTCGTCTACGCGTACCTCGAAGCGCGCGCCGAGAACATCCTCTCGGATATCGAGGAACGAATTGCAGACTTCACACATCTCGTTCGGAAACCGGCCGGACACAACGAAGGGAGCTCGTGATGCGGTTGGCAAAGCTGGGCAGGCACAGCAAGCCGGAGATCCAGATGTCGTCCCTGATTGACGTGGTCTTCTTGCTGCTGCTCTTCTATGCCGTCACGACGCAGTTTGTCAGCAATCAGCGCCTGAAGCTCAAGCTTCCTGAGGCCAAGACATCTCAGGCGGTCGGCCGGAACGAGGCGCAGAAAATGCCCGTGGTCACCGTGGCCAAGGATGGCAGTATCTGGATCGATGGCAGGCGCGTTTCAGATGCCGATCTTGAGCGCACGCTCAAGACGGCACTGGCGAACCGGCCGAAGAAGGCCATTGTCTTGAAGGGTGACCGCGGAGCGGATTACGGAATTGTCGTGCATGTGTTGGACGTCGCCCGTTCCATTGGAGCTACGTCCATTCAGATGTCGACCGTCAAACCTCAGAAAGCGCCAGAATGAAGCGGCTAGCCTTCGTTGGCGTGAACGACGCCGGTGTCCATCAGGTGACGAACGTGCTCGTCGGCGAGGCTGTAGTGGACCATGCGTCCATCGCGTCTCGCGCGGACGAGATCACGATCGCGGAGGAGCCTCAGCTGATGGCTGACCGCCGAGACCGAGAGATCGACGACGATGGCGAGATCGCACACGCACAGCTCCTTGGAGATTGTCAGGGCATGCAGGATCCTCAGCCGCGTCGGATCGCTCAGCGCGGAAAACAGCCTACTCAGCCGCTCGATGTTCCGGGCGGGCAAGGCGTGCTCCTTGGCATATTTGACCGCTTCAGGGTCGATCTCGTGGACAGTACAAACGTCGCCATCGAGCCTGGTCGTATCCATGTGAGCATTCTTTCAGATTTGGACCGGTTCGTCAAGGAGCTCTGGGAACCTCTTGAACGGTCAATGATTGATAGGGCCAGGACGACAGCAATCGGTGCTGGTTCCGTTCGTTTGTTGCAGCATTTGCGCAAGTCAGTCATCGCGAGTCCAGCGGTGCTGCATCTCTCATTTCCGGAGGAAGCTGTGCGATGTTCTGGCGCATCTGCACGATTGACCACTGAGAAGAGAAGGTGCTATTTTCGAGCGGCAAGGAGGGTCTGATGGCACAGAACGGCATGCATCTCTTTACATCTGAATCAGTTACTGAGGGTCATCCCGACAAGATCGCCGACCAAATCTCAGACGCAATTCTCGATGCGGTTCTCGAGGGAGATCCGCATGGACGTGTGGCGTGCGAGACGATGGTGACGACCGGTCTGGCGTTCATCGCCGGTGAGATTACGACCAAGGTATACGTCGACTTTCCGAGCATCGTCAGGGAGACGATCAAGAACATCGGGTACACGCGGGCGAAGTTCGGGTTCGATTACGCAACGTGCGCCGTCGTGTCATCGATTGATCCCCAGTCCCCCGATATCGCTATGGGGGTCGATCAGGGTGGAGCGGGCGACCAGGGGTTGATGTTCGGCTTTGCCTGCAACGAGACGCCGGAGCTCATGCCTTATCCGATCATGATGGCGCACAAGCTGACCATGCGGCTGACCGAGGCGCGAAAGACCGGGGAGCTCGACTGGCTGCGTCCCGATGGCAAGAGCCAGGTGACCGTCGAATACGAGGGGAATACGCCCGTACGGATTGAGGCGGTCGTGGTCTCCTGTCAACACTCAGACCTGATCCCGATGAACGAGCTGCGCGAGGATATCCGTGAAACCGTCATCAACCGGGTGCTTCCGGCCTCGATGATCGACGAGCACACGAAGATCTACATCAATCCAACGGGGCGCTTCGTTGTAGGCGGCCCTCAGGGCGATTGCGGTCTGACCGGGCGGAAGATCATCGTCGATACCTACGGGGGCGTCGGCTCTCATGGCGGCGGTGCCTTCTCCGGCAAGGATCCCAGCAAAGTCGACCGGTCGGCCTCGTACATGGCGCGCCATGTCGCGAAGAATATCGTTGCGGCCGGTCTTGCCGAACGGGTCGAAGTCCAGTTGGCCTATGCGATCGGCGTTGCCGATCCCGTTTCGATCATGATCGATACGTTTGGTACGGGAAAGGTGCCAGAGGACACGCTCAAGAACGCGATTCGAAACGTTTTTCCGCTTCAGCCGCGGGCGATCATTGAGTACCTCGATCTGTTGCGGCCGATCTACAGAAAGACCGCTTCATACGGGCATTTCGGACGTCTGGATCCTGATTTTACGTGGGAGCGGACGGATCGGATCGATGATCTTAGGACGGCATGTGGCCTGTAATGGGCCTTGGGAACGGGGTGGATCCGGATGATGGCCCGGCTGCTTCGCCGGATGCGCCGGGTGCCGGACGGGCAGGGTGAAAGTGCGAAGTCCGGCCGTCATAGCCTGCGATTCCAACAGCAGTACATGCTGGCAGCCGGTGTCTTTGCCCTGGCCGTCGTTGCCATCATCCTGCTTTTCGGTCATCTGATCTCACGGTCTCTTTCAAAACGATACCTTGAAGATGTCCTGATTGCGGGCCGTGAGGATGCGAATCAGTTAGCAAAAGAGATGGCGAAGCAGGGCGGGACGAACGTGTACGACGTCATCGAGAAAAACCGGGAGGTTCTGCAACAGCACGTTGCGGGGCTTGCCCAGAAGCTGGTTTTCCAGTCGATTACGGTGACGGACAAGAACGGTAAAGTCGTCTACAGGGCGTCCTTCCGGTCTCAGGAGAATATCCCGTCCAGCCTCGCGACGAAGGAGCTGGAGGTCGGTGGAAACCTCTCCGATCAGGTCGTCAAGGAAACGCAGGATAGCTATCAAATCCCGGCCCCGATCGGAAAGATCGGCGAGGTCATTCTGTCTGTCAGCAAGGGCAAGCTGGCCAAGCGCGTCGTCCGACTGCGGCGGCAACTCTTGCAACAGACGATGACCGTAGCAGGAGCCACGCTTCTGACCCTGATCGGCGCGTTCTTCTTCGTGTGGCACCTCGTCGAGCGCACCCAGAGACTCGAAGCGAAGAAGAAAGAAGCAGAAGAGCTGGCGGCTCTCGGCTCGTTGGCGGCGAATCTGGCGCACGAGATCAGAAACCCGCTGAACTCTATCAACCTCAATCTCGAGATGCTGGAGGAGGATCTCCAGGCTCAAGACGCCGGCACGCGCGAATCGCTCGTCTCCACGCGGCGTGAAGTTGGCCGCCTCTCCCGGCTCATGACCGATTTCTTGACGTACGCACGCCCGCAGGGTGCGCTCCGGGAACAGGTCCGGCTGGCGCCGCTCCTCCACAACATGGAAGCATTCCTCCGGGCGGAGGCCGCCGAGGCGAAGGTTCATTTACGTTTGGCGCAGGACCTGCCGGATGTGACGATTCGCGGTGACGAGGGCCAGCTGCGCCAGGTGCTGATCAACCTCGTGCTCAATGCGGTTCAGGCGGTCAAGGACCTTGAACCGGCCCGGCGGGTCGTCGAGCTGGTGATGGAGGTTCGCGAACATGAGGTTGCACTGTTGGTCAGAGACAGGGGAGAGGGCGTGCCCAACGAGGAGCTCGGACGGATCAAAGAGGCCTTCTATACCAAACGCCCCGGTGGAACGGGTTTGGGACTGGCCGTTGCCGAGCGGGTGGCCAGGAACCACGGCGGGCGTTTGAGCCTGCGCAACCTGGATTCTGAGGGTTTTGAAGCTGGTGTTGTGTTGCCCTTGCCCGATGAGGATGTCAAGATAGACGGGGTTGGGGGCTAAGATTCCAAAGCCGTTGTATGATGCGTAGGATGAAAGAGGCGGGCGTGCAACCCGCTAGGAGGACTGAATGAACCGATGGAAGGTAGCTTTTGCCCTGGCGGCGGTGGGATGCGTGCTCTTCGGTGGTGCGCTCTCGGCCCAGTTCATGGCGGCGGACTTGATCTATGTTCCCGCCGTTGCGCACACCGAGGGGGCGAACGGGAGCGTGTGGAAGACGGATTTGACGATTACGAACGTTGATTCGACGCCGGTCAGTGTTGGCATTTTTTTCGTGCCGACCGGACGCAGCGATCACTCGAGCTTCCTGGCTGGCCGAGACATGGCCCTTGGCGGAAGTGAAGATCAGGGTTTCGGTTTTGTCGATGACTCGCTCGCGGGCATCCCCCCCGGTGGCACAGTGACGATCCCCGACATTGTCGGTCAGTACTGGTTTACGAAGTTTGGAGCCTCAGCGGCGAACGGGGCGTTGGTTATTTTCGCATGGGAAACGGGTACGCTCGATGACGACGGCAACAGAACCTACCGGAATGTTGTCGTGACGAGCCGGACGTACAACACGGCCAAGATTAAGATCCAGGATCCGAACGACAACACCAAGTTCATCGAAACAGATGCCACCTTTGGACAGACCATGCCAGGGGTGCCTTGGTACAACCTCGCGGATGCCAGCGTCAAGAACGATCAGCGTGATCTGACGTACGAAGTCCTTGCGGGCGGCCAGGACAACGATACCTACCGGTTCAACGTGGGCGTCTTCAATACATCTGACCTGCAGACTTCGATTGCGCTCGTTATCCAGCCATTTGATGCGACCGGTACCCAGCTGACCGATGACAACGGCGCGCCAAAGAGCGAATTGTTGCTTCTTCCGCCTCTGGCCCACGTGCAGCTCTACCGGGTCCTGAATTCCAGCTTTGGCTTGAGCGACGTCAGCAACATTCTCCTGCGGATCAAGTTTCTGAATTGGACAACACTGGGGACGCAACCAGTTCCAACGTTCACCTGTTACGGATCGTTGATCGACAATCGCAGCAACGATGCGACGACGATCCTTCCATCCTTTGGGTATTCGTACGATCTTGACAAGGTTTGGGCGCCGCCGTCCACGGATACGTCGGCTCAGAGTGTTTCACGCTGGGGATTCCCCGAGCGCGGAGGTCCAGCCCGGCGGCCGGTGAGGATGCCGCGCCGCTGAATAGGAACGACAACTGATTGACAACGTCAAAGCGTGTGTTAGCATGCGCGCGGATGAACCCCGGTTCACCCGGGGGAAAGGAGAAACAGCCATGGCAGATTGTAACGACAAGGTTGAAGAAAACGTCCCAGGGAAGTACTACGTAGATTCGAACTGCATCGACTGCGATGTGTGCCGGACCACCGCGCCGGCAAACTTCAAGGCGAACGAAGAAGAAGGGTATTCGTACGTCTACAAGCAGCCGGAGAACGAAGAGGAAGAGGCTCTGTGCCAGGAGGCGATGGAGTCCTGCCCGGTCGAGGCGATCGGCGACGACGGAGAAGAGTGCTGAGCGGATCGAGCGTGAGATATTCGAGGCCGGCGCCTTCCGGGCGCCGGCTTTTTGGTATCCTGCCCGCCGTGACGGCATCGGCAGATCGGGTTATGATCCCCCGCCAGGAGGTGTCATGAGGGTTTTGTCAGGGGTTCAACCGTCAGGAACGCTACATATTGGGAATTACTTCGGCGCAATCAGGCAGTTCATCGAGCTTCAGCATGAGCACGAGTGTTTCTACTTTCTTGCCGATCTTCATGCGCTGACGACGGTCCATCGTGGAGAGGATCTGACGGGCTTTACACGGGACCTGGCGGCTGGCTTTCTCGCGCTCGGGCTCGATCCCGAAAAGGCCGTGCTGTACCGCCAGTCAGATATCCCGGAGATCCCCGAGCTGATGTGGATCCTCTCGACGGTGACCTCGATGGGTCTGCTGCAACGGTGCCACTCGTTCAAGGACAAGGTGGCCCAGGGGATCGTGCCAAATCATGGTCTCTTCGCGTATCCGGTTCTGATGGCGGCCGACATCCTGATCGTCGACGCCAACCTCGTTCCGGTTGGGAAGGACCAGAAACAACACCTCGAGGTGACGCGGGATATCGTCGCCTCGTTTCATGCGACGTACGGCGCCGAGGCGTTCACACTTCCCGAGCCGCTCATTCTCGATGACGTCGCCGTCGTTCCCGGTCTCGATGGCCGCAAGATGAGTAAGTCATACGGGAATACGATCGATCTCTTCGGCCCGGAGAAGGCGGTGCGGAAACGGATCATGTCAATCGTGACCGATTCGACTCCGGTCGAAGCGCCCAAGCCGAAGGAGGGCAGCGCCCTTTATGAGCTGTTGAAACTCTTCGCGCCGGCCTCGGATCGCGAATGGGTTGAGAAGGCGTTCGATGAAGGCGGCGTCGGGTACGGGGAAATGAAGAAGCGGCTCTTCGGCTACTTCATCGAGCAATTCGGACCGGCACGAAGCCGTTTCAACGAGCTGAGGGCCGATCGTGGAGAGGTCGAACGGATCCTTTCCGCCGGAGCGGCCCGCGTGCGTGAGGTCATCGCACCGCTGATGGATCACGTCCGCCGGATCGTCGGGATCACGCACTGAGGGAAGCGAGCATCGCCTCTCGCGGGGGCGTGTGAGAGGTCATCGCTGCAAACTGAGAGATCCCTTGGTAGAAAAGAACGGTTCGGCCGCCGATATACGTCACCCCCGCCCTGGTGGCGAGTGATTCAAGGTGTGTCTGGGCCGCCGCATAGACCATGTCAACGACGGCCCGCCGGCCGGCGATCTCGTGCCCGGTGAAGGGTGATGGATCCTCGTGCCGGGAGCCGAGCGGCGTGGCGTTGACCAGGATCGTGACGCCGTTAGGCAGGTCATCCGGGCCACACGAGTGGACCTGGATCTCCCGCGCAACCTGTGCAGTACGTGTGGCATCCCGGCCCCGAAGGAAGACGTGGGCGCCGGCGAGATCCAGGCCGATGGCGGCGCCGCGAGCTGCCCCTCCAGTCCCCTGAATCAACGCGGTCTGTCCCTGCGGATTGAGGCCGGCGGCGATGAGGGCACCGGCGATGCCATCCGCGTCGGTTGTGTCTGCGAGGATCTGGTTTTCCTTGAGGATCAGGGTGTTCGCCGCCCGTGCCCGCCACGCCCGAGGTGCGGCGATCGTCGCCTGCTCGAGCGCCAATCCCTTGTAGGGCCTCGTAACTGCGAGCGCCTGAAGCGTCAAACCGCTCTCATCGAAGAGCTCCGCACCCCCCGTGCCGAGCAGGACTCGGGCCTCGGCAGGATCCGGCACCGAGAATGGGAGCATCGCGTACGGAAGCTGCGCTGCCCGGTATCCGGCGCCGTGGAGCTGGGGGCTCAAGCTCCCCGTGACGTTCGCCCCAACGACGCCGAAGAGCCGTCGTGGAGGTCCGGAAAGATGGCCAATCGCTCCGTCGAGCTGCTCAAACGTTAACTGACCGGGGGCCGCGGCGGCATGCCGGCTCCATGCGACGTAGGTCAAGGGAGCGTTGAGCAGCGGCGACAGGTACCGGCTCGGGACCCCGGATGGTCCCATGGCAAAGGCGATGAGCCGGGCCTCCCGGCGTGAGCGGGACCGGAAGCGTGTGTGAACCGAGAGAATGCGTGCGAGGTCAGCCAGCGACTGAGCGGTTGGAACGATCTTGACCCAGCGCGCCCGGCTTTCGAGCGCCCGCCGGACGACTGAGAAGATGTCTTCCGGAGTTTGTTGAGGATCGTGCCAGGAGAGGATGATCCGCTCCGGATCGATGCCAAGCTCGTCGATCAGGGCGAGGTCACGGTCAAGCTCGAGATCGATCAGGTGCGCACCGCTCTCCCACGCCCGCCTCAGGACGTGCCTCCGTGTTTCCGGGTCGCTGCTCCCCCGGCCACCCTCACGTTGCGATCGATAGGTCACGAGCACCGGGAGTGGGCAGAGGCTGATCGCGCGTGCGAGATCGAGATCCGGTACGAGATCTGCACGAATTTCGACGAGCGAAGGGCCAGAAGGTGGACGTTCGAGGGCGCGGAGCGGGTCGTCCGGGACGAGATCGGTGAGCGTCACGATGGCATCCATTCCCGAAGGGTACCACGGGCTTGGAGGGGCTTTCGACTGGCCAAAAAAGTGGCCCCCGAGGGGGCCTGAGGAAGGAGGAGGTTGTCGGAAAATGCGGGCTTCTTCTGTCCCGCTCACTTCTATTACGGATCTCAATCTTCATCTGTTGATACGCCCGGGAGCCGGAAAGGTTACATCTGACGCCGGATGATCAGGATCTTTGTGTGACGGTAGGGGACGGCCGCAGCCACATTCCAATTCAGGTGCGTCTTCCTCCGGATTTGTCCGGCCGTCCTGATGTTGATCGCCACCGCCCGTCCGGATGCGAGGGCCTGGGAAAGTTGGGGCACCGACGTGAGGACCTTGAACGGCCGTTTCGTGTACAGCACGAAGCCCGGCTCGAACCGGCCGTAGGCCAGCCCGGGCAATGCGGGCGATCTGTCCACCTTGGCGTACGCCGCCGCAACGGGGCGGGTTGAGAGGAGGCGGTCAAACGGCGGAACGATCTGCGGGAGCCCGGCCGCGGCGAAGAGCGGAATACTCAGGGCCAAAAGCGCAGTTGCCGCCTTCATCCTGATGAGCAGCACGGCCATGATTGAGACGAGAACCGGGAGGATGAGAGCGCCCCCGGCCACCATCCGTTGCCACGGTGCCAGCGCCATGTCCGGCCTCGGCCCAACGATGAAGATGATTCCAAGACCGAGGAGGGCTGGGAGAAGCCCGGAGAGCCCGAGGACGATGCGCTGAGCGGTGTGCTCCGGACTTCCGTCAAGCCACCACGCGGCGGCAAGACAGGCCGCCGGGAAGAGCGGGAGGGGGTAGAGGAATGTTTTTCCCGACAGGAGGGAAAGGAAGATCAGACCGGCCAGCGGATACGCGGCGATTAATCTGAGTCCGGCATCGAGTGTTTGGTACCTGGAAAACGCGGCGATCAATCCGGCGAGCGCGAGGAGTGACCATGGCATCAGCGTCAATGGGATCGTGGCGAGGTGGTACCACCACGGCGCTTGGTGCGCGAACGAGGACGTGATCCTCCCGGCGCTCTGATGGATGACGATCGTATTCAGCCACGTCATCCCACCGGTCAGCGCTGCAGGAAACAGCCACGCGCACACGATGGCGACGGCCAGGAGTGGGCCCCACCCGCGAAAGATGCGCTTGAATGTGAACCATCCGTTCCTGCCGGTGAAGAGGAGCGCAATCAGGGGGAAGACCAGCGCCAGTGGGCCTTTGGTCAGAATGCCCAGAGCGATCCAGAGCCAGAAGAAGAGGTGATGCCTCCGTTGTGGTTCGCTGGGATCGGCCAGGCGGATGAGGCGCTCGAGCGCAAGCGCGCACCAGACGGCGAAGAGCATGTCCATGCGGCAGCCGCCGGAAAGGAGCGCCGGCAGGAGCGAGGACATCAGCATGACCGGGCCCCAGCGGATGACACCGATCGAGCATCGGGCCGCCTGCGCGATTCTTCGTGTCGCCAGGCCGAGCACCAGCCACGCCAGCAGCGATGGGAGCGCGCCGGCGAGCGCCGAATCCACGCCGAAGATCATGACGAACGGAGCCAGCATCCAGAAGAAGAGAGGCGGCTTGTCCGTGTAGGGCTCGGCGTCGAATGTGAGGAAGAAAGGATTCCCGGAGTGAATCATTTCCCGGGTCACTTCGAGATAGCGGGTTTCGTCGGGATCCCAGGGGTCCCTCGACAACGATGCCCACAACGTTCCGGCGATCACCAGACAGATCAACACGAAGGTCAAACCACGAGGCGTGGACATCATGAGGATTGTACCGCGGCCCGGCCATCGGGTATTGGCGGAAGAGTGAGGGGTTGTCCGCCCGTTCGTCATCCGGTTGCAGTACCATGCGCGCGGAGGTTGCGATGGGGGATACATGGGATCTCGCGGTGATCGGCGGGGGGATCGTCGGGCTTGCGGTCGCACGTGCCTTGCTCGACGCGTTCGGCCTTCGCGTCGTGGTGCTTGAGGCCGAAGAGAAGCTCGCGGCGCATCAAACCGGCAACAACAGCGGCGTTGTGCATTCCGGCCTCTACTACCGGCCGGGATCGTTGAAGGCACGCAACTGCGTCGAGGGCCGGCTCGCGTTGGAAGCGTACTGCCAGGAACGTGGCATCGCCTGGGAACGCTGCGGGAAGGTCGTTGTGGCCACGCGTGAGGATCAGCTCGAAGAGCTCGAGAAGCTCGAGCGGCGTTCCGGAGAGAATGGGTTGGAAGGCGTCCGGAGGATCGGCCCGGCTGAGATCCACGAGCTCGAACCGCATGCGGCCGGGATCGCTGGCCTTTATGTCCCCGAGACCGGCATCGTCGATTACGTCGAGGTTGCAACGTCGTTTGCACACGATATCGAGGAAGGTGGCGGCACGATCCGGACCGGCTCCCGGGTGCTCAAGATCATCCAGAAGACGGATCACCTTGAGATCGAGACCGCCAGCGGGGCCGTCCATGCGGAATATCTCGTGGCGTGCGCCGGGCTCCAGGCCGACCGTGTCGCCCGTATGGCTGGGCTCAAGCCCGAGATCAAAATCGTGCCGTTTAGGGGGGAGTACTACACACTGGCGCCTGAAGCCCGGCACCTGGTCCGCAACCTGATCTATCCCGTACCGGATTCCAGGTTCCCATTCCTCGGGGTGCATTTCACCCGGCGGGTCAACGGAACGGTCGAGGCCGGTCCCAACGCTGTGCTGGCCTTCAAGCGGGAGGGGTACACACGGACGTCTTTCTCGCTTGGCGACACGTTCGACACGATGACCTATCCCGGCTTCTGGAAGCTTGCTCTGACGTACTGGAAGACCGGGATCAAGGAACAGTTTCGTTCGCTCAGTAAGGCGGCGTTCGTGCGCTCGCTCAAGGAGCTGGTCCCCGAGATTACCTCGAACGACGTGACTGCGGGGGGTGCCGGCGTCCGCGCCCAGGCGATGGCGCCGGACGGAACGTTACTCGATGACTTTGCCATCCTCAGCGCGGAGAGGATGATCCACGTCCTCAACGCACCCTCGCCGGCGGCGACGGCATCGTTGGCGATCGGCAAGACGATCGCCGGGCGGGCTGGCCGTGACTTCGGCTGGCTCGATGAGACCGCCGTCGTGCAGAGCAGCCGCTGACTGGCATGACGAATCAGGGACGAGCTGGTATCCTCTGCGCGTTCCGGCCACCCAGTGGCCACAACACCGGGGAGGAAATACCGTGCCAAATCATCTCAACCCGCCGCACGGCGGCGTTCTTGTCGATCTGATGGCCGATCCGCAGCGACAGATCGAACTGAAAACAGCATCGAGAGACTGGCCCTCGTTGGACCTCAACGAGCGCCAGCTCTGCGATCTCGAACTGCTGCTCAACGGTGCGTTCTCGCCGTTGACTGGCTTCCTGACGAGGCGGGATTACGAACCTGTTGTCAAGAACATGCGGCTGGCTGACGGGACGCTCTGGCCGATTCCCATCATGCTCGATGCCGGACAAGAGCTGGCTCAGACCCTGTCGCCCGGAGATCACCTTGCCCTCCGTGATCCTGAAGGCGTCATGTTGGCCGTTCTCCATGTCGAGGACGTCTGGAAGCCGGACAAGCGGGCCGAGGCTACCGGTGTTTTTGGAACGGACAACCCCGAGCATCCGGGCGTGGCCTACCTGATGCAGCGCACCGGCGACTGGTACATCGGGGGGCGTTTGGAAGGGTTGACGCTGCCGGCGCACTACGACTTCAAGCCGCTGCGGTTGACACCGGCCGAGCTCCGTGCCGACCTGGCCGAGCTTGGCTGGCGCCGGGTCGTGGCGTTTCAAACGAGGAACCCAATGCACCGGGCCCATCAGGAGCTGACGCTGCGTGCCGCGCGGGAGGTCGAGGCAAACCTGCTCATCCATCCGGTCGTTGGGATGACCAAGCCCGGCGATATTGATCACTTCACACGTGTCCGGTGCTACCAGGCGCTCCTGCCCCGCTATCCGCACAATACCGTCAAGCTCTCGCTCCTGCCACTTGCGATGCGGATGGCGGGACCGCGCGAGGCGGTCTGGCACGCGATCATCCGGAAGAACTACGGCTGTACGCATTTCATCGTGGGACGTGATCATGCGGGGCCCGGGTCCGACTCCTCTGGAAAACCGTTCTACGGCCCGTACGAAGCCCAGGAGCTCGTTCGTCAGGTTGAGAAGGAGATCGGGGTCGAGATGGTCCCGTTCAAGATGATGGTGTACGTCGAGGACAAGGACGCCTACATGCCGGTCGACGAGGTCCCGGAGGGCAGCCGTAGCTTGAGCATCTCCGGAACCGAGTTGCGCCAGCGGCTCGCAGAGGGGCGTGACATCCCCTCCTGGTTCACCTACCCCGAGGTTGCCAAAGAGCTCCGGCGGAGCCATCCTCCGCGCAACAAACAGGGTTTCACCGTGTTCTTCACGGGGCTTTCCGGCGCCGGGAAATCGACGGTTGCACGTGTGTTGATGATCCATTTTCTCGAGATGGGTGGACGTCCGGTCACGTTGCTGGACGGCGACATCGTGCGGAAGAACCTGTCGTCGGAGCTCGGTTTCTCAAAGGAGCATCGCGACCTCAACATCCGGCGGATCGGCTTCGTCGCCTCGGAGATCACAAAGAACGGGGGTATCGCGATCTGTGCGCCAATCGCACCGTACGACGCCGTCCGGAAGGAAGTTCGTGCCATGATCGAGCCGCTCGGGGGCTTTACGCTCGTTCATGTTGCAACGCCGCTTGAGGTGTGCGAGCAACGGGACCGGAAGGGGCTTTACGCAAAGGCGCGCGCCGGCATCATCAAGGAGTTTACCGGGATTTCGGATCCGTACGAGGCTCCGGACGATGCCGAAGTCGTCCTCGATACCACAGATATGACGCCTGAGGAGGCCGCTCAGGCGGTGATCCTGCATCTTGAACGGCTCGGCTATGTTGGCTCCCGCTCGGCGGAGTAGGTTGCCGCTGGCCCCAGGAGGACGAGCGCAGTCATGACGGTTGCGGGATGGGTGACGCTGGCCGTCTTTACGGTCATCGTGGGCCTCTCGATCTCTGACCGGGCCGATCCCGCATTTCTGCTCTCGGGTGGCGTGGGGGTTCTGTTGCTCACCGGCATTCTGACGCCGGCAAGAGCGCTCGATGGGTTCGCCAACCCCGCCGTCGTCGCCATTGGGTGCCTCTTCGTTCTCGTCCGGGCTGTGGAGCGCTCGACGTTCCTGGAACATCTGGCACACCACCTCTACGGGGGGTGCCCGGGGGGCGTAAGGCCGTTGGGGATCATCGCCTCGATCTCGGCGTTCATCCCGAATGCGACGGTCGTCGCAGTCGTGTTACCGGCCGTCCGGCAGTGGGCACGAAAGCTGAAGCTCACACCATCCCGCCTGCTGATGCCCGCCGGTTTTGCGGCGACGCTTGGGGGGGTGCTGACACTGATCGGGACATCATCGAACCTGGTCGTCAATGGCATGCTCCAGAGCCGGGGCGATCCGGGGTTCGGGTTCTTCGAGTTGGCACGGGTGGGCCTGCCCGTCGCCATCGCCGGGATCCTCTACCTCGCCGCCGCAGGCCCCAAGCTGCTCCCGGACCGTCCTGGCCCGATTGAAGATCTGAGCCAGAACCCGCGGGAGTACGTTGGCTGGTTGCGGGTCGTGCCTGGCGGACGGTTCGATGGGGAGCGCGTCAGTGTGTTGAGGAGCCTTGAAGATCTCTTCGTTGCGGGGATCGAGCGCAATGGCCGGAGCGTGACTCCGGTCGATCCGTCGGAACGGATCCACGGGGGCGACATCTTGATGCTCGTGGGCCGCATCGGCGGGATCGCAAAACTCGCCTCGAGCGAGGGGCTCGCTCCGGTGGATGGGGAGGAGCCCGGGCTTGATCTCGTTGAAGCCGTCGTCTCGCCGTCATCCCCGATTGTGGGCCGCAACATCCGGGAGGCCGGTTTCCGGGGGCGTTATGACGCCGTCGTCCTCGCGGTTCACCGGCACGGTGAGCATCTTCGTGAGAAGATCGGGGACATCGTGGCCCAACCCGGCGACATGGTCCTCGTCGCCGCCGGCCCCGATTTTCTCAACCGCTGGCGGTACGCACGCGATTTCTACATTGTCTCGCCGACCGGTCAGATGCCCGCCGCTGCCGGGCGCGGTGGATGGCTGGCTCCTCTCGTGTTGACCGCAGTCGCCGTGTCGGTTGCAGCCGGCGCACTGAGCCTGCTTCAAGCAGCCGTCGCCGGCGTCCTCGTGGTCGTTCTCAGCGGACAGCTCCGGCCTTCGGAGGTCTGGGCGGCGCTTCCACTGCCAACTCTGGTGATGATCGCGGCGTCGATCTCGTTGAGCCACGCCATGGTCGACAGCGGGTGCGCACGCACGCTCTCCGGCCTGATGCTTGGCTGGATCCACCAGGCTGCCCCGGCGCTCGTCATCGCGATCATTCTGGTCGCTGCGGCTCTCGTGACCGAGATCATGGACAACCCGGCGGCTGCGGCGATCATTTTTCCGCTTGCGGCCGCAGCAGCGGCCGGCGGCCATGTACCGCTCCACGCGGCGGCGGCTGCCGTGGCCGTTGGCGTGTCGACCTCGTTTCTGACTCCGTTCGGGTACCACGCAAACCTGATCATCGCCGGTTCCGGCGGCTACCGGTTCCGGGATTTCGTGCGTTTTGGCTTGCCGTTGAAGCTTCTCTGCCTCGGGATCGCCTCGGCGGTCATCCCGTTCGTCTGGTAGTGTCCCGGTTCGAGGCCGGTTCCGTGAAGAAGGTTCGTGTATACTCCGCCCTTCAAGCGAGGATCGTTGATGGCCGGCGGCGCGCCGTGCCGGCGTCCAAGCAGAGATGCTTCATCATGCCGTTCCCCGAAAGAAGGACTCAGGCGCGTCAATCAAGGAGAAGACAATGAGCGAAGGACAGAAGGTCGCCGAGGACATGGTGGTTTCCATTGCCTACACACTGACGGATGATGAAGGTGCCGTGATTGACAGCAGCGAGGGCGCGGATCCGTTGTCATACGTGCATGGGCACGGTCAGCTCATCCCTGGGCTGGAGAAGGCCCTTGAAGGACACGTCGCTGGCGATTCGGCCAAGATCGACATCCCCGCGAGCGAAGGATACGGCGAGCACGATCCGCAACGGGTCCTGACGGTTTCCCGGGAGATGTTCGGTTTTGATGTCACCGAGGGTGATTACGTGCAAGCCGAGCAGCAGGATGGAACAAAGATTCCCTTTCAGGTCGTTGGCTTAACCGACACCGAGGTCACGCTCGACGGCAATCATCCGCTGGCCGGTAAGAACCTGCACTTTGCGGTCACAGTCGTCGACGTGCGAAACGCCACCGAGGAGGAGCTCGCCGGCTGAGCGCTGCGGGTTGCCGGTTGAAGCCGGGGTTACAGCGTGGAGAGCGGATCGACGTCGATCACTCTGCGGACCTTGGGAGCGACGCGAACAGCCTCAATCTGTTCAAGGATTTTTCGGAGCCCGGCCCGGTTGGGCGCGCTGATGAGGATCTGCCAGCGCCAGTATCCCCGGAGCCGTTCCAACGGCGCTGGCGAAGGGCCGCGCAGGCGGATGCCAGGCGGCAGGGGACCGGCGACCTGAGCCGCGGCTTCTGCGGCCGTCCGGGCTGCCTCCGCTGCCTCAGATTCAAAACGCACCAGCGCCATCCTGACCGCCGGCGGGTAGAAGAAGCTCTTCCTGAACACGAGCTCCTCGCGGTTGAACCCATCGACATCGTGCGACGAGGCGCACCGGATCGCCGGATGATCGGGGTAGTACGTTTGGATCACGACGTGGCCCGGGCGTAAGCCGCGGCCCGCCCTCCCCGCGACCTGGGTCAAGAGCTGGAACGTTCGTTCGCCGGCCCGGAAATCAGGCAGCCCGAGGAGGGAATCCGCTGAGATGACGCCGGTCAGCGTGACGTTTGGGAAGTGATGGCCTTTGGCGACCATCTGCGTCCCGATCAGCACCTGTGTTTTCCCCGAAGCGAACGAGCCGAGTGTCGCCTCGAGCCCGTTCTTTCGCCGCACGGTGTCGCGGTCGAGAATGGCGGCCGTGACGTCCGGGAAGTACCTGGCGAGATGGTGGGCAACCTTTTCGGTGCCTGCCCCGACCGCGTCCAGCAACGTTCCTCCACAGATGGGGCATGCGTCGGGGACGGGCTCGAAGTGGCCGCAATAGTGGCACCTGAGCCCGCCGGTTCTCCTGTGGAGCACGAGGGGGACCGAGCATTCGGGACACTCCATCTTGTGGCCGCAGTCACGGCACAGAAGGATGGGAGCCCACCCACGCCGCTGGATCAAGAGGATGATCTGCTCGCCCCGTTCGAGCGTTTCGTGCATCAGCTCCTTCAGGCGGCGGGAGAAAATCGTGCGCCCCTGTTCTCCGGGTTCGGGTGGCTCCTGGCGCAGATCGACGACCTCCACCTCCGGGAGTGATCCACCGGCAACCCGGTGGCGGAGCACGAGGCGGCGTGCAAGTCCACGCTCAACCAAGGCAGCTGCCTCGACCGAAGGGGTCGCGGAGCAGAGCAGGACGGGGATCCGGAGACGGCTTCCGAGCACGAGCGCGAGGTCCCTGGCCTGGTACCGTGGGCTTTCACCCTGTTTGTAGGCGGCGTCGTGCTCCTCGTCGACGACGATCAGTCCAAGCCGCTCCAACGGTGCAAACAACGCGGAGCGCGGACCAATGACAATGTCCGCTCCGCCATCCTCGACCAGTTTCCACTGCCGCCAGCGTTCCGAATCGGACTGTGCTGAATGCAGCACGGCCACACGCTCGCCGAATCGCCGCTCGATAGCTCCGACCGCGGCGGGCGTCAAGCCGATCTCCGGCACGAGAACGAGGCCGGTCTTGCCAGCGGCAATGACGCGCTCCAGGCAGCGGAGATACACCTCGGTCTTGCCGGATCCGGTGACGCCTTCAAGCAGGAATGGGGCATATTCCTGCGCATCCATGATCGAAGCGATGGCGTCGACGGCCCGTTGTTGCTCGTCCGTCAGCACGGGGCGATCCGCCTCCGGACGGAGTGCCCACCGGGGACGTTCGGGGGGGAGCTGGGTAAATTTCTCCACAACGCCCTTGCGGACCATCTCGCGGATCACGCCGGTGCTACATCCAACGCGTTCCAACACGTCACGGACGAGAACCGCAGGACCCTCGGTGTGGAGCAGCTCGAGGACCTCGCGTTGGCGTGGGCTTCGCGCACAGAGAGTCTGAAGCTCGTCGTGCGGCCGGTCCGCCAGGCGGATGGCGGCGACCTCGACGTTCGGAGGGCGGTCACGACGGCGGCGCCGGATCGTGACCAGACCATCGTCGACGAGGCGTTCGAGCGGCACCCGGGTGGAGCATCCGGCCTTGACGAGGAGCGATGGGACTCGCATCGGACCCTTTTCGCTTAGAAGCTCGAGAATCGTCCGCTGACGCGCGGGCCGGGTGTCCGGCTGAGTTGCAGCGCCGCTCAGCGTGAGCGCGGCGATCTCGGCATCGGTGCGGAGCAGTTTGGCGGGCAGCATAGCCGCAAAGGTATCGCCGGGCGGACACCTGTAGTAGGCCGAAATGAAGGAGCCGAGCGTCAGGAGGTGAGGAGGT
Organism: Acidobacteriota bacterium; assembly: GCA_015493585.1. GTDB lineage: Bacteria > Acidobacteriota > Thermoanaerobaculia > Thermoanaerobaculales > Sulfomarinibacteraceae > JAADFN01. The sequence continues at coordinate 21,063 of WGCW01000145.1, forward strand.
AGCAGAGGCCGGGAATCGAGGACCTCGATGAGGTCGCGAACGATGGCAGGGTTCAGGCTGGTGGTCTCCGAGACGGTCAGCACCAAGCCCGTCACAGTGCGTCCTTTGAGCGGGACGCGGACGCGCATCCCAGGTTGGATGAACGTTTCCAATGGGCCCGGCACAGAGTAGGTCAGCGCATCCGGAACACCACGCGGTACGGCTACCTCAACGTACACGGTTCACGTCCCACCGTGTCCAACGGGCAGCTGTTGCACCAGACTGAGCTCGTGAGAGATGATCGTTGAGATCTCCCGGGCTCGGGTTTTTTGCAGATGGTGACCACCCGTTTCGAACGTGTGGAGGGTGGCGCGGGGTATCGTCCCGGCCAGGCCAGCGGCAATGTCCGGTTCGACGAGGGGATCGTCCTGAGCCTGAAAGACGATCGCCGGTGCGGTGATGGCAGCGGTTGCCCTTCTGATGGCGCCAAAGTTGATGGAGCCGGTCAACCGCAGGTGGCGATAGAGGTCGCGCCAGTTCGAGGGAAAGGGGAGCCGGCGTGACCGGTAGCCGCGCCGGGCTGCGCCGATGGCCAGATGTCTCGATGGGGGAAAGGCAACGAGCGAAGCGAACGCTCTCCAGACCCAAGGAGGTCCGGTGAGAGCGCGATGCCGTCTGATGCCCATGGACGCAATCAGGACGAGCCCGCTCAGTCTGTTGGGCAATCTCCCCGCTGCGAGCAGGGCGGCGCCACCGCCGAATGAGTGCGCCAGGAGGATGAACCGCTCGAGGCCGAGGGCATCGGCCGCAGCGTCAATCATCCGGGCCCAGCCGTCGATGGATCTGACAGGCCCGGCCGGTGCAGCGCCGAACCCCGGCATTTCGAGGCGCAGAACCCGGGAATGGTCCGCAAGCAACGGCCCAAGGTACCGGAAATCGCGGCTTGAACCAGGGAGGCCATGAACGCAAAGGATTGCGGGAGCATTGGACGGCCCTTCTTCAGCAACGGCGCACGCTCCTAAAGGCGTGTTGAGTTGGCGTGGAGGAGGGTCCGAGGTCGGATGGTTCTTCACATCTTGGATTGTAGCGCCCCCTGAAATCGGCTACACCAGAGATACCGTGTGGCGCGGCTGGCGCCAGGGTCGAGCGGTGGGGATGAGCCCGAGACTGGCGCACTCCCTCCAGAATCGCTCGACGGCCTCCCGTTCCCGCGGACCGATCCGGTAGCTCAGGATGTTGCCAAGATACTCGGTTGCGAGGTCGCGGGGCCACCCGGCCTGCCCGGCACGCTGGGCGGCGAGCGCAGAAATCTTCTTTCTGTTCGTTTCGAGCGTGTGGGCGAGGATCGCTGGAAGCGGACCCAGATCCGCACCGGAGCGGGCCATCCATACGGCGAAGACGAAGGGGAGGCCGGTGAGCTCTTTCCAGGATTCGCCCAGGTCGAGCTGGTACGGATACTCGATGGAGCTGGGCTGGCGGGTGATGACTTTGTCACCGATCAGGAGCACGGCCCGGGCGCTATCGGGGAATGCTGAGGCATCGGTGGCGATGAGCTCGAGACGCCTGCCAAAGCGCTTCTTGAAGAGGATCTGCAGCAGCGCGACGGACGTATGGCTGTCCCCGTCCACGGCAATGGCATGGATCTCGGGCAGAGGCACCCGGCTGAACACGCGAACGGTCAGTGTGGGGCCGTCGCTGCAGATGCCTCCAGCAGGAATGATCTCAAGCACCTCTGGAGACGTTTGATAGTCGATGACGGGGCAGAGGGCCAGATCGACGTTTCCGGAGATCAGGTGGTCAAGCAGGCGGCTCGGCACGTCTGGAACGAGACGGAGACGTGGATCGGCGGCCAACCCTTCGATCAGGGGAGCCGCGTTGAGGTAGCTGACGACGCCGAGGGAGAGCATGTGTGGGTCTTTGTTGATTGAAGGCATGGACGCTCCGTAGAAGGCGGCCGGCCTGTGGAAGACCGTCCTTCGCGCCGGTAGACTTTACCACTCACCGCGCCGTTCTTTGCAATACAACGGTCCTTCCCGTCATGAGCAGAACATTGTTGGCCACCGCTCTGGCAATTTCCGGGGCCGTGATCCTGCCGGCGTTCAGCTGACCATCGGGAACACCAACGGGCCAAGGATCAGCACGAGGAGCACAACGATCAATGCGGCGATCAAGTTGAGCCGGACGCCCTCACGGAACATATCCGTTGCACTGACCTTGCCCGACGCCATGACGATGGCGTTTGGAGGCGTTGCAACCGGGAGCATGAACGCGCATGAGGCAGCGACGGTAGACGCAACCATCAGGAGGTACGGAGGCTCATCGATGGCGAGGGCGAGCGCAGCCATGACCGGCATCATCAGTGTCGCGGTTGCCGTGTTCGACGTCAGGTTCGTTACGAAAATGGTAACCAGGACAACCACGAGGATGATGAGAATGACGGGAAGATGTTGGAGCCCGTGCAGCTCGTGTGCCATCCACACGTCCAGCTTTGATGCATGAACTCCATCGGCGAGGGCAAAGCCGCCACCGAAGAGGAGCAGAACGCCCCACGGAATGCCGTGCCGGACTTCGTCCCAGGTAACCAGCGGGTTCCCCGATCCATCACCGCGAGGGATCATCGTGGCTGCAATGGCGGCGGCGATGGCGGGAACGGCATCCGAGACCAGCTTAGGATTGGACAGGAGGCGGCTCCATCCTGGAATGACCAGACTCCCAAAACGAAGGTCAGCACGGAAGATCCAGAGCAATGCCGTCACGAGCAGCAGAAGGAGCGCACGCCGTTCGGCGGGCGTGACAGAGCCGAGCGACGCCGCTTCCCGTTCCAGGACCTCTCCGGCCGATCCGCCGCCACTGAGTCCACGGGCAAGCAGCAGCCCGGCAATCGGGAGCAGACAAATCACCGCCGGCACTCCGAACAGCATCCAGCTTCCGAACGTGATTTGAGGAAGGTTTGGGACGAGATCTGGCGCCATGCCTGCGAGAACCAGGTTTGGCGGGGTGCCGACGAGGGTGCCGAGACCCCCGATCGATGCACCGAAGGCGACGGCGAGAAAGAGGCGCATCGGTCCCTTTGGATCATCGATTTTGGACGCAACTCCGGCCGCAATAGGTAACATCATGAGTGTGGTTGCGGTGTTGGAGAGCCACATGGACAATACGGCCGTTGCAATCAAGAAGGCCCAAATCAAGCGGCGCGGCGAGCTCCCGATGGCCCGTACCGTGGTAAGCGCGATGCGGCGGTGCGCACCGGAACGTTCGATGGCCAGCGCCATGACGAAGCCGCCGAGAAAGAGGAAAATCATGTGATTACCGTAATTCGGGGCAACCAGGCGAACACCTTCGACGCCAGCCAGTGGAAAGAGGACGAGCGGGAGAAGGGATGTGACGGCGAGCGGTACGGCTTCCGTGACCCACCAGATCGCCATCCACAGCGCGACCCCCGAAACGAGCTTTGCGTGAACGGTCATGGATGAAATCGGAATGACGAGGAGGATGATGAAGATGATGGGTCCCAAGAGACGTACAACGGTTTTTGATGAGTGCTCGCTGGGTGACGCGTCTTGATGTGCCATACTGCCCCCAATCCGTATATGACCCATTGGTGATTATAGGTCCGGGCCGGGAGCATGTCACGAAACGGCTGAGATGAGGTTGTTGCGCTGTGCGCCCCTTCTTTGCGGGACAGGTGGGAAGAGGAATGAAACGCAGAGCCGCGAGGGGGCGGCGGCGTAGCCATCCCTCTGTTGTCATCCTGAGCCCATCCCTTTTTCGTGTCATCCTGAGCCTATCCCTTTTTCGTGTCATCCTGAGCCGGAGGCGAAGGATCTGGGCGGGGGAACGGCCGCAGGGAGAGCGAACCTGCCTTCGCCATCGTACGCCGCATTCTGCGCGTGGGTCGGCTATTCAACACTGTCCCCATTTCGTGAAGATCCATCTGGAGCATCTAACCGGGGAGATCGCGGCAGCGCAGAGAGAAGAGGAGGAGAGAGGGACAAGGGGGGTAGAGACAGTTTGCCTGGCCGTGCGAGTTGCTCCGCGTGGGGTGAAAGTCGCCATCTCGGCCGCCTTCTGGGGGAAAACTTGCAATTTCGGCCATTTCTTGGGGTGAAGCCGAAGCTGCGGCCTTCGAATCTCTCGATCCTCGTTGGCCTTAGCGGCAGCGCAATGCCCGCGAGATCTCGTCCGCATCAGCAATGAGCGAGTATCACACCGGGTGGAGGAGACCCCAGGTCTATCGCCTGGGCTATTCGTGTCCGAGATCTGGAACGATCTGATTTCTGCCCTGACGTTTTGCCGTCAGGAGCCGTTCATCAGCCTCGTTGATGATCTCAAGTGGGGTCGGCATGGTTTGACCCTCTTTGGGAGACACCACAGCCACGCCGATTGAGATCGTCATCTGAAGAGTGTGCTCCGGAGAGATCACGATCCGCATTTCCTCGATGGCGACCCGCAGCTTGTTGGCGACGGCACATGCCTGGGGCAACGTGCTTTCCGGAAGCACCATGAGAAACTCCTCGCCCCCGTACCGTCCAATCGAATCGGTGCTTCGAAGATTCCGCTTCAACGCAGTCGCAACCTGCTTGAGAACCGCATCTCCAGCGAGGTGGCCGTGACGGTCGTTGACTCTCTTGAAGTGATCCAGATCTGCCATGGCAACCGAGAGGGGACGCTGGTAGCGGTCGGCACGTTCGAGCTCACGTCCTAAAACATCGAGAATAGCCTCACGGCGAAGGAGGCCGGTGAGCCCCTCATACGTCGCCGAATGAAAGAGCCGGACGTTTTGGAGAATCGTTGCCGCGTGGCGGGAAAAGAGGCTCAGCAGGTCAATTTCTTCAGCACTGAATGGCTCGTGGTCCCGTTTTTCTCCGAGTGTGAGGAGACCAACGAGCTGATTGCCGGTGACGAGCGCCGAGACGACAGCCGCATTGAGCGGTGCGAGGCGTATCCCGAGAGACGGGCTGAGCGAAGCAACATGCTGTGCCTTCAGGGGCCGGTCTGTTGTTTTGAGGAGCTGGAGACCTGGATCCTCGGAATCGATGAGGAGGGAACTTTCGAGTAAGAGATCCGCGTTGGGAGCGTCTGAAGCCAAGGCCACGACAACGCCCGACCTCGGGTCAGCGATGAAGAGGGCCGTCGACGTCACACCAAACGCTGAAGTGACTTCGTGGACGAGGTGTTTCCCAATGGCAGAGATGTCACCCAGGGCGGGAACGTCGGCCGCCACCTGAACGAGCCTCTGACGCAACGCCATGCGCTCAGGGAAGAGACGGCGGTCGATGATTTCTTGGATTTTCTTTCGCATGGGCCAAAAGAGGAGCCCCAACAGCAGGGTTGTCGCCGAGATGACCCAAACCGACGTGACCCCCGCTGTCGTCTGGGACAGGAACATGCCTGCCAAGCTCAGCACCCCATAGAACAGGCCGATCATCAGGATGGTGAGCGTGGAATACACGAGGCTCCGCTTGATCACGAGCTCGATATCGAAAAGGTGGAGCCGGTAGATGGCGATGAAGATGGCGATGGGACAGGGGAGGAGGACGAGCAGCTGAACAATGTTCAACCACTGGCTCGTGGTATACCCAGTTCGACCCACGAGCTCCAAAATCAACGAGAAGAGCGCCCACGGCATGAGCCCGATCAGGACCAGCATGGCATGTTGACGTTCGATGGGTCCAACGGCGCGATGGGCCTGATACGCCAGAATCGCAATGATGGCAAATGCCCAGACCGTGATCCCAGTGTTGAACGTTTCCAAAATCTGATCAGATGTCCATGGGAGAACCTGCTTCCAAAACACCTCGGTAAACAAGGAAAGCGGCCCCAGTATGGCGAATCCAATCCCAATCCAGTAGTAGGCGCGGACAATCCAGGGGTGCCGTTTGATCCACGGGGCCGGTTTGGGAATGACGGAAGCTAGATGGAAGAGGAGGCCGATCTGCAGGCCGTTGATCAGATAGAACCATAGATTGCCGAAAACCCACCAGGCAATAGATCCATACGCACCGGCTGGTGCAGCAAGCTCCAGGGCAACAGCGGCCGAAAAGGCAGCGAGGAGGCGTGCCCGCGGGTCCGCTGGAACTTGGAACCACGCGACCAGGGCGATCAGGAGATAGGCGAGCGTCGTCAGGAACGTGGCAAGCGCAAAGATCCAAGGGAACGGGATGCCCGGTGTAAGGGTGACGCTGATGTGCTTCTTTCCTCTTAGGATCTCCATATGGAGCGGCTTGCCGTTCTTCTCGGCTGGGATCACCGCGGCATCGTAATCCTTAAATGAATGGATCCGATGTCCGTTCACGCTGATCAGGAGATCTCCTGACCGGAGACCTGCTCGAGCGGCCGGCTGATCAGGGTTCACCGACGAAAAGAGAAGGCCCTTGTGGGTCACGTCGATTGTTACTCCGATCCCGTGCGCATTGAACTGTGCAATTTGAAGAAACTGGATCAGAAACAGAACGAGAACAGCCGTAGAGACGAGGATGCCGATCGCCCGATGCCATACAGCCCATCTCGCATTCTGAGAGCGTGCTGAAGTGAGACGTGCCATACCAGTGCTCTGGCTCATTGGGGAGCTCGATGAGACGAGTGCGCACGCAAACGAACCTTCGGGATTTGCAGCACTCCGTTACCTGCTTTCCGGACCGGTTTGCGGCCGCCAGAGTTTTTCGTCATTTCCCACGCTTTCGCCGCTCCTTCATGGGAAGTTTGACCGGGAACGCTGGCGATTTCAAGTGATTCGTCTCACAACTGGTGTTGATCAGTCCTGCGACACAATATCAAAAACCCCGCCGAAGCGGGGTTTAGAAGAACGAGTTGAGATTCCGGTTCTACATGCGATCGATGATCGCCTGCCCGAATCCCGAGCACGAAACCTCGGTGACGTCCTCACGTCCCTCCCGCCGCATCAAACGTGCGAGGTCGTACGTGACGACGGCATCGTGAATGGCCTTCTCCATCCCGTTGATAATCAAGTCTCCCGCTTCGCTCCAGCCCATGTGGTTGAGCATCATGACCGCAGAGAGAATGATCGATCCCGGATTGACCTTGTCCATTCCCGTGTACTTCGGTGCCGTGCCGTGTGTGGCCTCGAAAAGGCCGATCTCGTCGGACATGTTAGATCCCGGTCCGAGCCCGAGGCCGCCGACGAGCGCAATCGCCGCATCTGACAGGAAGTCGCCCTCGAGGTTGGGAAGAGCCAGGACGCTGTACTCGTCGGGGCGCGTCTGGATCTGCTGGAAGATGGAGTCAGCGATCCTGTCTTTGATCAGGATCTTGCCTTCCGGAACTTTTCCGTCAAAGTTGTCCCAGACTTCCTTCTCCGTGATGGTCTTATCGCCAAACTCCTCGGCGGCGACCTCGTACGCCCACTTTTTGAAGGAGCCTTCGGTGAACTTCATGATGTTGCCCTTGTGCACGATGGTCACCGAAGGGAGGTTCTGCTGGATGGCCCACTTGAGAGCGGCTCGCATCAGCCGTTTGGATCCAAACTCCGAGATCGGCTTGACGCCGATGCCGGAATCGGAACGGATCTCGCGGCCGGTCATGTCTTTGATGAGTTTGATAATCGCCGTGGCGACTTCACTGCCGCGCTCGTAATCGTAGCCTGCGTATACGTCTTCGGTATTTTCACGGAAGAGGATGAAGTTGACTTTACTAGCGTACTTGTTAGGGGAGGGAACGCCTTCGAAGTAGCGGACCGGGCGGACACAGGCGTAGAGATCGAGACGCTGGCGGAACCGGACGTTGATCGAGCGGAACCGCTTCGTGACACCATCTTCCCGGCCGCATTTGTCGCATTTGCCGCCGTGGTACTGCTGATGGGCGCAGTAGAGACAGACGTGGGTCTCTTCTCCGATCGGCGTCGTAAACGGTCCCTTGATCGCGACCTTGAGGTAACGAATCGCCTCGACGGTCTCGTCAGGGAACTCCGTTCCATAATGGTGCAGCCCTTCCAGACCGGCGTACAGAGGGCACCATGCAATGCCCCTCTGACCACCGTATGCCTTGTTGACGGCTTCATCGACGACGTGCTGCATGACGGGTGTGATGTCGAGGCCGATCCCGTCTCCCCTCAGCACCCCGATGATCGGATGGTCACCGGCTTCAATCTTCCCATTTTTCGTCTGGATGAGATCCCCTTCTGGGATCTTGACTTCTTTGAACTGGACCATGCCACACCTCCTGGTTTCATTGCGGCGTTCGCCACGGGGGAATGATACGCTAGGTTGGATGGCTTGTCACGGTTTTCACAAGCCCACGGTGGTGACGGTACCGTGATTAATCGCGCGGCGGTGACGCGCCGGATGGTGGCTTGCATGGTGATCGCCACACTGAGCCTTGCGCACATTGCATGTGTGCGGCGGTCCAACAGCATCGCCGGCCTTGCTGCCGTCAAGGCGTCCGGTCAGCTTCGTGTTCTCGTGCGTCCCGGTTTTTTTCAAAGCCGGGTCGTGATGGCTAATGGAGAAAGCCCGCGGCTCATACTTGAGCACCTCGCCCGGCGCCTCGGCGTGCGTCTGTCGTGGGTTCAGACCTCGCGGAACGATCAGCTCCTCAACTGGCTCGCACGTGGCCGGGGCGATCTCGCCGTTGGCCGGTTCTCACCCAGCGCGTTGAGACGGCTCGGTTTCAGCTCCTCCACGGCGGTGGATTGGGCTGACGATCTGGCCGTCGCAGCGCCGGGAAGCGGCATAAGGTCACTGGCTGACGTTGGATCGGACGATATTGATGTGCAACGTTCGAGCCTGGAGGGGCGCTTTTGGGACGAGATACCGGGGGCTTTCCCCAGGGCGCCACAGATCATGGCGGTCCCTGAAGAAACGCCGCTCGAAGAGGTTTTGAGACGGGTCGCCGGGGGCAGGTACCGGGTGACGTTGACCGATTCAGGGCTGCTGGATGCGTTTCCAGGAAGGTACGGGCTCAAGATTCTTGGAACGCTTGGCACGTCAAGACCGGTGGTGTGGGCCGTGAGGCGGCGTGACGCGGCCTTGAGAACAGCGATTGACGATTTTCTCTTTGCAGAGAAGGTGCTGTCTCCAGGCACCGGCGTCCGGGCCTGCAGGACTCTCCGGGAGATCCGTCAGGCGGGGGTGTTGAGGCTGATCACGTGGAACTCGCCGACGACATGCCGGATCGCGAGCGGCGGGTTAGGCGGATTCGAGTATCGTCTCGCAACAAACTTTGCCCGGGTCCTGCGCGTGCGTTTGGGGCTGAGGATTCCGCCACCTGGGACGGATCCTCTGACGTGGCTCGACGAAGGCTACGGAGATATCGCTGCGCTTCATCAGCCGTTGCCACCCGCAGTTAAACGAGCGTTTCCGGTGACAATGCCCTACCAACAGGTGGATCTCATTGCCGTTACCTCAACCGCTTCAGGGTTGTCGGGAGTTCCGGAAGATCTCAGCGTGGCGCCTGTCGCGGTCGACCCCCTGACTGCTGGGATCCTCCGGTTGATGCCGTTTTCCAAACCGCCCTCTCTGATTCCCCCGCAAGCGGGAAGTGACATGCTACATTCCTTGCTCGCGGTGGCGCGCGGTACGGCGGGCATCGCCGTGGTCGATAGTGACACTGCACGGCTTGAGCTCGGGGATTGGCCAAGCCTCCGGAGGGGATCTGTCATTGTGCCCGCCTGTGCGCTCAGGTGGGTCGTGGGGGCCGGAGCGCCTGCGCTGCGCCGCGCAGCGAATCGTTTTCTCAAAGAAGCGATCCACTCCGGCTTGATCCGGCAACTCAGGCAGAATGAGCTGGTTCAGGTGGGAAGCTCGTGGCACCAGAAAATTGACATTCCTCCCGGGCATCTGACGCCGTTCGATGGTCTTCTCGAGGCTGCAGGCCGTGAGTACGGCATCGACTGGCGCTTGCTGGCTTCGATCATGTACGAGGAGTCGCGGTTCAACCCGCGAGCGGTCGGCCCAGGAGGATCAGCCGGCCTGTTTCAGTTCATGCCGGCCACATGGGAAGGGTTAGGCATCCACGATCCGATGGATCCGCGGGAAGCCATCCCCGCCGCGGCCCGTTATTTGAAACAGTTGATGGACCAGTTTTCGGGCGTTCCCTTCGCATCACGTGTGGCGATGGCGATCGCATCGTATAACGTTGGCCCACGGCACGTCGCCGACGCGAGAAGACTTGCCCTTGAGATGCACCTTGACCCCAAGCTCTGGAGCGGAAACGTGGAAACTGCGATGCTCATCCTGGACAACCCGGATGTGGCGAGCCGGTTTCCGGCCGGAGTGTGCCGCTGCCGCCGGGCGGTTGGGTACACGCGGAGGATCTTGCGCCGTTATCAGGCGTACCGGGAAGAGTTCTCCGTCCTGGGCGCTGCCGGGCTGTAGTGGGGATCGTTGCGACAGGAACGGCCACTGACGATCTTGCTTACAGCTGATTTTTCTGGAACATGTCCCGGAGGGCCAGCAGAATCTTGGCGAAATTGTGTTCCTTGAGGAAAGCTTGGAGCTCATCCTTGGCCAGCCCTTTGTGCATCCGAACGTGAATGGCATCGATCACGTCGTAGAAATCTGAAAGGGGTTGCAGTCCGAGAGGGGAAAAATTGTGTTCGTACCACGGATGCTCACGGACCTTCAGCCACACGGCCGGCGTTGGAGGTACCTCGCGCTCCCATAGGCCTTCGGCGATGGCTGTCACCTCACGGTATAAGGCGTCGAGCACGGACTTCGTATCGCCGTCATCCATGGCGGCGACAACGGGATGCCGATCGTCGGCCGGTGGTGCGACAGGTTCGGCCTGCTTTTTTGAAACCGGGGTTGTTGGCGGGGACGCTGGCTTTGGTTCTTTCGCTGGCTTTTTTGACGTTTTGGTTTTTGGGGCCCTGGCTGTCTTTGATGCGGGGGGATGCGTGACGTCCGGAGCCGGCGGTTCGCTTCGCGACTTCTTGGGCTCATGTGCTTCCACCGGGGCCATTTCTTCCTTCGTTGCCTCTTGCGTACGACCCGACGAGCTTTTTGCGGCAGATTCCATGACTTTCCGGAACCGGAGGTGGAAGGTGCCCAGGAAAACGAGCTCGTTTTCGCTGATCATCCGTGCGAGCGCGAGTTTTTGCCGCATCGTTTCCATCTCCATCATGCGGGCGTGAAGGAGAGGAGCGCTCGGTGCAAGTTCCCTGAGCTGGGGAAGCAGGGTTGAGTCTGATTCGAGGACCTCAAGGAGATCCTCGAACGAGGCAAAATCGATGATCTGCTGGTACTCGCTCTCGTACCAGTCGATCGCCTGCTCGTGTTCCTTTCGATCGATGAGCCGGGTGAGGACATGCTGCGGGAACCCGTTTCGAAACCACTCTTGGCCATAGTGATTCTCAAGCTCAGCATGAAGGGCGGAGCGAAGATCCAACAAGATCTGCGCGAGGATTCGGTACGCGTCCAGATTCTGTTCGAGATTGACCATACCTTTCTGCCTCCAGTGTTCCCGGCGTCGTTCTCAACACCGGTTGCTCACATACAAACTCCATCCCTGTTCATTGAATTATAAACCGGAACGAACGCAAAATCACACGTCTTCCGATTCGAGGTCCTCCGATTCGACTTTTCCGTCGCCGTAACGGGGGAGATGTGTGGGGTCGGCATGCGCCGCCCACTCCATCTGACGGCAAATCCCGTGGAGAATTGCGATCTCGTTTTCGGTTACGCCGGCTCGTCCAAGCATGCGCCGGATTTTCCGGAGGGTCCGTTCTGGGTTGACCGGGTCGAGAAACCCGATGGTCAGGAGGCTCTTCTTGAGGTGATCCATGAGCCGGCCCAGGGCCGACTGCGGTGCAGGGACGGGTCCGGTCGGAGGGCCTGGTTCGAGGGCGCTTGTCAGTGTGCCAAGTGAAATCGCGATGGCTTGCGTGAGGTTGAGAACCGGAAACTCAGGGACGGTCGGGATCCGAACGGCCATGTCACACCGGTCCAGGTCTTCCCGCCGCATCCCCCGTGTCTCATTTCCAAAAACGAGCGCCGTTTCGTTGAGGGGGCGGGTGGAGAGAGCCGTTGCGGCCTCGGAAGGCGTCAGGACGGGAAGGTTGCTCCGGCCGCGGCCTGACGCCGTACCGACGAGCACCCGGTACCGTCCGGCTGCCGAGGCAAAATTGTCATGGATCCTGATCGAGAGATGGAGATGGGCGCCGCAGGCCCATTGGCGGACCTCGGGTGCATCGGGATCGATACCCGGCCGGACGAGATCGAGCACCGGGACCCCGAAGTTGGCGGCGACCCGCATGGCGGATCCCAGGTTGATTGGAAAAGCGGGCTCGACCAGGATGACCGAGGCAAAGGGCATGAAGCAACTATACCCGACCTCACCTGAGGCCTGGGTTTCGGGTAGAAGAATGAGCGGCGTATACTCCCCGGAAGAAAGCTGCGGCCTCAACGTAAGGAAGGGAAGAAGGCAAGGAGGGCCGGATGATCATTCCCATTGGACCAGAGGATACGTCGGTCAGACGCCTGCCCTGGGTCACGATCACGATTATGATTCTCTGTGTCGCCGTGTTCTTGATGACCCTTCCGGTAAAAAAACGCATCGCTCAGAAAGCAGGAGCAGAGCTGAGCCAAGCCGTCCGCTACTACATGGAGCATCCGTACCTCGAGCCTCCCTCCGAGCTCAAGCGAATCCTTGGGAGCGGGAACAAGGAGAAGGATGCGGCCTTGCGGGAGCTGGTGAAACAGTTCGGAAAGAAGCCGCCCGAAGATTCTGCCGTCAGAAAAGAGCAGCAACAGCGGCTGGAACGGCTCGTGAAGGTCGTCTTTACAACGATTCACCAGATGCCCGCCTACCGGTTTGGCCTCATCCCGGCGAACATCAGGCCGGCATCGTTGATCACCCACATGTTCATGCACGCAGGTTGGATCCACCTGTTGGGCAACCTGTTTTTCTTGTACCTGACCGGTCCGTTCGTCGAGGATGAGTTGGGGCGGCCGATCTTTGCTGCCTTCTACCTCGTCGCTGGTGTGTTCGCGGGGCTGATGTTTGCGATCCATTACCCGAACTTTCAGGGTCCGCTCATTGGGGCTTCAGGCGCCATTGCAGGTGTGATGGGAGCGTTTGCAGTCCTTTTCTGGAAGAGAAGAATCCGATTTTTCTACTGGATTGGTGTGATTTTCACCGGTACCTTTTCGGCGCCTGCCTGGCTGATGATCGGGCTTTGGTTCTTGAGGGAGCTCGTCTTTGCTCAGGGGATGGATGCACTTGGCATGTCCGGAGGTGGAGGCGTTGCGCATTGGGCCCATGTGTGGGGGTTCGGGCTTGGGTTCGTGACGGCGGGAGCGCTTCGTCGCTTCGGGATTCTTGAAAAGTATGTCAGCCCGGCTATCGAGTCCAAGGTGACGTTGGTGGACAACACCATCATCGACGATGCGATGGAGATGTTTCGTGCCGGCGACACCGATGGGGCGATTGCGCATCTGAAAGAGGCCATCCAGAGCGACCCCGGGAACGTCGATCTCAAGCTCGCTGCGTGGCACCTGTACGTGGAGAGTGGCAGGATCGAACAGGGCTCGGCCATCGCCGTCGATCTGATCCGCCGCAGCTTGAGACAGGGAGACGGCGAGATGGCACTGATGGTGTGGTCCGAGCTGAAGAAGTCGGGTGGAGACCTTTTTCTCGACGCCGTAAGCATCATCCGGCTTGCCGGCCTTCTCCGTGACGAAGGCCGTCTCGATGAGGCCCGCGAGACGATTCACGATCTCATGCTGGCCGGGGATCAGGCGGTGCCGGTTGGCGCTGCCGTCCGGGCAGCCCGTCTTGCCCACGATCTCAATGCGCCGGATGCCGCGGCGCTGATCGAGCGGGCACTTCGCATGCCTGAACTTGCGCCGGAGGCGCGGGCTGAACTCTCAAAAATACGTGATGAGGCCGCGGCGCCAGTTGTCCCAACTGCTGTCCCATCATCCCCTCCGGAAGCACCCGTCAAAGAAGAGGAGGCCACCCCACAGGAGCGGGCTCCCGTTGACCTTGTCGCAGCCGTTCACACGCTCAAGGTCATGCGGGCCATCCCTCTCCGCTTCACGGCTGAAGGGCTCATGATTCGGGTAGGGGAGAAGGAGCACCAGCTTGGAAACGCACAGGTGGAAGCGGTGGCCGTCGCTGGGATCAAGGAGGGACCGCGGCCCTATCTCCTCATCGATCTGCTGCTCGACGGCCCGTGGAGCGATCAGCCGGAGCTCCGGATCGTTCGCCTCGATAGCCGGACCTTCAACCCCCGCACCGTGCTTGGCAAAGGCGAGGAAAATCCAACCCAGGCTCTGAGGGCGATCCTTGATGAGTTGCTCCGCTCAACCGGGGCCGTGCCGCTCCCCGATCCGGACGCGGCCCGTGGCAAGCCGTTTGCCATGTTCGCCAGTGAACAGGAGTACGAGCGAACCGTCTTGTCTGTGGCATCGTGATCGCCGTTTTTACCTAAGCCCTTCAGAAGCCTCTGAAAAGACTTCCGCTGAGAAGACCAGGATGCGGGTGACCGGATCCTTCCAGCACCCGGGTCTGAGGCCGGCCTTACGGCACGTGTAGTCGAGAAATGTCTCGCGATCCCATCCATACTCTGTTGCGACCTGAGGGAGCAGGAGGCCACGATACAGCCCCCGTTCGATCATCACGCCGTGCACCCCAACCTGGACCTCTTCCGGAGAGGCCACCTCCTGAAGCGGCGTCAGCGCTGAAACCTCAATCTCAACGTTAGGGAGCTCATTGGAGCTCAGCGGGTTGAAACGGGGGTCGTGAAAGGCCGCATTGATCGCATTGGATCGGACCGATTCCCACAACGGTTCGACGCCGGCGACGTGTCCAATGCAGCCGCGAAGCTGTCCACCCTTCTTGAGCGTGACGAACGCTCCCCGGATTTCACTCAATGGGCCAGCCGGAGGATCGAGCTCGGGAAGCGCCTCGCCGCTGAACTTCGCCTCTAGTGTCTGGCGTGCCAGGTAAAGAAGGCGGCGTTTCTCCTCACCTGTCAACGGTCTTGCCATGGCTCACCTCCCTGTGTTGACGATGGGTCGCGGCGGCCAAGCTGTCAAGGCCAGGTTGGTTCTGTCGATCCGGCAATCCTGAGCAGCCCGGGAGGATCGGTGAGGGTGATCTTTCTGCGGCCGATCTTGATGATGCCGCCCTCCTCCAGCTTGCGCAGCGTGCGTGAGAGGACCTCGGGTGCCGTCCCAAGAATGCCGGCGATGACGTGCATGGGAATGGTCAGTGGGATTTCCGTGCCTGGCTCCACTGGCCGGTCGCCGCCGAGTCCAAGGAGGAAAAGCGCGAGCCGTTCCTCGACTTTCCGGTGGGTCAGCAGCTCCATCTTCGTCACGAGGGTGCGGGTCCAGGCAGACAATGCACCCAAGAGTGCGACGCTCAGCTCGGGGGTCGCTGTCAGGAGGTGAACGATGTTGTCTCGTGGCCACAACCAGAGCGAGGTCTCTTCGAGGGCGATCGCCGTGGCCGGGTACGTCCGTTGTCCGAACAATCCGACGGCGGCGAACGTCTCACCTCCTTCGACGAGATGG
This sequence comes from Acidobacteriota bacterium, assembly GCA_015493585.1. Lineage (GTDB taxonomy): Bacteria > Acidobacteriota > Thermoanaerobaculia > Thermoanaerobaculales > Sulfomarinibacteraceae > JAADFN01. Next base: position 36,518 of record WGCW01000145.1, read on the forward strand.
AGCACGAGCTCCTTGCCGTCTGGGGAGCTCCGGACCAGCTTGATTCTGCCGTCGAGCACGGCCCAGAGACCCTCGCACGGGTGCCCGGCCAGGAAGATCAGCTCCCCCTTGTTCGCCCGGCGTGGCAACCCGGCCTGGATCATCGCATGCCGGTCTGCCGCATCAAGCCCCGCAAGCAGGGGGAGGGAGTTGAGCTCCTGAGGGTACCCGCCGTTCGTCATCGCCGCCGATTGTACCCTGCCTAGGGGCACCCGTTTGATCAGGCCTGTATTGAGGGCGTTACGCTGTGCCGCATCGTTCGGAGACAGCCTTGGAGCGCGGACTTCAGTCCGCATCTTTTTCTGCCACAACGCGTTGAGCGCGCAATGCGGACTAAAGTCCGCACTCCCTCAGGCGCTCTCGCCGCGAGCGATCGCCTTGGCGTTGGGGTGAGCATGCTTCGATCGTGGTTGGATCCACTGGAACCACACGGGTTCCGCACAGCGCAACGCCCTCGTATTGCATCGCGCGGCACAGAACGCGTTATGACACCACGAGGGAGGGGAGGCGTGTGGCGAGAATGTCATGCGCCTCGGTCACGGTTCGTTCGATCAGCTCGGCCACGGGCGGAATGTCCTCGATGAGGCCCACAGACTGGCCGACCGGAAGCAACCCCGCCTCGAGATCGCCCTCGGAGAGGAGCCGGAGCCCGTTCTTGCCGCTGATCAGCGGAGCGAGCTGCTCGATACCTGCCCCCTCCCGTTCCATGGCAGCAACCCGCTCGGCGAGCGCGTTGCGCCAGACACGTTCCGTGTTCTTGAGCGACCGGAGGAGGAGGATCGTCTCGGTTTCGCTCATCTCGACGAGCTTCTGCTTGACGGCCGGATGCACCGGAGATTCTTCGGTGGCCATAAACCGCGTTCCCATGTTGATGCCATCCGCGCCGAGCGCGAGCGCAGCGGCCAGGCCACGCCCGTCGCCAAAGCCACCTGAGGCGATCACGGGCACCTTGAGCCCGGACGCGGCGAGCGGAGCCAAGATCAACGAGGTAACGTCGTCCTCGCCTGGGTGGCCCGCGCATTCGAACCCGTCGATGCTGATGATGTCGCAGCCGATCGATTCGGCCTTCTTGGCGTAGCGCACGGCCGTGCACTTGTGAATGACCAGCGCTCCGCCTTTCTTGATCCGATCGAGCCATGGCTCCGGGTTCCGGCCGGCCGTCTCGACGACAGGGATCCCCTCACCAGCGATCACGTCGATCAGCGAACCGTAATCCTTCGGAACGAGCGTTGGCAGAAACGTCACATTGACACCAAACGGTTTGTCCGTCAGCTGACGCGTGCGGGCGATCGCCTGCTCCAAGCCCTTCGCATCCCCAAAGGTCAGCGCGGTCATGATCCCGAGACCGCCGGCGTTGGATACGGCCGCTACGAGCTCGGGTTGGGCGACCCACATCATCCCCCCCTGGACGATCGGATGCTCAATCTGCAGCATCTCGGTCACACGTGTGCGAATCAGCTGTGTCATCGTCAACGCCTCCCCGGAGCACGTTCCGAACGGCCGGTATCGCACTCCACCGTGCGACGGATCATAACGTGACGCTGAGGCGACGTCCAGGAACGCATCACGACCTGTTGGAGGTTGTTGCGCGGTGCGCCGCTTCTTTGCAAGATTGGTGGGAAGAGGCATGAAACGCAGAGGAGCAGCCACCCCTTCCTTGTCATCCTTCGCCTCCGGCTCAGGATGACAGCGGGAGAATATGGCGGCTGAGGATGACCAGGGAAGAGCATGGCTCAGGATGACATTGGGGGGCGTTCCGATGATTCAACACTGTCCCCATCTCGTGAAGATC
>WGCW01000146.1 GCA_015493585.1 Acidobacteriota bacterium
GCCAGTCTTCCACATGTGTGTGTTTTGAATGTTGCCGGGTACATCCATCTGGTTTGCCCCATTGGTGACCCATCGCTCCCGCCCATGAGAAGGCGTTCATCAAGTGAGCCCTCCTCTACCGAATCCAGCGCTGCGCCCAAGGGGGCGCGATTGTGGTGAGGAGGTGGTGCCAAGAGGGGATCGCGGGTGGCGGGACGTTGGGAAGGGCTCGGGGAATCGTCCGCCCCCGCCACGGGTCAGCTCCGGGCTCAGCCGGGAGCCGTGCATGGCGCAACGGGTTGATCGGGCGTCCTTAGGTGTGGTCCGTTCGTGAGGCGAAGCGGAGGGCGCCCGCCCTCGTTTCACCGCTTGCGATGACCTCGAGGCCGCGCCGGAACTCCTGCTCCATTGCTCGGTTGAACGGCAGATCGAAACCGCGGTAGACCGATGTCCGGTCGCTCCTCATGCAGCGTTGGGGGAAGGCCGCAATCCGGTGGGCGAGCCGCTCGGCCTCCTGACGGGCCGTGCCAGGATCGACGACAACGTTGGCCAACCCCATCAGGTGCGCCTCCTCGGCGCTGACCGGCCGTCCGGTCAGGATCATGTCAAGGGCCCGGCTCAAACCGATCAGCCGGGGCAATCTCTGGGTGCCCCCGTCGATCAGCGGGACCCCGTACCGGCGGCAGAAGACCCCGAACACGGCGTCCCGTTCAGCCACGCGCAGATCGCACCAGCAGGCGAGCTCGAGGCCGCCGGCAACCGCATAGCCCGAGACTGCAGCGATGACCGGTTTCGAGAGCTCCATGCGGGTTGGCCCCATCGGCCCATCTTCCCGCATGTCTTCATTGAGCCGGTTGACTCCCTGACCGGCGGCGATGGCCCTAAGGTCAGCGCCCGCGCAGAAGGTGCCTCCGGCGCCCCACAGAACGGCGACCGAGGCCGTGTCATCCGCCTCGAACTCACGGAAGGCCGCGGAGAGCTGATCCGCGGTCTCACGGTCGACGGCGTTCTTGACCTGGGGCCGGTTGATGATCACCGTGAAGACTTCGTCGTCTCTCTCGACCAGGACTTCCATCGATTCCCTCCCCCCGGCCCGGCGGTCCCTCGATGAAGTCCACCGTCTGAGCCGGCACGTTGACGGGCATGTCAGGGGATCACGATCATGCCATCCTCCTGGGCACACAACGACCCCAGTGTATCCGGGGCGGAATCTCCATGCAGCGTGACCTGTCAGCGTCACGGTGATGCCAGGCACCATCGTCTTGATCGTGTTGCATTTGGAGGGTGCTCCCCTATACTGCTTGGCCATGGGTGGTCAAACCCGTATCCTGATGGTCCACGCGATCAACCCGTTCGTCGAAGCGCAGCGGCGGTATCCCCCGCTGGGCCTGGGCTACCTGATGGCCGTGCTGGAACGGGAGCTAGGTCAAGATGTGGAGATCCTGCTGATCGATTGGGGGATCGAAGAGGCCATCCTGGATTTCCGTCCTGATCTCGTCTGCATCTCCTCGGTCAGCCAGAACTTCAACCTGGCCAAGAAGTACGCCACAATCGCCAAGGAGGCCGGCCTCCCCGTGATCATCGGCGGGTTTCACATCACGGAGCTTCCAGAAAACCTCCCCCCTGAGGCGGATGTCGGGGTGCTCGGTGAGGGCGAGTACACGCTGCTGGAGCTGGTCAGGCTCTTTCGCAGCGAAGGCGCGCTCCGGCCGCGCGGCCTCGCGGCGATCAAGGGAATCATCTACTGGGAGGACGGCGAACAGGTGACGACACCGCCGCGGGAGGTGATCGGGCTCAAGACGAAGACGCTCGACGAGCTGCCAATGCCGGACCGCCGCATGATGCGGATCCGTCCGCACACCAACATGTTGACGTCGAGGGGGTGTCCGTACAACTGCACGTTCTGCGCGTCGACACGGTTCTGGCCATCGATCCGGTACTTCTCGCCCGAGTACATCCTCGAAGAGGTCAGGTACCTGATCAAGAACTATGGCGTGCAGTACATCACCTTTCACGACGATCTGTTCATCGCCAACGTCAAGCGGCTCGAGGCGTTCCACGATCTGGTCCTCAAGGAGAGGCTGCCGAAGCGGGGGTTCCGGTTCTCGTGCGCCTCCTCGGCAACGCGGATCACCGATGACATGGCGCGGATGCTCAAGGAGATGAACTTCGTCTCCGTTTCGATGGGGCTGGAGTCGGGGAACCAGGAGGTCCTCCGGCGGCTCAAGGGGCCGGCCTTCAAGGTCGAGATCAACGAGCAGGCGGTGCGGACGTTGCACGGTCGCGGCATTCATCCCCACGCATCGTTCATCATCGGCGAGACGCACGAGACGCTGGAGCAGATGGAGGATACCTACGCCTTCATCAAGAGGAACCCGCTCTCCCTGGTTAATATCTATGTGCTGACGCCGTTGCCGGGCACGCAGGTGTGGTACGAGGCGCTCGAACGGGGGCTGGTCTCACCTGACATGAACTGGGACCGTCTCAACATCGAGTACGAGCTCGACTGGAAGAACGCCATCCTGCTCTCGGAGGAGGTGAGTCGCGAGGAGCTGCACCGGATGTACCAGCGCCTCAAACGGCTGCGCCTGATCAAGTATGCCCACGCCGCCGCGCATCATCCCTTCCGGATGGATCTCTTCGCCTTCGGGCGTGCCAAGCTGGTCGAGAAGGTGTACGGGCTCAAGAACCGGATCACCTCTCACGGCGGCACAATCAATCGTAGCCTGATGGATCCTCCGCAGCACGGCTGACGGGGAAGCCGCGGCGTCCACGGAGCCGGGGGTCATCCGGTCATGGAAGTTTCCGGTTGATCCAGTCGGCCAGCGCCGGGGTCATCCGGCGGGTCCAGGCAAAGAAACGCATCATGGCGGGCACGACGACCTCGCGGCGGTTGTGCTCGACGGCGCGGATGACGGCGTGTGCGACCCCCTCAGGCTGAAGCCTCCGGACGAACAGCCGGGCCAGCAACGGCAAGTCGGTGTCGGGATCGAGGTTGGCACCCTCGAAGAACGGCGTGTCCACAGCTCCGGGGCAGATCCAGCTGACGCCGACCCCGCGATCGAGAACCTCGAGCCGGACCGCTGCGAGGTACTGGTTGACGCCGGCCTTCGACGCGCAGTAGGCGGAGCCGCGGACGTGAGGGATCAGCCCGGCGGACGAGGTGACGGCGGCGATGTGAGCCGGGGCGGCGTCGAGCAGGTGCGGCAGGACCGCACGAACGGTGAAGATGACGCCGAGAAGATTGATGCGGATCAGCGATTCGATCTCGGAGGGAGCGTGTTCCCAGCTCAGCCCATACCGGCCAATGCCAGCGTTGGGGATGACGAGGCGCAAGCTCCCGAACGATGCGGCCGCCCGCTCGACGGCGCCACGGATCGCCGCCTCGTCCGTCACATCTGCCGGGATAACGAGCGGCTCGCCCCCGGCTTCCCGGACCTCATCCGCCACGCGCTCGAGTGCATCGGCGCGCCGGGAGACGAGGGCGACCCGGGCACGCCGGGCGCCGAGCTCCAGTGCGATGGCACGGCCGATCCCGGAGGAAGCTCCTGTCACGAACGACGGTAACCCTGGTACGATTTTCATGAGGATCAGTATAGCGGGCACCGGTCCTGTGACGTGAGACGATGCCGTGGAGGCGGCCATGCAAAGGACATTCGATGCGTTCGTGCTTGTCGACGCTCAGGTCGACTTCTTCCCGGGAGGCGCTCTGCCGGTTCCACACGGCGACGCGATCCTGCCCGCGGTCAACAGGATCCTCGAGCAGTGCCGGCGCGAAAACATCCCGGTGATCGCCTCGGCAGATTGGCATCCGGCGGATCACATCTCGTTTCAGCCGCAGGGTGGCCCCTGGCCACCGCACTGCGTGCGTGGGACCGCTGGCGCGAGCCTGCACCCCGGGCTCGATCTGCCGCCGGTTTTTCTCATGGTCCACAAGGCCTCCAGCCGGGACCGCGATGCCTACTCGGCCTTCGACGGCACGGATCTGGCGCGGGCGCTCGAGGAACGCTCGATCCGGAAGCTCCTCATTGGCGGGCTTGCGCTCGATTACTGTGTCAAGGCGACCTGCCTCGATGCGGTCGAGAACGGATTCGAGGTCATGCTGCTCCTCGCCGCCACACGCGCGGTCAACGTCAACCCGGGCGATGGCGATCGCGCAGCCGCGGAGCTCGCGGCACATGGCGTCACACTGATCGGGGGTGACCCGCAATGACCCGCCGCTCCCTGCTCGATCCCTCGTCGGCCGCGTTGCTCGTTGATCTCTACGAGCTGACCATGATGCAGGCGTACATGATCTGCGGCGTTGAAGGAACCGCGACGTTCGACCTTTTCGTGCGCCGGCTGAAGCCGCAACGCAACTTCTTGATCGCGGCCGGGCTTGGCACCGTGCTCGAGCTGCTTGAGGAGCTCCGCTTTTCCCAGGAGGACCTCGAGTATCTCGAATCGACCGGGCTCTTCCGCCAGGAGTTTCTCGACAGCCTCGCCGGATTCAGGTTCGAGGGGGATATCGATGCGATGCCGGAAGGAACGGTCGCCTTCCCGCCCGAGCCGCTGCTGCGAATCACGGCGCCGCTCGCCCAAGCCCAGTTCGTCGAGACGCTGGTGATGAATCAGATGCATGTCCAGACCCTGTTGGCGTCGAAGGCCGCCCGGATCAAGCTCGCCGCCCGCGGCCGGCGCGTGGTCGATTTCGGGCTGCGGCGGATGCACGGGGCCGACGCGGGGCTCGCTGGAGCCCGCGCCTACTGGATCGCCGGGCTTGCGGCAACCTCGAACGTGCTCGCCGGGGAGCGGTTCGGCATCCCCGTCACCGGCACGATGGCCCACAGCTTCATTCAGGCGTACGACGATGAGCTCGAAGCGATGCGGCGGTTCGCGGAGGTGTACCCGGAGACCGTGCTTCTCGTCGACACCTACGACACGCTCCGGGGGATCGACCGGGTCATCCGGCTTGCGCGGGAGCTCGGGGACGCCTGCCGGATCAAGGGGATCCGCCTCGACTCGGGCGACCTGGTCGCTCTGTCCCGGGAAGCCCGCCGGCGCCTCGACCAGGCCGGCCTGCCCCAGCTCAAGATCTTCGCGTCCGGGAACCTCGATGAGTACCGGATCACCGGGCTGCTGGCGGACGAAGCGCCGATCGATGCGTTCGGGGTAGGCACACGGATGGGCACATCGGCCGATGCTCCCTCGCTCGACATGGCGTACAAGCTCGCCGATCTCGGCGGCGCCGGACGGCTGAAGCTCACCGCCAACAAGGACACGTGGCCGGGCGTCAAGCAGGTGTGGAGGCGGAGCAGCGACGACGGGATGTTCCTGGCCGATACGATCAGCCTCAATGGAGAAGTGATCGGCGGTGACCCGCTGCTGGTACCGGTAATGCGCAACGGCCAACGGACCGGGGCGGGGAATGAGCCGCTCGATGCAGCGCGAGAAAGAGCCGCCGGGCAACTCGAGCGCCTCCCGCACCCGCTCCGGCGGCTCGAGCCCGCCGACCCCCCGTACCCGGTCGGCATCTCCGAACATCTCCGCCAGGAACGGCAACACGTGATCGCACGGCTTCACCAGTCCCACGTTCTAGATGGGAGCTGATGTAAAGTAAGAGAGGGCGCGCGGTCTCGAACCGCGCAGAGAGGAGCGAGCAGATGAATGAGCAGCGCAACCTGAGCCAAGCCATCGAGGATCGTGGCCCGTACGCCGTGTGGGATCTCCTCAACGACGATGAAAAGAAGGCGGCTGCAGCCGCCACCTGGAGGAACGCCGATCACCAGAGCCGCAGAGCCCTCGAGATCGCCCTCGCCAAGGAGCTGAAGTTCCGGCCGAAGAGCGTCGGCCACCTGCCAGCCGAGAAGGTCTCCGGCAGGCTGGTGCATCTGGCCAAGGACCTCCCGGACACCGCGATCTTCGAGTTCTTGTTCCACCTGCATCTCGATGACCGGAAGCCGCTGCTCATCGAGTTCCTCGACGATGTCGGCCTCCCGCACGAGGACGGCGTGCTCGACCTTCCCGACGATGCCGAGGCTCCGGATGCGGCCAAGGTCGCCGAAGCGGCCGAACGGCTCGTCGGAGCCCACGGCCACGAGGCGATCGTCTACCTTGGGACGCTCAAAATCGCCGACAAGGATTTCTGGGCCGGGGTCGAGCAGATCCTGGAAAAGTACGCGGAAGACGGCACCCCGCTCGAAGCCGGCGGCGTGTCCGGTCAAGACGAGGCGTCGTAAGGCTCCCGGGCAGGCGCGGGAGAGGACGAGGGGCCTTCCCCGGCCACCTCGATCTGCAGGACGGTGTGCCCGATGCCGAACCGGCCGGCAACCTCCCGTTCCACCTGCCGGACGATCGCAGACGCCTCGGCGAGCGGCTGATTCGCCACGCGGAGCGTTGCGCTCAACGACGGCTCGGTCGAGGCGATGCACCACAGATGCAGGTGCTCGACACCGGCGACGCCTTCGACGCCTTCGATGACCCCGCGGACCTCGGCGGCGTTGAGCGATCGCGGCGTGCCCTCCATGACGATATGAACCCCCTCACGGATCAGGTGGACCGCGCCGGCCATCGCTACGAGCGCGATCAGCACGCTGAGCGCCGGATCGACCCGCAGCCACCCCAGGGCCATCACCATCCATCCGCCGAGGACGACGGCGGCCGATGACGCCGCATCGGACGCGAGGTGCAGCACGGCGCTCTTGAGGCCCAAGTCCTGCGAGGCATCCCGGTGGAGCAGCCAGACGCCCAACGTGTTCGCGACGAGACCGAAGCCGCCGATGATCAACATCAGCTGGCCGTTGACCGGCTGCGGGTGCAGCAGATGATCGAACGCCTCGGTCAGGACTCCACCCATGGCGACCAGCAGAATGCCCGCGTTGATGAAACCGGCGAGCACATCGGCCCGTCGAAACCCGAACGTATGGGCGTCCGAGGCCGGAATCCGTTGCAACCGCCGGGCAATCAACACGAGCGCCAGCGACGTCAGATCGGCCAGGTTGTGAAAGGAGTCGGCGATCAGCGCCAGGCTGCCCGCGAGCACCCCGCCGATGAGCTCGGCGAGAAAAATCGAGAGGTTGAGCCCCATCGTCGCTACGACGTACCACGGGCTCTGGTCTCCGATGACGTGGTGGTGGTGTCCATCGTTGCCTGCGCCGCTCATCGGAAAAAGCTTACACCTCTGCTCAACTGTAAACAAGATTGCCGGACTCACGAGGTTGTTGCGCTGGGCGCCGCTTCTTTGCGGAAGCGGTGGAAACAGAAATGAAACGCAGAGGCGCAGTCATCCCCCCTGGTCATCCTGAGTCGCGTGCCAGAGGTGAAACGACCCCCTCCCGTGTCATCCTGAGCCGAAGCCCTTAGCCCTCCCGTGTCATCCTGAGCCCATCCACTTTCCGTGTCATCCTGAGCCAAAGGCGAAGGATCTGGGCGGGGGGAATGTCCGGAGGGAGAACGCAACCGCGGAGATCGCAGGGGTTCGCAGATATTCAACACTGTCCCCATCTTCTCGTAATGAGATTGCTGTTCGTTGAGAGGAGGCGAACGTACCCGCCATGTCGGAACGCTCCCCACAATGCCATCCTAGGCGATGTGCCGCAGGCA
>WGCW01000147.1 GCA_015493585.1 Acidobacteriota bacterium
AGATGTGTATAAGAGACAGGTCTGGAGGGAGACCCATCATGAACGGCTCGAGCTCGGTTCGGGGCCACCGCTGACGCTGTATGGCGACGGCCGGCTGCTGGCGACCTATCCTGATCCCTACCAGGTCTCGATGCGGGGAAACCTGTTGATGTTGTTGCATCCCGATCCCCATAACGTGCTGGTTGTCGGGGGCGTGGCCGATGGCACGATTGAGGTGCTCCTGCGGCATCCGCTCCGGAGGCTGATGGTTGTTTCGGATGATCCGGAGCTTCCTTCCATTTTGAAGAAATGGTACGGCGGCGGGCTCAAACGGGCGCTGAGTGACCGGCGTGTCGTGGTCTCTCATGCCGATCCGGTTCGCGCCGTCCGGAGCGGGGGACCTTGGGATCTCATCCTTCTGCTCGATCCAGATCCGGCGACGCTGAGGGGCAACCGGACCCGGACAGCCGGGTTCTTCCGGCGGTGCCGCGAGGTGCTGGCGCCGGGCGGGAGGATTGTTGTTCGAACCGGTGTCAGTGACATCTACCAGGGAGGCGCTTCTGGCCGGCTGCTCGAAGTGCTGTCTTCGACCTTGCGCTCAGTGTTTCCCCATATCGCCGGGATCCCCGGCGATCAGGTGCTGCTGGTGGCGGGGGAGGGGCCGCTCGATGATGTCAACGATCCGGCCGTGCTTGCTCGACGCTGGAAGCGCAGGAACGTGGCCGACCCGATCTTCGTTCCCCAGGTCTTGCCGATGCTGGTGCCGGTCCGGCGCGCTCAGGAGCTGACTCGTTTTCTCAATGGGCGGCGGGCGCCGGTCAATCGCACCCGGAGGCCTGAGGCGGTCTTGCCCGCCATGGCGCGTGTGGAGGGGCGGGGGCAGCGCCGGGTTGTCCGTTTTCTTTTGGACCTCGCCCACCTGCCGGGGGGCGCGCTTGATCTTGGTGGAGGCGTGGTGGTGTTTCTGGTTCTCGTCATCGGGCTGGGGAGCCGCCGTCGTGCCGGTGAGGTCGTGGCGGGTGCGTCTGGAGCGGCGGCGATGGGGTGGTGGTTTCTGCTTCTGGCGAGCTGGCAGGCGTCGCGAGGCTCTGTGTATGGGGAAATCGGCGCGTTGTCCGCGGCGTTCATGGGTGGCGCAGCTGCCGGGGCGCTCTTTGCGGTGCGATGGAAGAAGCCGGAACGGATGGTGCCGTACCTCCTGGTGGTGGGGAGCCTGCTCTCGGCCGTGATGGTTGCGCCGGCCGTGATGCGATGGCCGGCATTCCTGGTACCGGCCTTGCTCGCAGCGGGTGGTGCGCTCGCCGGGGCGATCTTCCCGGGAGCCGCACGGATGCTGGGAGGAGCTCACGTGCAGCGTGCGTCGGGCAGGGGCTTCTCTGCAGACGAGATCGGTGCGGCGGCCGGGGCTCTGCTTGCCGGGAGTCTGCTCCCGGTGGCGGGAATGGCGTGGCTTGCGCTCTTTCTGGCTGGCGTTCTTGCAGCCGCGGCGTGCGCAGTGACGTGCCGGTCCCGGCGAACCCCGGTAGCGTGATGCATGCCACCACGAGCTGCCGTTACAGCTCGATCTGAACGCCGATCTCCAGAACCCGGTTTGGAGGAATATTGAAGAAGGCGGTCGCCTTCTGCGCGTTTCGTGACATGAAGGCAAAGAGCCACTCCCGCCAGATGGCCATGCCGGGACGTTCCGTTGGGATCAGCGTCTCGCTGCCGAGGAAGAAGGTCGTCTGATCAACATCGATGTTGAGATTTTGGAGCCGGAGGTCCTCGAAGAGGTTGGGGATGTCCGGGCTCTCCATGAAGCCGTAATGGGCGATGATCCGGTAGAGCCCTTGTCCCAGCTCCGTGATTTCGGCCCGCTCTGCGGGGCGGATCCGGGGGACCTCCTCGGTGACGGCGGTCAGGAGGATGACGCGTTCGTGAAGGATGTGGTTGTGCTTGAGGTTGTGGAGCAGGGCGTGCGGAACACCCATGGACGTTCCAGTCATGAAGACGGCGGTGCCTGGAACACGGATGGGGGGATTCGCCTCGACATCGGCGATGAACTCATCGATGGGGAGCATGCCTTCACGGAGCCTGTCGTAGAGGATCTCCCGGCCGCGCTTCCACGTGGCGGTCAGGGTGAAGACGATGGTGGCGATCAGCAGCGGGAACCATCCGCCGTGATCGACCTTGACGATGTTGGCGCCAAAGAAGGGGATGTCGGCGGCGAGGAAGGAGAGCATGAGCCCGAGCGTCGCCGGGAGCGGCCAGTGCCATTTCTCGTGCGTGATGAAGGCAAAGAGGAGCGTCGTGATCACCATGGTCGTTGTGACGGCCACCCCATAGGCCGCGGCGAGGTGGTCCGACGATCCGAAGCCGAGGACGAGGCCGATGGTCGCCACCATCAACGTCCAGTTGATCGCGGGGATGTAGATTTGGCCAATCTGCCGGGACGACGTGTGGCGGATCTGGAGCCGGGGGCTGAAACCGAGCTGGATGAGCTGCCGGCCCATGGAGAACGAGCCGGAGATCACGGCCTGGGATGCGATGATCGTGGCAGCCGTCGCGAGCAGCACCATGGGATAGAGCGCCCACGACGGGGCGAGCAGGAAGAACGGGTTCCGGATGGTGTCGGGGTGCCTGATGATCAGGGCGCCCTGACCGAAGTAGTTGAGCAGCAGGGCGGGCAGGACGAGGACGAACCACGAGAACCGGATCGGCTTGCGCCCGAAGTGCCCCATGTCGGCGTAGAGCGCCTCACCGCCGGTAACGACCAGGAAGACGGTGCCGAGCACGAGGAAGCCGTGGATCTTGTTGGTCAGAAAGAATTGGATCGCGTGGAGAGGATTGATCGCGGCGATGACGCCCGGTTCCGTCACAATCCCGCGAACCCCGAGGATGGCGAGCACGGCGAACCAGAAGAGCACAATCGGCCCGAAGAGCCCGCCGACCCGCGCCGTCCCGCGCCGTTGGATGAGGAAGAGCCCCACGAGCAGTCCGATGGTGACGGGAACAACGTAGGGATTGAGGAACGGTGCCGCAACATCGAGCCCTTCGACAGCGCTGAGCACCGAGATCGCGGGCGTGATCATCCCATCGCCGAAGAGCAGTGCGCCGCCGAACAGGCCTAACCCCACGAGGATCCACCGGGAGCGCCGTTCGGATGGGTCTTTGGGCAGGAGCAGGGCCATCAGCGCGATGATGCCACCCTCGCCGTGGTTGTCGGCACGCATGACGAAGACCAGGTACTTGATGGAGATGACCCAGACCAACGCCCAAAAGATCAGTGACAGCACGCCGAGCACGTTGGCCTGGTTTGCCGCGATGCCGTATTCACCGGAGAAGCAGACGCGAATCGCATACAGCGGGCTCGTGCCGATATCGCCGAACACGATGCCCATCGCCATCAACGACAGCGTCAGCAGCCGCTTGGTGCTCAGGTTGGGCTCACCGTGTCTCCCCGCTGGTCCACCTTCACCCTGCATTGTGCGCCCGCTCGTTCCGGTCATCCCTGCTCCCCGTATCCAAGATCTCGCTCAGAGGCGGGGATTTTACCACCACACGCCGGGGATCCGGGTTCCGCAGACCGGGCAAGCTCCGTGCTTGAGCCGGTTCTCGACGATTTCATACCCGATCCGGTGAATCAGCCGTGTGCCGCACGTGGGGCAATACGTGCTCTCACCGGGATGCCCAGGTACGTTGCCGACGTAGGTGTAGTGTAGCCCTTCGGCACGCCCGATCTGCCAGGCACGGTCGAGCGTCGGCACGGGCGTTGGCGGGAGGTTTTTGAGCCGGTAGGTCGGATGGAAACGGGTGAAGTGAACCGGCACGTCCGGCCCGAGGTTGCTCTTGACCCAGCGGCACAGCCCGGTGATCTCGGCCTCGGAGTCGTTGAGCGTTGGGATGACGAGGACGACGATCTCGAGCCACGTTCCGGCAGTCTTGACCGTTTCGAGCGTTTCGAGGACCGGCTTGAGCTTGCCACGGACGATCTTCTCGTAGAACGCTTCGCGGAAGCTCTTGAGATCGACCTTGTACGCCGTCAACATCGGGAGCACTTCGGTCAGCGGTTTCTTCTCGATGTAGCCGTTGGTCACGACCAGCGACCGGACATGGTGGAAACGGCTCTCGCGGGAGACCTCCCGCACGTACTCCCAGAAGATGACCGGTTCGGAGTAGGTTGCGGCGACGAGCGGCACGTGGTTCTCCTCCGCCGCGGCCACGAGAGCCTTGGGTGGCATCCAGGCCGCACGAACCTGCTCGGGACGGAACTGCGAAATCTCCCAGTTCTGGCAGAACTTGCACTCGACGTTACACCCGGCCGTGGCATAGGACAGCGCCTGAGAACCGGGCAGGACGTGAAAGAACGGCTTCTTCTCGACCGGATCGATGTGCAATGCGCAGGCGCGGCCGTACACCAGCGTGTGATAGGTTCCGTGCCGGTTCTCCCGGGCGCCGCAGGTGCCACGCTCGGCATCGGCCACCTCGCACTTGTTCGGGCACAGCTGACACTGGACGCGTCCGCCCGGGAGCTTCTTGTACCAGGATGCCTCGTGGTCGGGATAATCCTGTGGGGTCACCGGCTGCCCCGTCCGGAGTTTGATCCGGGCGCTACTCGTGGTGGGGAGAGCGCTGGCGGCGGCGGCCGCACCACCGAGAACGAGCATCTGCCGGCGGTTGAGCTCGCGGCTCATGAGAACACCTCCCGTACCTTGGCAGGATCGCCTTCTCCCAGGCCGTACCGGGCGGCCGTGGCGATGAACGCCGGCGGGCGCTTCGCCGTCTCGAGCGTTGGCAGACCGCGGTGAACCCGCTCGGCGTCGATCACCTTCCAGGCCCACGCATCGATCGCGACCGGATCGAGTGAAGCTACGACCCGCGCGAGCGGCCACCCAGCCCCTGGGCGCCACGCTGGACCACCGTCGTACTGCGCCGTCACGCCGTCAAGCACGGTCAACCGGAGCTTCGTCCGGATGTATGGATGGTTGACCACGTCGGCCACGTACGGGTTGCAGTGGTGGTCGTGATACTTGTTCGGATTGTGGATCACGCCGAACCAGTTCTTTAGTCCGGCAGAAACCCCGGCGAGGTCGTGGTCCTTGACGACGCCGAACGAGATCAGGGCTGTGCACGTTTCGGCGACCAGGCGGGCGTAGAGCGAGCCGATGCTGCCGGAGACGGCGATATCGGGAAGGTAATCGTTATCGATGCCGATGATCCGGAACGGTCCTCCCGGATGATCGACCGGGTAGCCGGCCCGCCGCAACTCCCGCGTCGAGCGCTCGAAGACGATGATCCGGCTGGCCGGGACTCCGGCATCGTGAATCGCCTGGGCAAGGGCCCTGACCAGCTCGATGCGTGGAGAGAGGCGTGGACCGGCCAGGCAGTTGACCTTGATGCCGACGACATCCGAGGGGGAAAAGAGACGTTCCAGCCCCGTCGTCTTTGCGCTGGCACCGGTCGCGGCGCGGAGGGCGGACCGCATCGCGCGGTTGGCCTCCCGGGGGCTGATCACGCCCGTGCTTCCAGTCTCAAGACGTGCCAGCCCAACGATCCCCCGCCGGTTACGGAAGATTCCGGCGCCTCCGCTCAGTGCGGCCAGAGAACCCGCGCCCGCCAGGCGAGCGAGATCACGCCGGCTCAATTTCCGGCTCATCGAAAGGCCGCTCCAAAGACCTGGGCGGTGAACACCTGGAATGTGGCGCCGCTGCGCCAGTCATCGGGATCGAGCCCTGCCTTGACCGCCAGGTGCGACAGCAGCTCGTCACGGCTCCACCCGGTTTCGCGGGCGACCTGTGGCAGATACACCGCCCGGTACGGGCCTTTCTCAAGGACGACGCCGTCCGTTCCAAGGCGGATCATCCCGGGTCCCGGTACCCGGTGCAGCGGGGAGAGCACGGAGATCTCGAGGTGGAGCCCGTCGAGCTCATTGAGCCTCAACGGGGGAAATCTCGGGTCGTGCGAGGCGGAAACGGCCGCATGGATGACCGCGTCGGCCAGCGGTTCCCGTCCCACGATCGAGCCCATGCAGCACCGCAAGTTGGCTCCCGGCGGGAGCCCCTTGCGGGTCAACGTGACGAACGCCCCAGCGATCGCCGCCAGGTTGCCCTTCACCCGGTGGGTGGCGAACCAGTTGGCCAGCTCCGGGCCATGGCCGAGGTAGGAGCGGAAGGCCGCGCGCGCAAGGTCAAGAAGGGCCGTCTTCTCCGGTGCCGTCAGCCGGCCCAAACGCGGGGGGTTGGGATCAGGTTGCCACCGGTGCCACGTGCCGGTGTACGTGACGGCGGCGTACGTGACGACCTGGTGAAGGTTGTGGGGCGGCGGCGACGCGGAGGTCGTGACGGCGTTGAGCGTTCCCGTGCCGTCAAACGCGTGGTGCAGCAGCTGGAGCAGGACCTCGATCGGATGAGCCCCGCAGACATCGTCGTTGCTGACTTCGACCTGTTGCCAGAACCCATCGGGATCGATCGCCGCGGCACGTCCCGCCGTCGCACGCCCAAGCGCCAGCAACCGTGTGACGAGACCAGCTTTCGGAAATGGGACGTGGTGGTACACCGCTCCGTAGTGGGTGAAATCCGATGATGCGATGACCACGGTTCCCGGTCCGGTGAGCGGAACGAGACGGCGGGCGATCTGCCGTGCGCCGGCCTCGGTCGTTGCAGGGCCGACGAGAATGGGCACGATCGGGACACGGCCCGTGGTGGCAACCTGGAGGAATGGGAGCTCCACCTCGATGCTGTGCTCTGGCACGTGGGCTTGGGCCGGGCCATCGAACTCCGGATCGTGCCGCAACCGGCGCACCGCCATCTGGTCGAGCGGCACGTTGCCCAGCGGTGTGGCGAACTCGGTGATGTCCGTGGCTGGCAGAGCGGCACCCGCAAAGTACATGTGATGGCTCGGCCCCAGGATGATCACCCGCCTTGGGTGTGTGCCGCGCAGGCCAACGAACGCCCGCGCCGCTGTTGAGCCGGAAAACACATATCCGGCGTGCGGGACGATCATCGCAGAGGGAGCAGCAGGAAGCTTTGGCGCTGCATTGAGAAAGCCGGTCACCATCTGGCGCAGCTTGGCCGGATCGGCAGGATAGAACCCGCCGGCCACCGCCGGAGGACGAACGGCGGCCACCGATGGAACCGCCAGGCCAGCCGCCAGGACGAGCGGGAGAACGGCGCGCTTCATACCATATAGAGATATCGCTTCACCCGCCCGGTTGCAACTCTCAGCTTTTGTAACGCAGAGGCGCAGCCATCCCTCCCCTGTCATTCTGAGCACCCGCATGCCCCAGTGGGGCACCGGGACGGTGGACGAACAGGGATTCGGATGTAGTTTCTCGATGTTTCGTGTCATCAGTACGTTACGTTTCTTTCTTAGACGCGACGTAATTGCTGTTCGTTGAGAGGAGGCGAGATCCTTCGCCTTCGGCTCAGGATGACACGGGAAGGCGTCATTCTGAGGAGGCGCAGCCTTCCCCCCCACTGTCATTCTGAGGAGGCGCAGCCGACGAAGAATCTGGGCGGGGGAACGAGCGCGAGGAAAAGGTCACCACGGAGGTCGCAGAGATTCGCAGAGGAAGACTCAGATGAGCTCAACACTGTCCCCAGCTCGTGATGATCCATCTGGAGCATCTAGCCGGGGAAATCGTGGCAGCGCAGAGGGAAGAAGAGGACAGAGGCACAAGGGAGTAGAGACGATCTGCCTGGTCGTGCGGGTCGCTCGGCGTGGGGTGAAATCTCGCTATTTCGCCTGCCTTCTGGGGAAAAACTTGCAAGTTCGGCCATTTCTTGGGGTGAAGCCGAAGCGGCCGCCGTCGGATCTCGCGATCCTCGTTACCCTTCCCGGCAGCGCAACGCCCTCTTTGTTACGAAGGATTTTGGCGCGAAGGCGGAGTGCCCCAAATGGCGGTACGGCCCAGATGTCGACGCCGCGTACGGACCGGATGAGCTTCAGGCGGCGTCTGAGCTTGAGCACCTGCGTCTGTTCGGCACGCGTCGATGCGAGCGGCAACATCGAGAATGGGGTTCCGCCCCCGTAGCCGGGGGTCATCAGGATGAGCCGCACGTGCATGCCCCTGAGTTTGGTAAGGATCTGGGACGCAGTCATGCCGGCCCGCATCCAGCGCTCCAGGGGCGGCATCTCCTCGACGCTTTCCGCAATCCATGGATGATCCAGGTAGTAGGGAGCCGGAAAATCGAGCGCCATGATCCACCCATCGTGAATGAGCGTGTTGGCCCTTTGAGCAGCGGCATATCCGGGGACATCCCGGCAAAGGAGCTGCGCCCGGCTGACGCGTCCTTCCAAGTAGGCCATAGGAGAAAAAGCGGACAGAACAATGCTGACGGCGGCGATGCCGGCGGGAAGCGCAGCGAGAATTCCGGCTGCAACCCCAAGCGTGCCGATCCAGAGCTCCAGCGTGACCGCCTCGAAGACTGCCATCGCCCAGAACATCGGAAAATCGAAACGTGCCGACGTGTGAAGTACGAGTCCGACGGCGATGTACGCGAAGATCGGAGCAAGCAGCGGCCGAATCCATTTCTGTCGAACGGCGATCAGCATCGCCACGAAGCCGAGGAGGAGGTGCTGGAGCCCAGCCGCCTCATCGGGCTGGACCGGCCAGAGGTGGGATGACCAGCCGATCCCGAGAGGGGTGTGGATCGTCCCATGGAATTCTGTATCCAAGAGCAGGCCAGAACGGGACACGCCAGCGATCGGCCGTCCAAGAAGGACGTGCCCAACCGGGAAGATGGGATCACCGGTGAGGATGAGATTGCGGATGGCGAGCGGTGCCATCACGACAATGACAGGAACGGACATCCGGAACAAGGCGCGGGCCCAGCCCCTGCGGCCGGCCTGCATGAGCGCAGCAAGCCCAAGCAGGATGACAGCTGGCGCAGTTGTGAGCTTGCTCGCAAGCGCTCCGGCGAAGGCGATTCCGGTGAGCTCGGGCCGTCCGCGCCGTGTGAGGAGCAGCATGGCGACGGCGAGGTGAAACAGAGCGGCATGGTCAATGAAGGCGGAGCCAGCTGGCGTCAACACGACCGGGCTCCAGGCAAAGAGAAGTGGCGCGAGCCATGCGGCCCTTCTCAGTCTGCGGCGCCGGTGCACGGTCAGGATGAGCACGAGTAACGTCAGCGCGAAGAATTCGCCATGAATGCACTTGGCGATCGCGCCGTCGTGAGCGGCGATACCGATGAGATACAGCATTTCCGTCGTCTGCGGGAGGCCGGATTTCAGGTTGTACGGATCGAAACTGAGCTTGCCGGTCAACAGGGCTAATTTCGGTTCGGCAAGGTGGTACCGGACGGCGTCCGAGGCCATGGGAGGAAGGGCCAGCTGCGGAACGAGCAGGAGCAGGGTTGCGAGCAGCAATGCAGCAAGCACCAGGTTGTGGCGCGCAAGGGCTGTGATACGCCGTGAGAGCGGAATCACGAGACGCCATGCCCGGGGGACCATTCGGAGTGACACTATTGCCAGGATTCCAAAGGCGGCGAGCGCCTCCCAGGTGCCGGCTACCGTCGCAATGGTCCACATGATCACGCCGGTGGCCGTCGAGCCCGCCGACAATGCAACGGGGAGGTCGTGCCACCCTTGGCCTCGAAGCCAAGCCGCGGGCAAGATTCGCAGCCCAACGAGCACGCAGATGCTCAGAATCGCCGTTGCAGCGAGCGCATTGAGGGCGGTCATTCCAAGGATGGTAAGCACCGTCACGTGAGGGGTTCCTTCCGGGCGGCTGGCGGGATGCGTGGCAGCAGCAGGTTGTTCAGCGGGTCCCGGCTTTCCCCAACCGAGCTGACGCAGATGGCCGCATGGGCCCCGGCGGGGCACCGGTTCTCACAGATCCCGCATCCGACACAGCGGGCAGGATCGACGTGCGGGCGTTGAAGGTGAACGGTCTTCCCGTCCTGACGCCGGACCGTTACCGGTTCCAGCCAGATCGCCTTGGGATCGGTCGGGCACATCTCCTCACAGACGATGCATGGGGTCTCCATGCCCCACGGCAGACAGCGTCCGCGATCGATGAACGCCGTTCCGATCCGGACCGGTGGCTGTCCGTCCGTACCGGTCTTGCGCGCCGGCGTCAGCCGCGTGATCGCCTGCGTAGGGCAGACCTCGCCGCAACGGGTGCACGTGTACTCGCACCAGCCGCGCCGCGGGACGATGACCGGCGTCCAGAAGCCCTCGACGCCAGCTTGGAAGATGGCGGGCTGGATCGCGCCGGTTGGGCAGGCCTGCTGACAGAGGGAGCACTTGACGCACCGTTCGAGAAATTGAGGCTCAGGCAGGGCGCCCGGGGGCCGGATCAGCTCGGCGCGTGCCGACGCACGTCCACCCCCCGTTGCCTCGATGATGGGAGCAGCGACGAGCGCCGAGATGGCCGATCCGATCAGCCAGCGCCGCGAGAGATCGGGGGTCGCAGGGCGTGGAGGCGCTGGCGGAAGGAAGTTGTACCCGATCGCCTGCTCGGGGCAGGAGACGGTGCAGTTCAGGCAGACCATGCACTCGGAGATACGGTGCTCACCGAGCGGTTCGTCCGCTCCCTGGCAGGCCACCGTGCAGAGCTGGCAGTTCGTACAGGAGGTGGCGTCACGGTGGATGCGCAGGAGGGAGAAGCGCGCGAAGAAGCCGAGCAGGGCGCCGAGCGGGCAAAAGGCGCGGCAGAAGAGGCGCGGGATCCACCGGCTCGCGAGCAGAATGCCGAAGAGGAACCCGGCCGCGAGCCAGCCGCCCGGCATCGGACGTCCGCCGGGCAAGGCGGGCCACACGGCGGCGCCGATGCCTCTTGCCAGCACGGAGAGCGGATCGAGGAGCCCCGTCTGGAGAGACCCGGCGAGTGCCAGGACCAGCAGCACGACGAGGATGATGTATTTGGTTGCATACCACCGCCGGTACCGGTTGACGCGGAGACTTTCGCGGCGGGATCGCGGTGCCAGCAGCCAGGCGCTGAGCTGTTGCAACGTGCCGAGCGGGCAGATCCAACCGCAAAACACGCGCCCGAAGACGAGCGTCATCAGGATGAGGACGAGACCCCAGATCATCGCTCCGGGGATGACACCCGCGGCGAAGCTCAGCGCGATCATCGAGAGCGGATCGGTTTGGTGAAAGATGGCGTAGGGCAGATTGTGAAGATCGCCCCGGATGAGCCGCTCCAGCAGCCAGACGAACAGAATGAGGAAAACCGCCTGGTAGAGGATGCGGATCCGGCGTACCCAGCTCATCCGGTTCCCAGGTCCTTGAGCAGCCGCGGATCGGCCCGTCCGAGGCCCCGGCCCTCGGCAGCGGTGATGAAGCCGACGCGCCGCGGATCGAGCCCAAGGAGCGCCGCCCCCCAGGCATCACAGGCGACGGGGTCGATGCCGGCGGCAACCGCGTGTACCTGTTTGACGTCGGCGAGGCTGCCACCCTGCGGGCCGTTGGCCATCAAAATGCGCGTCGCATCGACCACCGTCAACGTTGGCCGGAACGTTGCAGCGAGCTCGGCGATGGCGTGATGGATGTTCTGGTGCAGGCGTGCACGGCCCTGCCCGAGCACCCCGAACCAGTTCTTCATGCCCAGCGTCGCGAGCGAGAGGCTGTGCTGCTTGACGACCGGTACGTTGATGACGCGGTCGGCATCGAGGAGCTGGCCCATGATGTCAAGGCCGGCCATAGGGCCCCCGGTGCGGGCACGAACAAGCCGGATGGCCGAACCAGCGGCGACGATCGCTCCGGCGGCGCGGGCGGCGGGGCCGATCCCTGAATCCTCGAACGAGCGGATGGGATCGTTGCACGAGATGTCGGCAACGATGACGCGCCGGGCCCCGGCGTGACGGCAGAGGCGGACAAGCTCGGCAATGACCTCAGGGTTGGTATCGGCCGCTTGCTCGGGGCGCCGGTCCCACCCGGCGTTCGGCTTGATCAGGACGGTTTCACCGCGGCGGACGAATCGTTCCATCCCGCCCATCGCACGGATGGCGCGGCGGACGTTGGCGGCCGGATCATCGCCGTGGGCAACGGCCCCCGGCGGGAGATGCGCCTCGTTCGTTCTCCAATCGGGCACGGTCCGTGCCGTGGGAGAGATCCGGCGCCGGTCGTGGAAGAAGATCGAACCGGCCGAGATGGCGCCACCCGCCGCCAGCGCGGCCGAAAGCCTGAGCAGAGCCTCACGCCTGCTGATCGTGCGGCGGTAGGGATCGCTCATCGCCCGTGCTCCTTGAGCCAGGCCCGGGCGAGCGTGGTCAGCTGGGGAGTCGCATCAACGCCCGCCGTGAAGCTCACGAGGTGCAGCATGTCGCACCGTTCGCTGATGATCAGCGTGTTCTCGCCGATGACGCCCCCGGGCAGACCCGCCACCGGTTTGGCGTGCGGCGGTGCTTCGGCGGAGGCCTGAGCCCGCGCACCTTGTGGTGAGGTGAACCGGACCGCGGCGGCTTCGATCGTTACGTCGTGATTGCCAGCGGCGCTGAAATGGTAAGTCGCGAGCGAGCTTTGGGCGAACCCGTGCTGGAGGTACGGTTCGGCGCCGCCGTCGAGCCACGAGTAGATCGTGGCGCGGTTGAAGTGCTCGACCTCCGACCGGCCCACCGCTCCGCAGCTGGCCGGGCTCGGCAGTTGTGGGGGCCGCTGCGATGCCGCTGCGCACGGCTGCGATGGTGGCAGAGACCTCCGGAGCTTCGCCTGGCGGACAAACACCACCCCGCCGATCACAAGGGGGGCGAGCAGAAAGACGATGACGGCAATCCGTTTCACGATGCCTCCTCTCCCAATTCTGCCACGTTCCGGCTATGGTGTGGCTGGAATGGAGGTCGTGGCATGAAGTTCCTGACACTCGAAGAGGGCCAGCTTGGGGCGATGGTGTCCGGTATGGTGGCCGACCTCGGTGCGGCTGCCGCACAACTCGGCCGGGATCGGGTTCCACCAACCCTTCTCGAGCTGATCGAGGCGGGTGATGACGCGGCCCGGCGCGCGTGGCAGCTTGCGCAGGTGGCCGTGGAGGAGGGGGCCGCCGTCCGGCCGCTGAGAGAGGTCCGGCCGGAAGCACCGATCCCGCGCCCCCGGCGGAACATCGTGTGCATCGGGAAGAACTACCGCGAGCATGCGACGGAGGTTGCAGCGACCGCGCTCGGTGGAGATGGCCTGCCGGTCCGCCCGATCTTTTTTACCAAGGCGACGACGGCGGTCACCGGACCGGGTGATCCGATTCCATCGCATCGCGAGCTGACCTCGCGCCTCGACTACGAGGCCGAGGCCGCCATCATCATCGGGAAGGCGGGCCGGGACATCCCCCGCGAGGCGGCGATGGATCACGTCTTCGGGTACACGGCGATCAACGACGTCTCGGCGCGCGATCTCCAGGCGGGCCACGTCCAGTGGTTCTTTGGCAAGTCGCTCGACGGTTTCGCCCCGATGGGCCCCGTCGTGGCCCATCGCTCGGTGATGCCGCCACCCGGGAAGATCGAGATCCGCTGTACGGTCAACGGCGAGCTCCGCCAGCGGGGCAACCTCGGCCAGCTGATCTTTGATATCCCGACGATCATTGCCACGCTCTCGGCGGGCATGACGTTGCTTCCGGGCGACATCATCGCGACCGGCACGCCGAAAGGCGTTGGTGCGGGTTTCGATCCGCCGCGATTTCTCCTTCCCGGAGATACCGTGACGATCGAGGTGACCGGCATCGGGACGCTGCAAAACACCGTGGTCTGAGGGCCTCGCTGGCAGTGCGGGATCGAGAAAAACCCCCGGGAGGTCCCGGGGGTTTCGAACGCGTGTGTGCGATCAGCGGCGTCCGCCGCCGTGATCCTTCTTATGATGGCTCGAACGCGGTGGACGGCCGCCACGACGGTTGTCACGGCGCGGCTCCTCACGGTGGGGGATCTCCTCGCCGCGTGCGCGGGCCTCCTCCTCGAGCAGGACCCGGTGTGAGAGCTTGATCCGGTCGCTCGAGTCGATGCCGATGATCTTGACCTTGATGACATCGCCTTCCTTGAGCACGTCGCGGATGTCCGGAATGCGCTCCATCGAGATTTCCGAGATGTGAAGAAGCCCGTCGTGGTTCGGCAGGATCTCAACGAAAGCGCCGTACGGTTCGATGCGCCGGACCGTGCCGTCGTACACCTCGCCGACCTGGGGCATCCGGGTCAGACCGTTGATGATGTCGATCGCCTTCTTTGCGGCGGCCTCATCGTTGGTGGCGATCTGGACGGTACCATCATCCTCGACGTTGATTCGCGCGCCGGTCGTGTCGACGATGCTGCGAATCGTCTTGCCGCCCGGTCCAATCACGTTGCGGATCGTGTCGGGATCGATCTTGATCTGGACGATTCGTGGGGCGTACGGGGAGATGTCCTCGTGCGCAGAGGGGATCGCCTCGGCCATTTTGTCGAGCAGGAACATGCGCCCTTGCCGGGCCTGCTCCAACGCCTGTTCCATAATCGACCGGTCGAGTCCAGAGATCTTGATGTCCATCTGAAGCGCGGTGACACCGTCACGGGTTCCCGTAACCTTGAAGTCCATGTCGCCGTAGTGGTCCTCCTGACCGGCGATGTCGGTCAGAACGACGTGACGCGAGCCGTCGGAGACCAGCCCCATGGCGACGCCCGCAACGGCCTTCCGGATCGGAACGCCGGCGGACATCAGCGCCATCGAGCCACCACAGACGGTGGCCATCGACGACGAACCATTTGATTCTAGGATGTCGGAGACGACCCGCATCGTGTACGGGAACTCCTCTTCGGACGGGATGACCGGCGTCAGCGCGCGTTTGGCGAGGTTGCCGTGACCGATCTCGCGGCGGCCAGGCGAACGCAGAAACCGGACCTCTCCGACCGAGAACGGCGGGAAGTTGTAGTGCAGGAGGAAGCGTTCCCGGGATTCCCCCTCGAACGCCTCAATGATCTGCGTATCCTCGGAGGTGCCGAGGGTGCATGTCACCATCGCCTGGGTTTCACCGCGGGTGAACAGCGCCGAGCCGTGCGTGCGCGGCAGGATGTCGACCTCGCACGAAACGGGCCGGATCTCATCAAACGCACGTCCATCGAGGCGGCGTCCCTCGTCGAGGATCGTCGTTCGCGTGATCTCCTTGACCATCGTTTCGAAGATCTTCTTGAGCCAGGGACCCTGTTCGGCGGTGTCCTCATCGGGAAGAGCGGCGATGGCCTCGTCTCTCAGGGCACGAATCGCGTCCTGCTGCTCCAGCTTGCCTTTGATGGCGAGAGCTTCCGCAAGCCGGCCGCGCCACTGCTCGCGGATAGACGCCTCGAACGCCTCGGGCCACGGATTTTCCGGCGGGACCCACTCGTCCTTCTCGATGCCGAGCTCGGCGATGATCTCGCGTTGGGTGGCGATGATCTTCTTGATCGCCCCGTGCGCGAGATCGAGCGCGTCGAGCAAGATGTGCTCGTCCAGCTCGGCCGCACCACACTCGACCATGACGACGGCCTCTTCGGTTCCGGCCACGACGAGATCGAGGTCGCCCGCGTCACGTTCCTCATGGGTTGGAAAGAGCACGAACTCGCCGTTGACGCGTCCAACGCGGGCACCGCCGACCGGTGTGAAGAACGGGATCTTCCGGGCCGCCATCAGCGACATCGAGGCACCGTTGAGAGCGAGGATGTCCGGATCGTTGCTTCCGTCGGCCGAGAGCACCATGCCGATGATCTGTGTTTCCCGGTGATAGCCGGATGGGAAGAGCGGCCGCAGCGGCCGGTCGATCGCCCGGCACGTCAGGATTTCCTTCTCCGTCGGGCGCCCTTCACGCTTGAACCAGCCGCCGGGGATTCTGCCACCGGCGTACGTGTACTCACGGTAATCGACGGTGAGCGGCAGAAAGTCGATGCCGGTCCGCTCGGTGGGCGCACCGCACGCGGTGACGAGAACCATCGTGTCGGCGAGGCGGACGGTACACGAGCCGTCCGCCTGCTTGGCCAGCTTGCCAAGCTCGAAGGTCAGTTTCTTTCCGCCAACTTCGACGGACTTTTCAATGTGCATACTGTCTGTTCCTTACCCGCGCAGGCCGAGCCGCTTCACGAGGTCGCGGTAGCGCGCAATATCTTTCCGCTTGAGGTATTCGAGAAGGCGACGGCGGCGTCCGACGAGCCGGAGCAGGCCCCGGCGCGAGTGGAAATCCTTCTTGTGTGTTTTGAAGTGCTCCGTCAGGTACTGGATGCGGCGCGTCAGGAGCGCCACCTGAACCTCGGGAGACCCAGTGTCCCCCGGATGGGTGCGGAACTCGTCGATGATTCCGGGTTTTTTCGCGTTGAAATGACTCACGTTTTCCTCCAAACAGCCTTCCGGTGACGAAGGCGTAGCTACGTTATCAGGACCCTGCCGATCTCGCAATATCGCTGCCGCTTGAGGTTGTTGCGCTGTGCCCCGTCGGCCGGAAGGAGCTTTGGGGCGCGGACTTCAGTTCGCATCTTTTTGTACCAGAACGCGTTGAGCGTACGATGCGGACTGAAGTCCGCGCTCCCTCGGGCGCTCTCCCCGCGACCGGTTGCCTTGGCGTTGGGGTGAGCGTGCTTCCATCGTGGTCGTATCCGCTGGGATCACACGAGTTCCACACAGCGCAACAACCTCCGCATTTACCTTTTCCCGAGGTCGAGGACCATTTTTGGACGGACCACGATTGTGCGGCCGCGGGCAAGGACGCTGCCAACCGTGCCGATGCCGAGGAGCTGGCCCTGCCGCCCGTGAACGGACAGAGCATCGCCGCCCGCCATCTCCGCGCCGCCCTTGCGCAGGATGATGACCTCGCCCCCGTGCATGAAGCGGTCCTCGGCAGCAGGGTTGAGATCGACGGACGGGAACGGCAGGCGTATCTTTTCGAGAGGCGTCCACGCTGTGCTCTTCAGGACTTCCTCCGGGGAAGACGCAGCCTCAAGCTCCTGCTGGCTCAGCGCGTCCTCGACCGTGTACGGCCCGATGGCGATCCGCTTGAGATGAATCAGATGCGCGCCGCAGCCCAGGCGGACGCCGAGATCGTGTGCCAGAGACCGGACGTAGAAGCCGGACGATGTCCGGACCTCAAAGCGCATGACGTCCCCAGCCTGCATGCTCAGGTGGAGCTCGAACACCGTGACGGGCTTTGGTTTGACGTCAACAGTCTCACCGGCGCGGGCGAGCTCATACAGCTTTTTGCCCGCGACCTTCTTTGCGGAGAAGGGCGGCGGAACCTGCTCGATGTGGCCTGAGAAGGCGGCTTCCAGGGCGTCGAGATCCTCCCGGCGGAGTGCAGGAGCGGGTCCAGCAGGCTCGATCGTTTCTCCTTCGGCGTCGTAGGTCGTTGTTGCGCGGCCAAGCCGGATCTCTCCCAGATAGGTCTTGTCCCAGCCAAGGAGGTACTGTTGCAACCGTGTGGCCTGACCGGCAAGGAGCAGCAACAAGCCTTCGGCCGTTGGATCCAGCGTCCCGGTATGACCGATCCGGCGCTGGCGCAGAGCCTTTCGCGCGATGTCCACGACATCGTGAGAGGTCGGACCTGGGCTCTTCGCAACGGGGAGCAGACCGTGCCAGCGGGCGGGGCGGCGGCTCATGAGCGTGCCTCCAAGAGTTGCTCTAAGCGTGCCGTCAGCCTCTTTCTGACGGCGGTAAGCTCACCATCGACGCTGCAGCCTGCGGCGTTCGTGTGGCCGCCTCCACCAAACTCGACGGCAACAGAACGGACGTCGATTGCTCCCTTGGACCTTAGGCTAATCCGGACCGCCGGCGGTTCCCACTGCTTGAGGAACGCAACGACCTGGACGCCGGCGATCGACCGGGGTACGTTGATTAGATCCTCGGTATCGGCGGGGGAGGCGCCGGCCCGTTCGAAAGCCTCTGGACTGGCGGCGAAGGTCGCCAACCGTCCCCCGGATCGAAGCTCGAGGGTGCGCAGGGCTTCCCCGAGCAGGCGAATCGATGCCTCGGTTCTCCGTTCGTGGACCCACTCGGCGATCTGCTCCGGGCGCGCTCCGGCGGCGACCATCTTGGCGGCTGCCAGAAAGGCCCGGGGTGTCGCATTGGAGTACTTGAAATCACCAGTGTCCGTACTGAGCGCGGCGAACATGTTGGTGGCAGCATCGGCCGAAGGCGTGAGGCGGGCGGCGTCAAACATCAGGAAGACCATCTCACCAACGGCGGGGGCTTCCTCGTCGAGGTAGTTGACCTCGCCGTACCGGTCGTTGGCGCGGTGGTGGTCGATGTTGAGGATCGGCAGCTGGTCGAGGCCGCTGAACCCCGTTCGATCGAGTCCGGGGCACTCCATTGTGACGACGAGGTCGAAGCTCTTCGGGAAGGTTTCGGGGAGATCGTCCCGAATCGAGATGGCCGGTGCGCCGGGGAGCTCATCGAGCCCGGATGTTGCCGGGTCGCGGTTGATGATCTCGGTTTCGACGCCGAGCTTGTGAGCCAGCTCGGCGATGGCAAGCTCAGAACCCAGCGCGTCACCATCGGGGTTTCGATGCGAGGTCACGAGAGCACGGCGGGCGCGGCTGAGCCGCGCGACGGCGGCGGCGGGATCTGCCAGCGGTCCCCTCATGTGGTCTCCTCCCCGTCCGGTTTCTCGTCGGCCGGAGGGATGAGACCCTCCTCGTGCAGCTTCTCGAGCACACGTTCCATGTGGTCCCCGTAGGCGTAGGAAGTGTCGCGCATGAAGCGCAACTCGGGAACGATCCTCAGGCGCATGCGGTGTCCGAGCTCCCGGCGGAGGAACGAGGATGCCGCCGAGAACCCCTCTGCGGCGTGCGTTTCCCGCTCCTCGTCGCCGATCAGCGAGAAGTAGACCTTGGCGTAGGCTCGGTCCCCGGAAAGCCGGACACCCGAGATCGTGACGCCCTCCAGGCGAGGATCCTTGACCTCGAACATCAGCAGCTCTGTCAGCGTTGAGCGGATCGCCTCTTCCAGGCGTGCATTCCGTTCAAAAGATGTGTGAGGCATGTTCGCTCCTTACTCCCCGGCCACCTGGATCAGCTCGAGATCCCAGCTCAGGATCATGCCGGCCCAGATCTCATCGACCGTTCCCCGGACGCGGTCGAACCGTTGCTCCAGATCGGCGGCGGTCGAGGACAGTCCACAGATCGCCAGACCCGCCCGCTGGTGGAGCTCAGCGTTTCCGGTCTCAATGACGAGCACGCGGTGCCGGTTCCGGAGGCGTTCAATCAACGGCCGGAGCGCCCGGCGCCGGTCCTTGAGGCTCCGGGCTTCCGGGATGTGCACCTCGAGCCGTGCCACCCCAACGAATAGGTTCTGACCGTTGTCCATCTCGTTTGAACCTGGCCCTACAGCTCGGGTTCGATTTCCACCATTTGGTACGCTTCGATGACGTCGCCCGCCTTGATGTCCTGAAAACGCTCCAGCCCAATGCCGCACTCAAAGCCCTGCCGGACTTCGGCAACATCGTCCTTGAAGTGCTTGAGCGAGGCGATGGCGCCGTCGTAGATGACCACATTGTCACGGAGCAACCGCACCTTCGCGCTGCGGGGGATGACACCTTCGATGACAAAGCATCCGGCGACAGTTCCGGCCTTTGGCACGCGGAACACTTCCCGGACCTCCGCCTGACCGAGCTGCTCCTCCTTGTATTCGGGTTCCAGCAGCCCGATCATCGCCTTCTTGATCTCATCGATCAGCTCGTAGATGACGGTGTGCAGCCGGATATCGACCTTCTCCTTTTCGGCGAGGTCACGTGCCGTTCGCTGGGGCCGTACGTTGAAACCGATGATAATCGCGTTGGACGCCGAGGCCAGCATGACATCGTTCGTCGTGACGGCCCCGACCGAACCGTGCAGCACCTTGATCTTGACCTTGTCCGTGGAAAGGTTTTCCAGCGTATCGCGGAGGACCTCGACCGAACCTTGGACATCGGCCTTGATCACGACGTTGAGCTCTTTGATCTCGTCGGCAGCGATCTGGTCGAAGAGGTTTTCCAAAGAGACCTTGCGCGTGGCCTTCAGCGCTTCATCCTTCTCGCGCTGGCGTCTGAAGGACGCGACCTCGAGCGCCTTGGCCTCGCTCTCAACCACGTTGAACAGATCGCCGGCACCGGGAACGTCGTCGAACCCCATGATTTCGACCGGCTCGGACGGACCGGCCTCGTCGACGCGGTTCCCGAGGTCGTCGGCCATCGCCCGGACCCGGCCCCACGTGGAACCGCAGAAGAAATAGTCGCCAACTTTGAGCGTGCCCTGTTTGATGATGACCGTTGCGACGATGCCGCGGCCCTTCTCCTTGCGCGCTTCGAGCACGATGCCGCGTGCGGGGCCTTCGCGCGTTGCCTTGAGGTCTCTCATCTCGGCGACGATCAGGATCGTCTCGAGGAGATCCTCGATGCCGATTCTCTTCTTGGCGGAGACCTCGACCGCCGGCACATCGCCGCCCCATTCCTCGACGAGGACCTCGTGCTCGGCGAGCGCCTGCTTGACGCGGTCGGGGTTGGCGTTCGGTTTGTCGATCTTGTTGATGGCGACCACGAGCGGCACCTTGGCCGCCCGGGCGTGGTTGATCGCCTCGATCGTCTGCGGCATGACGCCGTCATCGGCCGCAACGACGAGGACGACGATGTCCGTGACCTGAGCGCCGCGGGCGCGCATCTGGGTGAAGGCCTCATGGCCGGGTGTATCGACGAAGACGATCGTCTTGTCATCGGGCGTTGTGATCCGCGAGGCGCCGATCGCCTGCGTGATACCACCGGCCTCCTGATCGGCCACGCGGCTCGAACGGATGGCATCGAGCAGTGAGGTCTTTCCGTGATCGACATGGCCCATCACGGTGACGACGGGCGGGCGCGGTTCGAGCGGGCCCGACGCTGCCTCGCTCTCCTCCCGCTCGAACTCGAGCACCTCTTCCATCGAGGCGACCATGGCGTCGATGCCCAGGTCCGCGCAGACCTCTTCGGCGAGCTGATGGGGAAGCGACTGGTTGGCCGTCACCATCATGCCCCGCTGAATCAACAGACCGAGCAGATCCTTGACGTTGATGTTGAGCTTTTCTGCCAGCTCCTTGGGCGTGACCATCTCCGAGAGGATGACCGGACCTTCCGGCTTGACGCCGTCCTTGAAGGAGATCGTCCGGCGTGGCTGCGGCGGCGCAGGGGCGGTGCTGGTCCTCGACTGATGTCGCCGCTTCTTCTTCGCCGCACGTCCGGGCATCCGCCGCGCGGAGGGTTTCGCCGATGGCGAGGCTGCTTCCTGCTGGCTCTTGAGCTTCTGTTCCTCAAACTTATTGAGAAGATCGCGAATCTCCTGTGCGTCTGCGGCGGCCTTGTCCTTCCGGCTCCGGGCCTTGGTGCCACGGGTCTTTCCGGCTTCCTTGCGCCGCTTCTCGGCCGCGCGTTGTGCCTTCAGGCGCTCCTTGATCTCGTCCGGCGAGAGCTCGCGCAGACCGGCTTCGAGAGGCGTGCGCGCGGTCTTGCGGGCGCGAACGCGTTGTGGTTCCTCTTCCGGCCCCTTCCGGGCGCTCGTCAGCTCCTCTTCCGAGATCTCCGGCGCAGGTTTGACCTCGACGTCTTCCCTCTCGATCGTTTCGCTTGCAACCGGTTCGGCCGTGACCGGCTCTTCGGATGGTTGGGGTTCCCCGGCCGGTTGGGGTTCCCCGGCCGCCGGAACCGGTTCCCCGGCGGGAGCCGTCGCGGTTGCTTCGGCACTGACGGCGGCTGCTTCGGCCGGAACCGTCTCTACGCTGGCTTCGGCCACATCGACCGGTGTGGGGGCCGTCTCGACCGCCTCGGCAACGGGTGCGGTCTCCGCCTCCTCTTTGGGAGGTTTGGCTTCCGCGGGCTCTTGCGCAGGGGCCTTGGCCGGAACAACCTCTTGGATCTGCCGTTCGGTCTTGATCACCCGGCGCCGCTTGCGGCGTGCAAGGCGGTCACGGGCGCTGCTGGCTGCTGCCTCTTCCTCCGCCGTTTCCTTGCGTACGATCACTTCGCGGGGACGTCTCTGGAGTGTTTCCCCCGTGATGATGGAACGAACGGTTGCAAGGTCGAGTGCATCTTCTTCGCTGCCGACATTGACGCCGATCGAACGAAGCTTGAAAATCAGCTCTCGTGAGCTGATGCCCATGGTCTTCGCGAGATCTACGACTCGAAGCTGTTGAGCCATGGACAATTACTCCTCCTCCGCCTCTTCCTCTGCCGCTTCTGCACGGGCGTCCTCGAGCGTTTGTTGGGCCATGTCCAGCAGGCGGTGAGCCGTCATGGGTCCAATCCCAGGAATATCGGCGAGCTCCTCGGCCGTTCGTGCCAGAACGTCTTGAACCGTGTGAAGCCCGTGGTCCTCTAGACGTTCGCGCAGGCGGTCGGTCAGGGCTGGCAGATCGTCGAGTGGAATGAGCTCGTCGTAATCGATGGCTGCAGCCGGTGCCTCGACGGGTGGAAGAGCATCTTCCTCCTGCTCGCCACCTTCCATCTCGCGCAGCATGGAGGCCAGAGCGGAAGCGAGCTCATCCTTGACGGCATCTTCGCTCTTGATCTCGATGCGGCAGCCCAGGAGCTTCGACGCTAGCCTGACGTTCTGCCCCCGTTTTCCAATGGCCAGGGAGAGTTGCTCGCTGCCAACGATGACGTCGAGAACCATGTCCATCTTTTCTTCATAGACTGGTTGGCCCTCATCGTCCACCAGCAGGTTGCCCTCCTCGTCGTGGACCCGTATCATCACCGGCTCTTCGCGGACCGCGACCCGGTTGATCTTGGCGGGGGCGAGCGCGTTCTGCGCAAAAGTGACGAGATCGTTGTTCCAGGGGATGATGTCGATCTTCTCCCCCTTGAGCTCGCGTGTGATCGATTGCACGCGAGATCCCTTCAGCCCAACGCAGGCACCAACGGGGTCGACGTCGCGGTCGCGGGAGAACACGGCCACTTTGGCCCGTTCTCCGGGTTCCCGGACGCACTTCTTGATGACGACCGTGCCATCGTAGATTTCGGGAACCTCCATCTCGAGGAGCTTCTCCAGGAGACGGGGATCGGTTCGGGACAGGATCACCTGTGGGCGGTTGGCGTCCATCGTGACGTCGACGACAACGCCACGGATGCGGTCGCCCTGGCTGTACCTCTCGTGACGCACCTGGTGCCCGCGGGGGATCACCCCCTCGGTGTCACCGAGCTCAACGATGATGTTGCCGCGGTCAACCCGCTTGACGATGCCATTGAGCATCTCGCCGATACGCTGGGAGTAGTTCTTGTAGACAACGGCGCGCTCGGCTTCCCGGATTCGCTGAAACAGCACCTGTCTGGCGGACTGCGCGGCGATCCGCCCAAGTTGCGATGTATCGAGCGGCTTGAGGCGGACCTGCCCGCCGACCTCAGCCTCGGGATCGATCGCACGCGCCTCTTCGAGGGTCATCTCAATCTCGGGATCCTCGATCTCTTCGACGACGTTGCGCGTCTCCCAACAGAGCACCTCACCGGTGTCCGGATCGATCTCGACGAGGACGCTCCGCAGCTTGTAATGCTTGCGGGCTGCCGAGGTGATCGCCTCGGCGATCGCGTCGAGCAGTTTCTCGGGCTCGATGTCGCGCTCCGCCGCCACCTGGCGGACCAGCGTGTTGATGTCCAACTTCATATCCGGCACTTCCTCTCATGCATGACGGCATCCCAGTCCACTTCGAGACGGGTTTCGAAGATTTTGTCCAGCGGCACTTCCACGATGTCACCGCCGGCAGCGGCGAGACGCACGAGCCCGTTTTCCAAGCCCAGCAGCTCGCCGGTGACCGTACGGTGCTCCCGGTATTCGGGCCGCATCCTGACCTTGACCTGGCGTCCCGCGAAGCGGCGGTAATCGCCGTTGGAATAGAACTTCCTGTCCAGGCCCGGTGAGCTCACCTGTAGCGTGTAGCTGTGGGTGAACGGCTCCTCCACGTCGAGCAGGGCAGAGGCCTCCCGGGAGATGCCTGCACACTCGTCCAGCGTGACCCCGGCTGGGCCGTCGACGATCAGCCGCATGACGGTCTTGGCACCACCACCGGCGATTTCGATATCGAGCAGCTCAAACCCCTGGGCTTCAACGAGGGCAGCCAAGCGCTCTTTCAACGTGTGTGCCAGCTTCATATCCTTCCTCGCTGCGTTAAAAAAAGTGGGCCACCGGCCCACTTTCTTCCGAAAGCAGCCCGTGTTGTATACCATAACCTCCTGACTTTGGCAACCTGGACCTGGCCCGCTCTGCCGCTCTAAGGCTGGAGAACGTGTACACTTACACGCGATGTGGATACGTGATGCGATCCTGGCGCGTGGCGGTGCCCTTCCGTTCGACCAGCTGATGGAGCTGGCGTTGTACGACCCCGGGCACGGGTACTACAACGGAGAGGCCATCCGGTACGGCCGGCACGGGGATTTTGTCACGGCGCCGACCGCCTCGGATTGGTATGGTGCGACGCTGGCCCGCCTGATCGGCGGGTTAGCCGGTGCGGCGGGCGAGGTCGAGATCGCCGATGTCGCGTCGGGAGGTGGGGAATTTCTCAATGCAGTTCTGGCAAACCTCTCGTCAGTGGTCAAGACGCGCATCCGCCGGATTGTGTCGGCGGAGCGCTCCCGCACGCGGCGCGAGCAGCAGCGCCAACGTTTCGGCAGTGATCCGCAGGTCGTCGTGACGGCAGATCTTTCCGAAACGGCGCCCCCCGCCGTCCCTGTCATCGTGCACGCCTCCGAGCTCTACGATGCGCTGCCCGTGCGGCGCGTCGTGCAGCGGGCAACGGGTTTGATGGAGCTGTGGGTGATTGCCGCGGAAGATGCCCTTGGCTGGGAGGAGCGGCCGGCGAGATCAGAGGCGGCGGCGTACCTCGCCTCGCACGGGATCGCACTCGAGGAGGGGCAGATCGCTGAGATCAATCTCGGAGCAGAGCGGCTTCACCGGGAGCTGCTCGAATGGGCGGGCGGCAACGGCGTCGTGATTGTGCTCGATTACGGGTATTCGGCCCGCCGGCTCTACGATCCGCGTGGGCGCCGGAACGGATCGCTGGCCTGCTACCGCCGGCATCAGCTGAGCCGGGATCCGTTGGAAGCCCCGGGAGAGCAGGACATCACGGCGCACGTCAATTGGGACGATCTCAGGCGCGCCGCGGACAGCGCCGCGTGGCGCGAGATCGGCCTCTGGCCGTTAGCCGAGCTGCTGATCCGGGCTGGGATCGGCGAGCTTGCGGCCGAACGCGGCGTTGGGATCGAGGCCGAGCTTGATGCGGCCGTCTACGCCGAGCGTCAGGAGATCAAGCGCTTACTCGACCCCGAGGGGATGGGTGCCGATCTCAAGGTGCTCGTTCAGGGCTCCGGGCCGCTGGCTGATGCCGCCGCCTCGCTCCTGGCTGCCGTGTAAGTTTTTCAGTCCCCAGCCGAGCCGCTCCCGGGACGATGCTTTAAGTGTGCCTCGAAGAAGTTCCCGATGGCGGAGAAGACCTGGAGGTAGGATCCGCGTGCGCGCAGACCGTGCTTCAGGTTGGGGAAGAGCTTGAGGCTGAACGTCTTGCCCGCCCGCCAGGCCGCGTTGGCAAACTGCAACGTATTTTGGAAATGCACGTTGTCGTCACCGGTTCCATGGATGATCAGCAACGGATCCTTCAGGCCGGCCACTTTCGCCAGCACCGAACCGGCCTCGTAGCCCTTGGGGTTCTCGGACGGTTTCCCCATGTACCGCTCGGTGTAGATCGAGTCGTACAGCTTCCAGTCGGTCACGGGCGCCACGGCGACGCCGGCCGCGAAGACGCCCGGCGCGTGGGTCAGTGCGTACGTCGTGAAGTACCCGCCGTACGACCAGCCCCAGATCCCGATGCGGTGTGGATCGACGTAGCGCTGCCGGCGCAACCAGCGCACGCCGGCGAGCTGATCGGGGAGCTGGCTCGATCCCAGCCTGTGTTTGATGAACCCTTCGAAATCACGGCTCCGGTTAGCTGAACCCCGGTTGTCAAGCGAGAAGACGATGAACCCTTCCTGGGCCAGCCACAGGTGGAACAGCTCCATCGAGCGGCCCCATCCGTTGCGAACGACCTGGGCATCCGGTCCGCCGTAGACATAGACGATCACCGGATACCGGTGACGCGGGTTGAAATCCGGCGGGGTGATGATTTCGGCGTTGAGCTTCGTGCCGTCGTCCGCCTTGACCTGGAGGAAACGAATGTGGCCGAGCTTGATGGCGGCCAGCTCCTTCGGATGGTTGGCGAACAGGGTCCTGAGGTGTGTTCCGTCAGCGGAGAAGAGCTCGACGTGGGGCGTCCGGGTCACGGTCGAGGAGACGACGAGCAGGTGCTGCTTGGCTGGGGACAGTTTGCCGGAGTGGGTTCCAGGGGTTGGCGTCAGCCCCTTGACCGGCCCACCGTTGGCGTTGACCAGGTAGAGCCTGCGCTCCATGGGGGTGGGCCGGGCCGCCTGGAACCAGATGCGGCCGGTCGCGTCATCGACGCCGAGCAGCGACGTCACGTCCCATGCGCCGGGGGTCAGGTCCCTGACCGTGTTGGTCGCGGGTGTATGGATCTCGAGGTGCATCCAACCGGAGCGCCGGGATGCCCACAGGAAGCGCCCATCGGGGAAGAAGTGCAGCATGTCGACCGGTTCGAGCCAGTACGGATCAGTTTCCGTCAACAGCGGGGACGCAGCGCCGGTGGCGAAGTCGAGCTTCATCAGGGTGAGCCGGTTCTCAGCACGGTTGAGCACCTGGTACCAGAATCCGGTGTCCTTGGGGAGAAACCCGAAGCGAGGTACGTACGGGATCGGATCTGCGAACGTGACCGAGCGCCTGGACACGACCTGCCCGTGTGGCCCGAGTTGTGCAATGTGCAAGGAGGGAATGGGGGAGGGGTCGCCCGCCTTGGGGTAGTACTGGGTCTTGACCTTCGAATGGACGTGCAGGTAGTCGACGATCGTAAAAGGCGGGATCGGGCTGTCATCGAGGCGCAGCCAGGCGATGCGCCGCCCGTCCTTCGACCAGACGAAGGCGTGGGCCGTCCGTGAGGCCAGCTCTTCCTCGTACACCCAGTCGAGGATGCCGTTGTGGACCTTGGGCGAACCGTCGCTCGTCAGACGGATCTCCGTGTTCGAGGCGAGGTCATACACGTACACGTCGTTGTTCCGGACATACGCCAACTTCGAGCCATCCGGGGAGAATTTCGGGATTTCTTCAGCGCCAGGACCTGTTGCGAGCTTCGTCAGCTTCTTCGTGCTGAGATCATCGAGATAGAGATCGCCCCCGTCGGGGATGAGGACGTGATTCCCATCCGGGGCAAATATGGCTCTGGCGAGCATCGGATGATGGGTCTTTCCATCGGGCCCCTTGATGTTGACATCTTGAGAACGGAGCAAAATCGTTCGTGCTCCGGTTGCCGCGTCGATCTGAACGATCTCGAAGGCGGGGGGCGCGGGCTTGGCAACTTGCTTTTTTGTCCCGGCAGCCGGGAGGACCGGCTCGGTGAACACCACCGCCTCGCGGCCAGGCCTCCACGATCCCCACGGGACGCGTCCGTCCAGAGGATGCATCGGATTGCCGAAGATGCGCTGGAGGCTCAGCTTGGCCGCGGGTTTGTGACGGGCCGTTCTTGGCAGCGGTGAGGCTGAGGTGGGGAGCGTTGCGGTTGCAGCGATGGTCAGCAGCACGCCGAAGATCCTTGAAAGGCTGGAGAGGGTTTTTTGCGATCGCATGAATACCTCCACGGGCCAGTCCGGGCCACCGGAATTGTATACCCCCGGAGGCGCAGAAAGTTTCACCGCTGGCAACGGCGGACAAAGAGAAATGCCAGAGTGCTTGAGAATACGTAGGCGTGGCATTATGTTTGCAAGTGTAGAGGCTGAGGGGGCCGCGATGAAGATCACACACGTGATGCGGATTGTGATGACCGGGCTGATGATGTGCGCCGGCATGACGGTGGCGTCCGCTCAACAGGTCGATCCGATCAAAGTTGCCGCGGGGCGTGTCCGTTTTGCCGAAGGGCAGGGGATGAGCCTGGCGTTCATGGGACAGACGGTGGCCCCGAAGATCGACGACGTCATCCCGGTGGGGGCAAAGATCGACACCGGTCAGGGGCGTCTGGAGATCCAGACGTTGAACCGGAACCTCTACTGGTTCGATAGAGCAACCTCATTCGACTTCGAGGCCGCGGACCCGGTTGGCGACAGGACCGTCCTGTTCTTGGGAAAGGGCGCGATGGCGCTTGAGACCGTCAAGCCGGTGACGATCCTCTCGGGCGCCGGATCGGTGTACTTCCCCGCCGGCGGCATGTACTCAATCACGAAGGCGGCGTACGGACGAACCAAGGTTCGCATCGGGACGGTGTCGGGACCTGAGCCCGAGGTACTGCGTCAGTCGACGTTCTTCTCCCGCCTGTGGATCGGCCACCGGACGGACAGCGAGCTGATGCAATGGGTCAAGGAACGTC
This sequence comes from Acidobacteriota bacterium, assembly GCA_015493585.1. GTDB lineage: Bacteria > Acidobacteriota > Thermoanaerobaculia > Thermoanaerobaculales > Sulfomarinibacteraceae > JAADFN01. Next base: position 28,249 of record WGCW01000147.1, read on the forward strand.
AGGAGAGCTGGAAGCTGACCCTCACCCGCGCCAACCTGTACTCCAGGGTGGACGTGCTGCCACCCATGGTGGCCGATCGCGGAGCTGACGGAAAGATCCATTGGATACGGGTGACCGATGCGGGGCCGCTGACCTGGCTCCACGGGGAGATCGTTGGGAACACGTGGCTGGGAAGTTTTGCGCCCTTGCTGGCGGAACCTGGCACGATGTGGCCCCAGACGGCTCTGATGTGGGCGCAGGGCGTGTTGCCGCCCGTGATGGCGACCTGGTCCGACTGGGAGATCATGCTCTGGTTCCGGATTGAGCAGTACACCTCGATCCGGTGGGCCTGGAACGTGCAGTACGGCTGGCACGCCGAGTGGTACTGGGATCCGCTGGCGGGGTTTGGGGCACAGTTTAACGCGCTAGAACCCATCTTCTCTGTATGCATGTGGCCTCCGTACCTCGATGCATATCCGCCTTTCTACGTGAGGTATCGCAGAGGGATGGAGTTGCGCGGGACCACGCCACCCAAACCTCTGCCGGTTGACGTGCGGGTGGGAGGGGCGTTGCACCGGCCGAGAGGTGTCGGGGGTCCAGCACTCGATCGTGCAATCCCCATCAATCGCAAGCATCCGGTGGTCGTCGGATTGCGGAAGCCTTACCGGGTTCGTCTCCGCTTGCGGACCGACGAAGGGCTCCGGTCGCCCCGGATCGCGGCACGGCTCGACGTCCGGCGAACCGATCTCGAACGGGCACGATTCCGGAGTGTTCGGGGCGGGGAGCCGCGGAGCCTGTGGTTCAGCTCGATCGCACGAACGGGGATCGTGCGTCGAGCTTCGGGTAACCGCACGGAGCGTTCCGTCACGCGCGTGACCCGCGGTTCAGGCGGAGGACGCCACGTCGGCGGCCGGCGATAACCTGCATTTCAGAGATCGATTCAAAAAGGGCGGGGCATCGTGGTGCCTTCATCCGTACGAGCCTCCGTACGAACCTCGTCGCCGAATTGGGGACGGTGTTGAGCTCATGCATCTCCGGTCGTGGTGTTTATGGTGGGCTTGACGTGCGATCAGCCATGTTATGCCCCCGCCCAGATTCTTCGTCGGCTTCGCCTCCTCAGAATGACACCTCCCCCCTTGTCATCCTGAGCGGCGTGCCGGAGGCACGCTGCGAAGGATCTCGCCTCCTCTCAACTAACAGCGATCGCATCACGTGGAAGCAAGTAGCGTAACCTACTGATAACGCGGAGCGTCGAGCAACCGGAGAAACCGTACCCGAATTCCTGCTAGTCCACCGTCCCGGTGCCCCGCACTGGGGCATGTGGGTGCTCAGAATGACAGCTCCTCGTGTCATTCCAGGTCGAGGGCGAACGCTTCCGTCATCCCGGAACGCCCCCCACAATGTCATCCTGAGTGGCGCGCCAGAGGCGCGCCGCGAAGGATCTGGGCGGGGGGCTCAGGCACATGAATGGTCGCTTATCGCAGCCTTTGCCCAAGAGTTTGGTGCAGACCTCGTTAAGAGTGCCGAGTTGGGGACGGTGTTGAGCTCATTCCGATGCCAGAAGATCGTGCTACCGGCGCTGAGCCTTGCACGGTGCCTGTGCTGAAGGGACTGACCGCCTCAACCGTTGCTGGTTTTCAATCCATTGCTGGGTCATCTGCACCAGAAGCCCATCACCGAAACGGTCGAACCGCAGGGGATGTGTGCCCTGCTTCCTCGGGAAGAGCCAGACGTAGTCGTCGCTGACGGCCATCTGTGCGCCTGATACGTCGGTCTTCGTCTCGACCAGCAAGCGGGCTACCGGCATCGGATAGGACTCGCTCAAGACCTCCAGAACAGGCCGGTTTGTGAGCCGGCCGGAGGCAATAAGGACCCATCCGAATCCGTCGTGGGCGTCCAGAGCCACCACGACGGGCGGAGCGTGGAAATAATGGACCCGCTTCCTTGCCTCTTCCGTAAAACCTTCCAGCTCTGCTTTCTGCTCTTTGGTCGGATGACCAAAGCTGACCTTGGTGGCAACCTTCTTGTCCTCCCATGTGCGAACCGGGTTCCCGTTCTTGTCGAAAATGCGAATCCGCAAGTGGTAGGACGCGTCGGCAACCCAGATCCGGTGGCTCTGCCCAACCGCAATCAACATCTTGTGTGCCAGGCCGCTGGTAATGGGATTTTTCGCCTGACCCCCCTTAAACTTTACGAGCGGCTGGGAGGTTCCATCATCCAGGTCATACCGCGCGACCATAACGGGATCGACCCTTGCATGGACACCATCTTTGTCGCGTACGAACCGCACGGGGACTTTGGAGACGATCAGATCGTCGCCATCGAAAGCGAGACCGGTTCCGAGGAATGGCAGTTGGAGCTCTTGGCGCGCCTGATCCCGGGTCGCGGTAACAACTTTGGCACCGATGAGGAGTGCAAGCTCATCTCCCCAGTGATCGACACTGAAGGCAGAAGCGGCGTCTCGGTCTCCGGTGGTCGGAAGCTCAAATGGGGCGACGAAAGAATCATACAACTCCCCATCTGGTTTGTAGACGTTGACCTTGAGCGTCTTGGTGTTCAGGAGGTAGATCTTACTCTTACCGTCCTGGCATACGAGCTCGCGGCCAGTAAGTTTTAACCCTTGAAGATCCGTTTCGGCCCCCGTGTCCGGAACGAGCCGCCCCTCCACGGCGACCCCCCGCGCCCACTTCGGGCGGGAAGAAATGACATGATTTCGGGCCGCAGGTTGGCCAAACCCCCAACCACCCGAGACAACCGCAGCTAAGATGAGGATGTAAAAGCACTTTCTCATCATCGCGATCACCTTTCTCAAGCTCAAACACCTACGAGCCTATCAGATCAAGGCTGAAGGGAACCAGATCGAAATCCACTGGTGGCGCATTGAAAGGCGGCGAGCCTCACCGCACTCCGTTTCGATGGCCGAGAGGTGTCGTGCAGCCAATCAACTGCAATCGTCTATCTCACCACCCTGGAGAAGACAGACGGTACAGTGCCCGCAAATCTCCATTTGGCCGCCCCCAGCATTGCAGTAAATAGGCACCTCGTAACATTGTATTGGTGCCGCCGCGCCTGGCGGGCTGTGGGTTTGTGGAAAACGGGGCCCCTCCCCCGTTTCCCACAGCCCCCACAGCCTCGACGACGACGATCATCCTTTTTGAGACTGTCATCCTTTCCCTCCTCTCCGCCTGGTTCCCCCAGACACAACATTTTTTTGATACCACCGCCCGGGAGGGCCTGGGTGCCGAGACCGAACGCGGCGCTGTCGGGTCTGCACGAGGTGAACTGGGATCTTGTGTCGGCGGTGCAACGGCGGTCTCCTTTGGGCGTCGCCACGTTGGACATGGACGCCACATTGGTGGAGACGCACAAGCGGGAAGCATTG
>WGCW01000148.1 GCA_015493585.1 Acidobacteriota bacterium
CGACCTCTCGTCGATCCCGGTGACCTCGTCGGTGATCTCGGCCACGCTCGAGCTGTACAACACGACCAGCAGCGGGAGCCAGGGGCTGCCACGGCGGATTCAGGCGTTCCGCGTCCTGACCGCCTGGGACAAGGGGAACCAGGTTGCCGCACAGGTCAGCACAACGCCGGGCGCCCACGGCGCCACGGGAGACAACGCGTTCGAATACTATCCCGGGGAAGGGACCAACATCCCGTGGGGTGTCAGGGGAATGCAGGCGGGGGTGGACTACGATCAAACGGTCCTCGCCGAAACCGGTGTCCGGGACGAAGGGTGGGTCTCGTGGGACCTGTCGAACGTCGTTCAGGGATGGGTCCGGGGAGAGTACCCGAATCACGGAATTGTGCTCCGTGATGCCACCGGCTGGCAGGATGGCAACACCGACTGGCGTGACTTTGCCTCCAGCCAGTTCCCCACCGTGTCTCAGCGGCCGGTTCTGCGCATCGTCTACGATCCCGATACCCCGCTCGCCGATGCCGGTGCTGACATTGTCAACCTGCACTGGGACGGCACACCGGTCACGCTCGACGGATCGGGAAGCCACGATCACGCCGGTGGCAACGACGCCTCCCTGCTCTACTCCTGGCGCATCGCTTCAGCAGCCTACGGATCGGCCCTCTCCGGAGAAATCGGAACCAGTGCCATCTGCTCCTTTCAGCCCGATGCCGCCGGCGAGTGGACGCTCGAGCTGACCGTCACGAACGCGCAGGGCTCGTCCGCTTCGGACACCGTCGAGGTCCGCGTGCTTTCCATCCCCCAAGGCCATCCCCGGCTCTTCCTGACGCCGGCCAAGCTGGCAGCGCTCCGCGCCCGCGCCACCGGCTCCAACCCCCGCTGGACGGCGCTGCTGGGCCAGGCGAACACTCCAGACGGTGATATGCTCGCCAAGGCCCTCGTGCGTCAGCTCCTCGACGATCCTTCGTACTGCAGCGGGACGGACGGCGCCATCGCCACGGCGCTCGATCAGATCAACGGAACCGGGCGCTGGGCCACCCAGGCTGGGGATATCGCCCTCGTCTACGACTGGTGCCACGATGAGCTCTCCGCGAGCGATCGCTCCGCGATCCTGAGCTTCTTCGACGGCGTGACCAGTGACGGCGACGACATCCCGGGCTGGGGCAACTACTGGCCCCGCTGGGGATATTCCTACGCAATAATGGGGCTCGCCACGCTCGATGACGCGCCTGGCGCCCAACGGTGGATGGATGAGTACCGTCAGCACCGCTTCGCCGGCTTCGACATCGCGAACCTGGACCGGATCGCCGCTGGAGGCGGCTGGCCGGAAGGGACTGTCTACGACTGGATCGCCAATCTCTGGCGCGTCAAAGCCGTTGCCGGCTGGCGAAGCGCCACCGGAGAAAACCTCTTCGCGGCGACGAGCTGGTTCCGCCAGCGCCTGGCCTACCTGCCGATGCTCCAACTCCCCGGAACGGAGGATTCGTGGGGACATCTCTTCCACCCGTACATCAGCCACGGCGATGCGGAGCGCCACCGCGGACCGATGACCGATTACGGGCGCATTATGGGGCTCATCCTCATCGAGGCGTTCCCGTCCGATCCCGCGGCCCAGGCCCTCCAGGGCTATCTCTCCGCACCGCCGGTCGATCACCCCGACACCTTCCTGGCCCACGAAGAGTTCCTGTTCTACAACCCGGACCAGCCCGCGACGACGCCCTCCGCCACCGGGCACCTCGCCGCCGGCACCGGAGATGTCTTCTTCCGCAGCGGCTGGCCCTCCGGTGCCGGCGACACCTCGACCGCGGTCACCGTCATCCAGTTCCACTGCGGTGACCGGTTCAGCTACCACCAGCACTACGAGGAGGGGTCCTTCACGCTCTTCTCGGGCGAGCCGCTCCTGCTTGATTCTGGCGTCTACTCGGGCGAGGGGTTGTCGTATCACGACGTCAACTACTACGTCCGTACAATCGCCCACAACACGCTGGTCGCCTTCAACCCGGACGAGGATCTCAGTGAGGCCCGCCCGGACGCCGTCTCCAACGACGGCGGCCAACGCGCGCCGTACCCCGGCACGCGCGCGCCCGAGTCGGCCGCCTACCTCGACGAACACGCCCCGATCTACGAGACGGGTGACATCCTGCGGTACGAGGACCAGCCGGACCACTCCTACGTGTGGGGCGATGCGACCGCGGCGTACAACACGCCGGCGTACAACCAGGCGGCCCACACCGATCTGCCGGGCAACGTCGCCAAGGTGACCCGCTTCACGCGGGAGCTCGTGTACCTGAGAGCGTTCGGCGGGCGGCCCGCCGAGGCCATCGTGCTCGACGATCGGGTCGGCGTCACGGACCCGTCTTTCAGCGGGGAGGCCACCAAGCTGCTGTTCCACATGCAGAACGAGCCAACCGTCAGCGGCCCATCGACGGCCGTCTCCCCCGGCGAAACGCTCTTCACGGATCCCGAAACGGCGTCCTTCACCGCCCCGGGCGGCGCCCGGGCAACGCTGCGCTTCGTGCTGCCGGCATCCCACCACGTCCGCCGCGTTGGAGGCCGCGCCGTCAAGGCGTTTTGGGTCTTCGATGACAACTATGACTGGCAGTGGGACCACAATGAGCCCCAGCCGCGGCCAACAAACGACTTCGAAGACATCCCATGGGGAGAATGGCGGCTCGAGCTCGAACCGGCCGATCAGGCTCTCAATCACCGTTTCCTGACGGTGATTTTCCCCGACAGAACGGGCGCAGCCACACCACCAGCGACCTTCCCTATCGCCGGCAGCAATGTCGAGGGCGTCCTGATCGAGGACCCCTCGTTCCGCGATGCCGTGCTCCTCTCGCCGGCAAACGATGGCACGCCGCCCGCAAGCCCAGTGCGCTACACCCTGCCCGTCGCAGCGGTCACAACCCATCACACCGTGCTCGACCTCGAGCCGGGGTCCTCCTGGACGCTCTCAACCTCCCAGGCCAACGGAACCGTCACCATCACCCTGACGCACGCCTCCACCGGCCAGCTCCACGCCAGTACCGCCGGGGTGCTGACCTTCACGACCGAGCCCGGCTCGCCCGCCTCTCACCGGATGCGCCATTCGCGCGGCCGCGTCGCTCCGGCCTCCCGGAGATGAGAGGCGGAGTGGGGATCCTCGCCAGGAATCGGGAGATCTTACGGTGCTTTCGCCACACGGCCTGCTGCCGGCTGTGCCCACAGATCGCGGATCTTCTGAGACATCGCACCGCACGTATCCTTCCCGGCCTGAATCCGGTTAAACAAACCGCGCGCCAGCCACGAGAGCCCCCCCGTCGCCACAGCAAGCCCGGTCGATGTGGCTGCCGAAAGCGGTTTGAGCTTGATCGCTGGGTGCGTCAGCGTCCCACCGATGCGCAGGTAGGCATTCGCCAGTGTCCCGGCGCTGATGCCCAATCCACGCCTCGACTTCGTCGTAAATGTAATGTCCACCTTCTCACTGCCAAGATCGACGGTCCCCGTTCCAACGGTCACGACCTTCGACGTCGTCAGCCCGGCGGGGCCAAGGACAATCTGGCCGTTCGTGATGACACCGGCGACTGCCGCACAACTGAGCTCGGTCGTTGGATCACGCCGGGCGAAGGGGTTGATCGTGTCGAGAATCTTGAGCAGGAGTGAATCACCGATCGTGTCGAGAACGGATGATGCGAGGCGGCCGTTGCCGGCCATCATGCTGAACCTTCCCCGAAGCGAGGCCGCAAGCTCGTGGGGGGAGCGTCCCGTCCCCGCCAGGTCGATACGAATGTCAAGCGGTGGCTCATCCGGTTGCGGCGGCGTACCGAACACGAGTCCGAGCCGGGAGTGATCGAGGCGGAGCCTGGCGGCAATGTTCACGCGCCCATCGCTCGTGCTCATCGTAGCCACCCCCGTCAGGGCTCCGCCCCCTTCGAGCTGCGCCTGCACCGGAGTCAGACGCAGGCCATCGCGATCGAGAACGGCCACGACGTCAACGCCGTTGAGCTGAACGGACGGGAGTTTCAGGTGGCCGATCCGGCATTCAAAGCGCCCAGTAAACGTTGTGGGCAGCTTGAACGTCAGCGGCTTCGTGGAAAAGAGCCGCTCTGAGGTCTTCCGGTGTGTGCGCTTCTCCTTTGCGGATTTCGCATGCGGAGACGTCCCCAGGGCCAACGTCTTCGCCGACAGCCGCCCGCTGAAACGCAACACCGGACCGCCGGCCCGTTGCCGCTCCGGAGCGCGGATCAGCCCAACGAAGCTGAGACCCTGCACGTCAAGCCGGCGGCCGGTCAGCTCCGCGAGGTTGGTCACGTTGCCACCCGAAAGATTGACGTGGATGTCGGTTGTGGCAAAGCGGGGAGGCAGACCGAACCGTCCTGAAATCTCGCCGCGCAATGCACCAAGCTTCAGATGCAACCCTGAGACGTCAAAGCCCGCCGCATCGCGCCCGATCGTGCCCCGGATGGCGAACGGGCGTGCTGGAAGCTTCAGGGTCGAGCCGGCACCGAACGCTCGAGCGCATCGCACGAGCACCGTCGGGTTGGGGCCTGAAGCATCGACGTTGATCGAAAACCGGAAACCCGGAAGGCTCATGGTCCCAGTGGCGCCAATCTGGACGGAGCCAAGCTTCATCGTCGCTTCGCGCACCGTGATCGAATCAGACGCGATGCTCACGCCTCCCGAAACGGCGAACGGAAGCGCTGGGAGCCCGCCGTGTCCGAAAACCGTGCCCAGCCTTGCGAGGTCTTCACCCGAAGCAGTGAGTTGGAGAGCAGTCCCTGCCAGATGCGGTCCTAGACCGATGGTGCCATCTGCTGCCAGCGACATCCCTCCGGCATGAACGCGGGCGCCCTCCAACTGGACTACCGGGCCGGACACCGTGACGCGCCCTGCGACGTCGTAGGCACCACCCGGCAGCGAGGAAAGGCCGGCCAGCGGCGCGACGGCGCCAAGATCGGGGCCGGTGGCATGGATGTGCAGCACGACCGGGCCAGAGGCTGGAGGTTTCGCCACACGCACCTCTCCGGTGACGCGGCCCCCGCTCCAATGAATATCGAGCCCCTTGACATCGATCGCCGCCGCGCGTACGGCACAGTGGCCCGTCATCTCAAACGGCCCTCGCGGCAGGCGGCCATACCCGGTCAGCCGCCGGATCATCCGGAAATCCCGGCCAGCGCACCGAACCTGCAGCGTTGTTCCCGCGCCACCGTTCGACGCGACGATCACGCCGGACGCACTAAGGTGCAGATCGCCAAACCGGCCGGCCAGCGATGCCAGCCGGACCGTTCCCGCTTGGACAGCGAGACGGCTCGTCACCGCAAACGGGCCGGAGGGCAGCTTCGTACCGGCAATCCCACTGAACACGGCGAGATCCGGTCCGGAAACGCTGCCGTCGAAACGTGCCGAGCGGCTCCCCAGCACGATCATGCCCGAGCCGCGGACTGCCGTAGGCCCATCGGCTGCGTGCAGCTTCACAATCCGGATCGTCTGTCCCCGCACTTCGATCCCGCCGCGCGCCGAGAGCATCCCGGCGGGCAATGCGATGTTCGCAAACCGCCGGATCCACGACACTGGCACGCGCCGGGCATCAAGCCGCAGCTTGGTCCCAGCGAGCCTGGGGGGCCGCCCCAGCGATCCGTCGAGTTTGATCGACGCGGCGCCCGTCTCGATATGCACGTGGTCCATGATCAGTGGAAAGCCATGCCACTGAAGGCGTCCGCCGGCCGCGAACGTCTTTGCCGGCAGCGTGTCCAACCCGGTCAGCATCCCAAGCGTGTGGAGGTTGCTGCCGGAAGCGTCAAACGTCAGATCCACGCGCGGCGGTGCCCCGGGGATGATCGTCCCGTGACCCTGTGCATGGATCACCGGGCTTGTTGCATCAAACGTCGCCTCGATCGCGCTGCCGGCGGGCCGTGCCGTGGCCATCACGCGAAACGGCCCGTGACCCCATCCTGAATGTCCGGCGATCGTCGCAAGCTCCGCAATGTCCGGGCCGCCAATCGAGAGGTCGAGCGACGCGCCCTCCAGGGTCGACAGGCTGGCTACGCGCCCGCGCAACGTCCCCGAAACATCACCCAGCTTGAACGTTAGATCCTCATGGAAGGAACGGCCGCCGGTCAGATGTGCGACCGGTCCAGCTTCTCCGTTCAAACTGGCGGGACGCCCATCAACGCTCCCATCGAGCGAGAGCCGGACCATGTTCCTAGCGCTGAGCCGGAGACGGGCCGTTCGTAGCGCCACCTCCAGCGGTTGCGGCCGCGATGCCGCCGCGTAGCGCACCGAACAGTCCTGCAATTCGATCGCATCGATCCGCGGCAGCGCTGGGGCCTGCGTCCGCGACGGTCCAGCGGATCCCAGCGTCCAATTGTTTCGTCCCCGCCGGTCGGTCTCCAGGTTGACACGGCCCTCACGTACGGCAATCCGTTCGATGTGCAGTGGACCGTGGAGGAGCGATCGGGTTTCGATCGAGACGTCGAGCCGGCCGGCAGATGCGAGTGAAGAGCCACTCCCCCAACCCGTATTGGCAATCACGATCGACCCGGCCTCGATCCGTATCACCGAGCCAAGCCGGACGTGAAACGGCCCCTTGATCACAACTGGACGTCCCACCGCCTGAGATGCGAGACGGGCCGCGAGCCCGCGTGCCGCGCCAAAGCCGGTGCTGACGAGGTAGACCAGCACCGCGCTCGTCACCATGACGAGGGCGAGGAGCCCGATCAAACAACCCCGTACGATCTTTCGACGCATCTGAACCCCGGTGTGTGCCGGTACCAGCTGGAGCGTCCCCACAGCGGACACGTCACATCACACAATATATGCCACTTCTCAACAGCTGCCATACCGCCACCTGCCCCCAAACGTCCCAAACGTTGGCGGTCCAGATAGGACCACGCCAGCCGTGGCGTCTCCCCCGCTTTGCTTCTGACCTGTGTCCCTGCTGGGACAAGCCTCGCCCGTTCAGGGAGATGAAAGCTGTAGGGCCCACCGCTCGACAGTGAGCGTCACCGCCAGCCTTCACGCCCGCGCCGCGAAGGTTGCACGGAGAAAAATCATATGGTAGCGTGTCGTTCCCCGTGGCGCGTTCGTCTAGGGGTCTAGGACGCCGGCCTCTCACGCCGGTAACACGGGTTCGAATCC
>WGCW01000149.1 GCA_015493585.1 Acidobacteriota bacterium
GCAGACCGCTGACGTTCCCCCCGCCGCCACCACGCCCTCAGCGCCTGCCCAACAGCCCGCGGCGCCGGCGCCGCGGGCTGTTGGGCAGGCGCTGAGGGCGTGGTGGCGGCGGGGGGAACGTCAGCGGTCTGCTCCCCGGCGTTTCCGAGCGTGATCAACGGATCGCCGACCTCGATCGTTTCGCCGACGGGAACGTGGATGGTGAGGACGGTGCCCGCCTCGGGGGAGGGGAGCTCGACGACGGCCTTGTCGGTTTCAACCTTGACCACCGGCTGGTCGACGGCGACGCTGTCACCTTGGTTAACCAGCCATTCGACGATCCGGCCCTCCTGGATGCCTTCCCCAACGTCGGGGAACTGAAATGTGAATGCCATGCTGCCTCCTCCTCGAAACGGGCTTTAGAACTCAAGGGTACGCCGGACGGCAGCGGAGATGCGCTCGCGGTTCGGCAGGTAGTGCTTCTCGAGCTTGGCGTAGGGGAAAACGGTATCGAACCCGGTGACGCGCTCCACCGGCGCTTCGAGCTGGAGCAGTGCGCGTTCGTTAATCAACGCGACGATCTCGGCGCCGACGCCGGCCGTCCGCGGCGCCTCATGGACGACGACGGCACGCCCGGTCTTTGTGACGCTGGCGAGCAGCGTGTCGCGATCGAGCGGGTTGAGCGTTCTCAGGTCGATGACCTCGGCCGAGATCCCCTCCCGTTCGAGCGCGGATGCGGCGTCGAGGCAGACGCGGACCATGGCGCCCCACGCGATGATGGTGACGTCGCTGCCTTGGCGGGCGATGGCCGCTGTGCCAAGCGGAACCGTGTAGCTGCCCGGGGGAACGGGCTCACGGAAGGCGCGGTAGATCCGTTTCGGCTCGAGGAACATCACGGGATCCTCGTCGCGGATCGCCGAGATCAGCAGCCCTTTGGTGTCGTACGGGTTGGACGGCACGACGACTTTGATCCCGGGCGAATGTACGAAGAGCGCCTCATAACTCTCCGAGTGGCTTTCCGGAGCGTGAATGCCGCCGCCGTACGGCATCCGGATGACCATCGGCACGGTCAGACGGCCCCGCGTCCGGTTCCGCATCCGGGCGGCGTGTGCGAGGATCTGGTTAACGGCCGGGTAGACGAAGCCCATGAACTGGATCTCGGCGACCGGCCGCATGCCCGTCACAGCAAGGCCGACAGAGGCACCGATGATCGCGTCCTCGGCGAGCGGTGTGTCCATGACACGGTCCGGTCCGAACCGTTCGAAGAGCCCATCGGTAGCCCGGAAGACGCCGCCGTTGAGCCCGACATCCTCGCCAAGAACGATGATGCTGGGGTCGCGTTCCATCTCGACGTTTAAGGCATCTTGAACCGCCTGGGCGATCGTCAGCCTGGCCGTCTCGCTTGCGGAAGCCTGACCGGTGTACTGCTGCCCTCGTCCGGTGCTCATCGGTCCACCTCCTGTGTGAGGCCGGCGAGCTGCCCGGCGAGCGCGGGCGGCATGCTGGCGTACATGTACCGGAAGATGTCGCCCGGATCGGGCGGTGGCATCGCGTTCATCGCATCGACCTCGGCCGCGACCCATTTCGCAGCGTCCTCTTCGAGGGTGCGTTCCCGTTCGTCATCCCAGAGGTTGCGTTCTTCGAGGTAGCGGCGCAAGCGGGGAATGGGATCCTGCTCCTGCCAGTGGGCAAGCTCCTCGCCGGTGCGGTAGCGGCTCGCATCGTCGGCGGTCGTATGGTCGCCCAGGCGGTAGGTGACCGCCTCGATCAACGACGGACCGCCTCCGGAGCGCGCCCGTTCAAGCGCCTCGGTTGCCGCGACGTAGACCGCAAAGACATCGTTCCCATCGACCTGGAGGCCGGGGATGCCGTAGGCATCGGCCTTCTGGGCCAGGGTCGGGGACGATGTCTGGCGCTCCCGCGGCATCGAGATAGCCCACTGGTTGTTCTGGATGATGAAGACGGTGTTGGTGTCAAAGACGCCGGCGAAGTTGAGCGCCTCGTGGAAGTCACCCTCCGACGTTGCGCCGTCCCCGCCGAAGGTGACGGCCGCGGCGTGCTCCCCGCGCAACTTGAGCGAGAGTCCAATCCCGGAGCCGTGGGTAAACTGGCTTCCGACGGGCACGGCGATCGGCAGACAGCGGACGCCCTCCGGGAAGCTCGCGCCCCGTTCGTCGCCGGCCCAGTAGGCGTAGATGAGGTGGCCGGGAACGCCGCGCAGGAACATCAGGCCATGCTCGCGGAACGCAGGAATCAGCCAGTCGTCCTCGATCATGGCATGCGCGACCCCGGCCTGGACGGCTTCCTGGCCCTTGAGCTGCGCCCAGGTGCCCATCCGCCCCTGGCGCTGGAGCTTGACGGCTTTGTCGTCGAAGACGCGCATCCGGACCATCGTGCGGTAGAGCTCGACGATCGTTGCTTCGTCGAGGTCCGGCATCAGGCTGGCATCGAGGGCTCCATCGGGGCCAAGAATCTCAAGCCGTTCGACGGTACACGAGTGAATGGGTTTTCGTGGCATGGTCCTCCCAAAGAATAGGTCTCACTCTTGATAGTAACAGAAGCTTAGCCCGATCCATTCCGGGTCAGCGTTGGCTGGCCGCGACGGGCGCCCACCGGGGACCGGTGTAGCGGTCGAGAAACCGGGCTGAGACGGGCGGCGCATCGGCCTTCCGGAGCTCCGTCTTGAGCGAAGCGCCGAGCACCGCTGCGATACGTCTCGCAAGATCATGGGGACTCAGCGCCGTATTGAGCGCCGTGATTGAGCTCCGGATCCGCTCGGGGCGGACCCCGAACACGGCGGCGTACAACGGTACGTCAAGATCGAGCACGATGGCAGCATGTACGAGCACGGCGTCCCGCCTGCGTGCCTGGGCGCATCCGACGGCCTTGCGTCCGCGGAAGGTCAAGGTATCGGCTGCCCAGTTTTCGAAGCAGATGGGGGAGCGGTGGCGGCTGGCCGGGGGCTGTGGAGCGGGACGCTGAACGTTAACGCCGGCGCCGGAGAGCGCGCTCGCGAGCGCTGCGAGAAACAGATCATACAAGCCGGTAATCGACGCCGCCCACGGGTGGCCGGCTGGGAGCGCGAGCGAGACCGAGAGATCACCTGCCTGGACGACGCCGGTTCCACCTGTGATCCGCCTCAGAACGGGGATGTGGTTCGTGCGGCAGAGCTCGAGGTTGACGTCTTGGGCTGGCTGGCCGTATCCGAGCACAACCGCGGGATCCGGCCACGATGAGATCGTGACGACGGGACCGCCAGAAACGGCCATGTCGAGCAGCTCTTCATCGAACGCCAGCACGGTTACGGGATCGCTCTCCAACTGCAGCACGTATCGAAGCGCATGAGACGGTGCAGCGGCTCCGGCATGTGTGAGGCGTGTCTTTCCGGTCATTGGATGCCTCCGGCGGGAGCAACAGCGGCGGGCGCGTGAGCTATTCCCGGAAGCGGTGTCCCGTGCCGGTGTACACTTTGAACGGAGCCCGGAGGATCGATGGAATACATCCTTGTTGCAGTTGCGTACCTCAGCGGATCGATTCCGTTCGCGCTGATCCTTGTGCGGTTCAGCACCGGGAGCGATGTGCGGCGCCAGGGGTCCGGCAACGTCGGCGCGACCAACGCGGTTCGTGCGGCGGGGTGGGGCGTGGGGGCGCTGGTCGCGCTGCTCGATATCGCCAAGGGAGCGCTTCCAGTCCTGCTGATGTCGGTGTACGACCCGGCGGGACGGTGGGTCGGCGCAGCGGCGGTGGCTGCGGTGCTCGGGCACTGCTTCCCGGTGTGGCTGCGTTTTCGCGGCGGCAAAGGCGTGGCGACGGGACTGGGTAGCTTCCTGCCGATCGCGCCGCTCTCACTCGGCGTCGCCCTCATCGTGTGGCTGGTTGTCGTGATGATCCGGCGGACGGTGTCCCTCGCCTCGATGGTGTCGGCCGCGCTCTTTCCGGTCATCGTGTTCTTCGTCAGCGGCGCCGGCAGGGCGATTGTCACATCGAGCGTTATTATTGCCGTCGTGATCATCATTCGGCACATTCCAAACATCAAACGGTTGCTGAGCGGAGAGGAGCCGTCGATCGACGAATCGTTGCCCCGCTCCGGCAAGGGAGGCCAGGGATGAAGATCAGTGTCTTTGGAGCAGGCTCATGGGGAACGGCGCTGGCGCATCACTTCGCCCGGGGCGGGCACGACGTCCTCGTCTGGGCGCGTGAGGCCGAGGTCGCCGGCGGGATCAATCACGCACACGAGAATCCGTTGTTTCAGACCGGCCTCGACCTTGCACCGGCGCTCAGGGCGACCAACGATCTTGGGCAGGCTGCGGCCCACGCTGACGTGTGGGTGTGGGTGGTACCGGTTCAGTTTTCCCGCGGCGTCATGGAAGAGCTCCGCAGATCCTTGCGGCCCGAGGTCGTTCTCGTGTCCGCATCGAAGGGGATCGAGACCCACACGCTCAAACGGATGGACCAGCTGGCCTCCGAAGCGCTGGGCATCGCAGCAAACCACTTCTGTGCCCTCTCCGGTCCGACCTTTGCTCGCGAGGTCATCCTGGGGCATCCATCGGCCGCCGTGCTTGCCTGCTCCGAGCTTGGGATCGCTTCGAAATTGCAGCGGGAGTTCTCCGACGAGCACCTCCGCTGCTACGCCGGAACGGACCTCGTTGGCGTCGAGCTGGCCGGGGCGCTGAAGAACGTCATCGCCATCGCTGCCGGCATCATCGATGGCTTGGGGCTCGGGAACAACACGCAGGCGGCCCTCATGACGCGGGGCCTCCACGAAATCACGCGGCTCGGCGTTTCGCTCGGGGCAGATGTCAACACATTCCGTGGTCTGGCGGGAATGGGAGATCTGGTGCTGACCTGTACCGGTACACTTTCGAGGAACAGGACGGTCGGCTTCCGGCTCGGACAGGGGGAGAAGCTCGAGGCGATCCTTGGCTCGATGCGGGAGGTGGCGGAAGGGGTCCGGACGGCCCCGGCCGTCGCGCGGCTGTCTTCGAGCATGAAGGTGGAGATGCCGATCTCCGATGCCGTCGCACGGATCCTCGCCGGTAAGATCACGCCGCACGATGCCCTCTCCCAGCTGATGCGGCGGGAGCTCAAGGAAGAATCGCAGCTCTGAGATCATCAGGACCGGGTTGCGCCGGCCCGCGCGGCTTTGACGCCGGGAGGAAACCAGCACGCAACGAGGTGGTCTGGTGCCAACTCTTCGAGCGGGGGCTCCTTGGTGCAGGCGGCTGCCGCGAGCGGGCAGGATGGCGCAAATGGGCATGAGCCATCTGGCCACGGCGCGCCGGATGCCGGTTGGCCTGCGCGTCCCATCTGCGCCGGCGTCATTTCGCCGAGGAGCGTCTGTGTGTAGGGATGCATCGGGGC